>JAJJPO010000151.1:0-14011 GCA_032907585.1 Sphingomonas sp. | reverse complement strand
AAGGAAAGGCCGCGAGCCTTGCCCAAGGCGATGATGCGTGGGTGATTGGAAGCGACAGCAGTGCAAGCATTGCCGGGACTTCCTATTCCAAGCCGAGGGACCGTGAAGAGGCGGCGGCCCATTTGCGGGCCTTCTCGGGCCGGGAGATGCTGCTTTCGAGCGGGGTAGCCCTGGCGCGGCGGGGAGAGGTGGAGTGGAGCCATGCCGAGACTGCCCGTCTTCAGTTCAGGGAGCTAAGCGATGCTTTCATCCAGCAATATCTCGACGAGGAATGGCCCGAGGTCGGCTATTGCGTCGGGGTATTTCGGCTCGAAGGGCGCGGCGTGAACCTCTTCGAGACAATCGAGGGAAATTATTTCACCATCCTTGGAATGCCGCTCCTTCCCTTGCTTGCCGAACTGCGCAGACAGGGGCTGATGCCGTCATGACGTCACTGCCCTACGCCGAAGTGATCGGCGATCCCATCGAGCAGAGTCTCTCGCCCCTTATCCACGGCTTCTGGATCGAGGCACTTGGGATCGAGGCTCGCTATGGCCGCAGGAGGGTCAACCGCGCGGAGTTTCCGGACTATATAAAGGAGCGCCGGGCCGATCCCGACTGGCGCGGATCCAATGTGACGATGCCGCTGAAGCTCGACTGCGTTGCGCTCGCCGACGCTGCCGCAGACTGGGCGGTGACCGCCGGGGCGGCCAACGTGCTGATGATGCGCGAGGGAAGGCTGGTTGCAGCCAACACCGATGTTGGCGCCATCGCGGTCCTGCTGAAGAAGCTCTACGAGGCGAAAGCGCGAATGGGGAGCGTTACCCTTCTCGGCAATGGCGGCGCTGCACGCGCGGCCCTGGTCGCTCTGAAACTGGTCGGACTTACCAATGTTCGCATCCAGGCCCGGGACATTTCGGCGGCGCTGAAGCTCGCCGTCGAATTTGGCCTGGAAGTTGGCCCGGCACCGATCACGGCGCCCATCGAGAGCGACGGGCTGATCAACGCGACCCCCCTTGGCATGCCGGGAATGGACTGTCTCAACTGCGATCTGAGGCTGCTCCCTGCCGATGGCTGGGTGTTCGACATGGTGACCGGCACCGGCAAGACGCCGTTGATCGAGGCCGCCGAAGCGCGGGGACTGCAGACGGTAAACGGCCTCAACATGCTCGTCGAACAGGCGGCAACCAGCTTCAAGCTGTTCTTCGACCAGGATCCCCCGCGTGACCGCGACGCCGAACTTTGGCAAAGGCTGGCTCCATGATCACGCTCGCGCTGACCGGCTCGATCGGGATGGGAAAGTCGACGGTGGCAGCGATGTTCGCCGAGGCAGGCATCCCGACATTCGATGCCGACGCGGTAGTCCGGAAGCTCCAGGGACCTGGCGGAAGACTCGTCCCGCTGATCGAGAAGAGGTTCCCGGGTACGACGCGCGACGGCGCCGTGGACAGGGATGCGCTTTCCGCGGCGGTCCTTGGCGATCGTGACGAGCTTTCGGCGCTCGAGGCCATCGTTCACCCGGCCGTCCATCATGAGCGGACGAGGTTCATCGTCGAACATGGGGACGCGCCTGCCCTCCTGTTCGATATCCCGCTCCTGTTCGAGACCGGCGGAGACGAGGCGTTCGACAAGGTAATCGTCGTCTCGGCAACGCCCGAGCTCCAGCGCGAGCGCGTGCTTTCCCGGCCGGGGATGAGCGAGCAGAAACTGTCCCAGATCCTTGCCCGGCAGATGCCCGACCACGACAAGCGGGCAAGGGCCGACTTCATCATCGACACGTCGGGCACTCTGGACGAGACACGCGCCCAGGTTGGACATATCTTGGCTTGTCTCGGCCTCGAGACGGGTGTTTAAGATAGGCCATGCGTGAAATCGTCTTCGATACGGAGACCACGGGACTCTCTCCCGCGGCCGGCGACCGCATGGTTGAAATCGGCTGCATCGAAATGGTGGGCCGCGTCGAGACCGGGCGTCATTTCCACTGTTACTTCAACCCCGAGCGGCCGATGCCGGGAGAGGCCGAGGCAATCCACGGCCTTTCGGAGATGTTCCTGTCGGACAAGCCGCGCTTCGCCGACAAGGTGGAGGAGCTCCTCGAGTTCATCGGCGATGCCCCGCTGGTGGCTCATAATGCGAGCTTCGATTTCGGCTTCCTCAACAGCGAGCTCGAGCGCTGCGGCCGTTCGCCCGTGTGCATGAGCCGGATGGTGGACACGCTGCTCCTGGCCCGTTCGCGCCATCCCGGCGCCAAGCACAGCCTCGATGCGCTCTGCACCCGGTTCGGAGTCGACCGCTCGCAGCGCATCAAGCACGGGGCTCTCCTCGATGCGCAGCTGCTTGCGCAGGTCTATGTCGAGTTGACCGGCGGCCGGCAGATTGGCCTTGGCCTCGTTGCCGAGACTCACAGCAGCGTGACGCAGCTGTTCATTCCGAAGCGTGCGGCCGCCGGGCCGGTGCGCGAGCCGCGCCCGCACGAACCCACGCCGGCCGAGGTGGCAAGGCACCGTTCATTCCTTGCCAAGATCGTCAATCCCTTGTGGGACCGATTTCTTGCTCCCACTTCGGAACGCGGCGCCGCCTGACTTGGTTGGGAGGTTGAGCCGACTGAGAGTGAAAGGAGAGCGATGATGGACATTCGGGTCGCAGGTCACCAGGTGGACACCGGTGAGGCGCTCCGTGCCCATGTCTCCGGGCGACTGTCGGCAATGGCCGACAGATATTTTTCAAGGGCCGTGGCAGCCAGCGTGACCTTCGGCCGGGGCCCATATGAGGATTTCACCTGCGACATAGTCGCGCCCGTGGTGCAGGGCGTGGTTCTCAAATCGTCCAACCGCGCCAATGACGCCCATGTCGCCTTCGATGGTGCCGCCGACAAGATCGAGCGTCAGCTCAAGCGTTACCGGGACCGGCTCCGCGAGCGGCGCGGCGAGAGCGAGGGTGCCGAGATCCCGCAGAATGCCGCCTACACCATCTTTGCTTCGCCGAGTGACGAGGAAGAGCCGGTCCCACCGGCGCCGGCAATCGTTGCCGAGACCCGGGTCGACATTCCCGACGCGAGTGTTTCGGACGCGGTGATGATGCTCGACCTGCGCAACACCACGGCCCTCATGTTCCGCAATGCCAACAGCGGCGAATACAACATGGTCTATCGCCGGGATGATGGAACCATCGGCTGGGTTGAACCATCCGCCAAGTGACAAAGTAGCAATGGCTCGGCTAGGTGCGTGGCAAAATTCATTGCCCGTGCGTAACTGCCGGTCCTGGAACGAGATCAAATGCAGCTTTCCGATTTTCTGGATTTCGAAGCGATCCGCGTTGACCTGAGTGCGAGCAACAAGCGCCAGCTCCTGAACCAGCTGGCGCAGATCGCCGCGTCGCGCCTGTCGATCGACCCCTCCGATATCGCCGACGCCATCGGCGAACGCGAGCGGCTGGGTTCGACCGGCTTTGGCGACGGCGTCGCAATCCCGCACGGGAAGCTCGCCGGGCTCGACAGGGTCTATGCGCTGGTTGCCCGCCTTGCGACACCAATTGACTACAAGGCAATCGATGGCCGGGAAGTGGACCTCGTTTTCCTGCTGCTCTCCCCGCCCGATGCAGGTGCCGAGCATCTGAAGTCGCTTGCGGCGGTCAGCCGTCTCGTTCGCCACGCCGGCGTGGTCGAGAAGCTTCGTGGCGCGAGGACGCGCGACGCGCTTGCGGCGGTTCTGCTGGGCGCCGAGGAGCGGGATGCAGCCTGACGAGGCTCCGTCGGGTGAAGAGGCGCATTTGCGCGCTCTCGAATCGCTTTATGATTCGGCTCCCATCAACCGCCTCTTCCGGTCGACGCTGAGCCTCGAGGAAGCGGGAAAAAGCGTCATCCGGTTCGAGGTGTCGAACGAAACTTTCCATGCCGCGGGCGCGGCCCATGGAACTCTCTATTTCAAGATGCTCGACGACGCGGCATTTTATGCCGCCAACGGGCTGGTCAGCGACCGCTTCCTGCTGACCACCGCTTTCAACCTCCATTTCACGAAGCCGATGCGCGGCGGCGAGGCGCGGGCCGAAGGCCGATGGATCTCGGGAAAGAGGCGGGTATTCGTTGCCGAGGCCCGCATCATCGACAGCGACGGCGAGGAATGCGCCCGCGGCACCGGCACCTTCATGCGCTCTCACATCCCGCTTGCAGGGCTGGAAGGGTATAATTTCGACCGATGAGCGG
The DNA here is from genome assembly GCA_032907585.1 of Sphingomonas sp. Lineage (GTDB taxonomy): Bacteria > Pseudomonadota > Alphaproteobacteria > Sphingomonadales > Sphingomonadaceae > Sphingomicrobium. Next base: position 9,831 of record JAJJPO010000151.1, on the reverse strand, counting down.
GCGGCTCGCCGCTCATGTCGAGGCAGCCTCGCTCATTCGCCGGGCGGAGCAAGAAGGTGGCTTTGCGACCGTGCTGAGGCGCGGCGACGCCGAGCGAGGGTCCTTGCTTCTCCTCGTCGCAAGCCGGGGAATCCACCAGGCCTGCCTCGAGAGGGCCCTCGCGGCCGACGGTAGCTACCGGTGGCAGAAGGCCGGCCCTGCCGCGGGCTCGACTGCGGCGGAACTTGAAGAATGGGTCCAAAAACGCGCCCGGTTTGATGAAGATTCATGGTTAATCGAACTGGACATCGCGGAGCCGGAACGATTCATCGATGAAATGGTGGCTGAAGGTTGACCGGGTGGAACCTATCCGAAAACAGGACCGCACATATTGACGCGGGGGGCATCCTTTTCATCGGCAAGACGCCGGATTGAGATGCCACGCAGTCGGGGGACCACCCTAGGCGAGCATTGACTGCTTGAAGCACGCCGACCGGCCGGTTCACCGCTCATGTGACGGTTTTCATGATTGTGGCTTTACGTTCCGCCTTGCTGGTGATTGCTGCCCTGACCGCTTCATCGGTCGCCCCGGCGAAGGTTAATCCCAACGCCGAACCACTAATTCCCCAAGGCACGAACGAGTTCCCCGTGGCAGCCACCACGGAAAAACTGCCCATCGAGGAAATGGCAAGCCCGCTGGCTCCGACCGGCGAGCCGGCCGAAGAGGAACTGGAGGCCGGAGCCACGCTCGCCGAGACCGTCGCGAACCTCCGCAGTTCGGACCCCGGCAGCGCCGACCTCGAATGTCTCGCGGCCGGCATCTACTTTGAATCCAAGAGCGAGAGCCTCCAGGGCCAGCTTGCAGTTGGCCATGTCATCGCCAACCGAGCCGAATCCGGCCGTTTTCCCTCGAGCTATTGCGGCGTGCTGTTCCAGCGCAGCCAGTTCAGCTTCGTTCACGGGAAAAGCTATCCGCGCATCCCGCGCGCAAGCCGCGACTGGCAGGACGCCGTTGCGATTGCCAAGATCGTCGACAATGAACTCCACGCCTCGCCGGTCGGCAATGCCCTCTTCTTCCACGCTCGCCGCGTTTCGCCTGGCTGGAAGCTGAAGCGGGTCGGCACGCTCGGCAACCACGTCTTCTATCGATAATTTCATGTCGGCCCGGCGACAGCCGGGCCGGTCCTGCCTTTTACGGGCGACCATCGCCCATGGATTGGCTGCGGACACCTTTTGTTCTAGTCAGTGGGAATGGCTTCGAACCCGATTCCCGATTGCTTCATCGATGGTCCGCCGATCGCCGCGGAAGTGGCGCGAGGCGTAACCAGGCTTTTTTGCAGGCATGATCTCTTTGCAATGTGCGAGGTGCCGCTCCCCAATGGCAGGCGCGCGGACCTGATGGCGATCGGGCCCAAGGGGGAACTCACCATCGTCGAGATAAAGGTCAGCAAGGCCGACCTGCTCGGTGACCAGAAATGGACCGATTACCTCGACTATTGCGATCGATTCTTCTGGGCGGTGCCCCAGATGCTTGCGCCGCTGCTCGAGGCCGAACGCTTCATGCCGACAGACGCCGGCCTTCTCGTCGCCGACCGCTACGATGCCGCTGTCATGCGCGAGCCATCGACAAGGCTTCTTGCCTCGGCCCGGCGCAAGGCGGAGACACTGCGTTTTGCGCGGCGGGCGGCCCGCAGGCTTTCGGCCCAGATCGATCCCTCGCTGGGCGAGGCTTTCTAGAGCTTCGGGCCCGCGACCTTCTTCTTGGTCGTCTTGACGCTTTCAATCAGCTCGAGGAGCCGGGGATTGCGGCTGTCGCGCTTTGCATAGTCGCGGGCGCTATATCCCGCGGCATGGTCGGTCTTGTCGGGGTCCGCTCCGGCCTCGAGCAGCTGCTGGACGATCCGCGGCCGCTTCTGCTGGACCGCGATGATGAGCGCGGTCTCGCCGCGGCGGTTCGTCATGTCGACGTCCGCGCCGAGCCGGACCATCCAGTCAACCGCCTCGTCGAGCCCGATACGTGCCGCGATCATCAGCGGCGTGTCGCCTTCGCGATTGCCAATGTTGGGGTCCGCGCCCTTCTTCAGGAGATAGCCGACCCAGTCGAGATGGCGTTCGCGCGCTGCAATGTGGAGCGCGGTCTCGCCCTTGTAGCCCTTGTAGTTGACGACCCTGGAGCCCGGCTGCTCGATAAGCGGGATGGCAGCATTATTGTCACCTTCCTCGATTGCCTTGAGGAAGGCCTCGCCGTCGGACTGGGTGAATCCCGATTGCGCCGCGGCGGGAACCGCAAGTCCCGCAAGTGCCAGGGTGATTCCGGCCTTCAGCCAGCCTCGATTGATCGTCACGTTCGCCCGTCCCTGTCTTGATCTGTCCGTCTTGGCGGACCAAGTGTGATTACAGCATGAATAACGCAATCCCCTTTTGGGAAAAGCCCCTGCAGTCGCTGGACCGGGGGGAGTGGGAAGCCCTTTGTGACGGCTGCGGCCGCTGCTGCCTGCACAAGCTGGAGGATGACGAGACGGGCCAGCTCTTCCCGACCAACGTCGCCTGCAAGCTTCTCGACCGGCGAACCGGGCAATGCAGCGATTATGCCAATCGCAAGAAAAGGGTCGAGGATTGCGTGAAGCTCGACCCCAGCCGGCTCGACGAGCTTGAATGGCTGCCCTCGACCTGCGCCTACCGGCTTCGGTGGGAAGGAAAGCCGCTTCCCGACTGGCATTACCTCGTCTCGGGCAGCCGGGAGACGGTTCACGAGGCGGGCCAGTCGACTCGTGGCTGGACCATCAGCGAAGTAGATGCCGGCGACCTGGAATTTCACCTTGTCGACCGGCCGCTCTGAGCCGCTGCATCTCCCGTCGCTCGGCTGGCCGGTCGAAGTTCGAACCCATCCGCGGGCGAGATCGATGCGGTTGCGGCTCGACCAGGCCCGCGAGCGGCTGATCCTGACCATTCCGCGTGCGATAAGTCGCCGAGCGGCACTGCAATGGGCCGAGCGCCAGTCGGACTGGGTGCGAAGCCAGCTTAGCGGCCTTCCCCGAGCGGAGCCACTGGTGCCAGGGAGCAGGATCCCCCTCGAGGGGCGGGACGTCCTTCTCGACTGGGACCATGCGCACCCACGCAAGCCCGCGCTTGCCGACGGCGTCCTGAGATGTGGCGGGCCAGTCGAGGGCTTCGCTGCGAGGATCGAGCGCCACCTTCGAGACGAGGCGCGCCTTCGGCTCAGCGAGGAGACATTGAGGCAGTCGGCCGCCGCCGGGGTTACGGTACGCTCGGTATCGGTAGGAGATGCCAGGAGCCGCTGGGGAAGCTGCTCGGCAAGCGGCGCGATCCGCTACAATTGGCGGATCATCCTTGCACCGCCACACCTGCTGCGCTGGCTGGTTGCCCACGAGGTCGCCCATCGGCGCCACATGAACCATGGCCCGGCCTTTCGAGCGCTGGAGGCGGAGCTTTACGGCGATGACGTCCGGGCGGCCCGCCAGGAACTTCGGTCAATAGGGCCGCGGCTGCAGCGGGTCGGGCGCCCGACCTGAACCTTCGCGCGGCGGGGCGGTGCGCCCCGTCTGAGGCTGCTGCGGGGGTACCCGTGGCTGCGGCTGCACCTGGGGTTGCACCTGCGGCTGGGGCTGCACTGGCTGCGGCGGCCGGTTCTCCGGGTTTCGCCGCAGCACCTCGTCGAGCCATCGCTGCGTCTCTTCCTGGGGTTGCGGGGCGAGCGGGTCCTCGACCTGGTCGGGAAGCGGATTGCCGTCCTCGTCCACGAGCGAGGGCGAATCCATGAAGTTCATGCCCCAGACTTCCTCGTCGGGTTCGAGCTGCCAGTCGGGAAGCGGGACCTGGGTCTCGAACTGCTCGACCGGGCGATTGGCAACCGCGACCTTCATGAAGGCGGCAAAGGCCCTCGCAGGGGCGGTCCCGCCCTGCAGGCCCGGAACCGGCCTTGCATCGTCACGGCCCATCCAGACACCGGTGGTAATTCCGCTCGAGAAGCCGACAAACCAGCCGTCCTTGTTGGACGAGGTCGTTCCAGTCTTGCCGGCCACCGGCCGGCCGATCTGGGCGGCACGGCCGGTGCCGGACAGCACCGCCGTCTGCAGGAGGTCGGTCATGCCGGCTGCAACCCAGGGCGCAACCAGCACCCGCTGCTCGCGGGCCTGGTGCTGGTAGAGCAGGCGCCCGTCGGCAGTGACCACCTTGCGAATGGCGTAGGGGACGACCGAGACGCCGCGGTTCTGGACCGATGCAAAGGCGCGGGTCATGTCGATCAGGCGGACATCGCTGGTTCCAAGCACCATCGAGGGAAAGGTCGAGATTTTCCCGGAGATACCGAACCGGTAGGCCATGTCGGCGATGGTGCCGAAGCCCAGAGCGTCGCCGATCTTGGCGCTGATCGTGTTGATCGACCGGGCAAAGGCCTCCCGAAGCGTGACGGGCCCCAGATGGGTGCGGGTGGCATTGCGCGGCGTCCAGCCATCGATCGTGACCGGTTCATCGACGATCGTGTCGTTGGGCTTCATCCCGGATTCGAGCGCCGCCAGGTAGACGAACAGTTTGAAGGCAGAGCCAGGCTGGCGTTCGGCCTGGGTCGCCCGGTTGTAGATGGAATCGACATAATCGCGGCCGCCGATCATTGCCTTGACCGCGCCGTCGCGATCGAGCGCAACCAGCGCGCCCTGTGCGCCGGGCGGCGTGAATCCGTTGACCGAGCGGTTGGCAGCCGCCTGGAGCTTGGGATCGAGCGTCGTGAACACGTCGATCGGCTCGCTCGTCTCGTCGATCAGCATGTCGAGCTGGGGCAAGGCCCAGTCGGTGAAATAGCGGACGCTGTTCTGCTTTGCGGTCGGCTGGACCTTGATGTCGGCGGGATCGATAGCGACCGCCGAAGACGCCGGCAGAAAGCCATTTTCCACCATTGAGTTCAGGACGACGCCGGCACGTCCCCGCGCCGCCTCGACGTCGGCGGTCGGGGAATAATTTGATGGAGCCTTCACCAGGCCGGCGATGATCGCGGCCTCGCCGAGGTTCAGCCGCTCGGCCCCATGGGCGAAAAAAGTCCTGCTCGCGGCATCGATCCCATAGGCCCCGCCGCCAAAATAGACGCGGTTGAGATAGAGCTCGAGGATCTGGTTCTTCGAGAATTTCCACTCGAGCGCCAGCGCCAGCACGGCTTCCTTGATCTTGCGCCCGAAGGTGCGGCTGTTGGTGAGGAAGATGTTGCGGGCCAGCTGCTGGGTGATTGTCGAGCCGCCCTGCCGCCAGCTGCCACTTTCGATCCGGACCTTGAAGGAGCGGGCAACTCCGATCGGGTCGATGCCGAGGTGGCTGCGGAACCGCTTGTCCTCGACGGCGATCATTGCCGCCTTCATCGTCGGCGGAATGTCCTCATAGCTCAGCCAGCGGCCAAAGCTCGGGCCGAGCGATACCAGCAGCGTCCCGTCGCTGGCGCGGACCCGGATCATCTGTCCAAGGTCGGAACGGCGGCGCAGCTGGTCATAGTCCGGCAGCTGCGTGACCGCGACCGAGACCGCCACGAGCAGTCCGACGAGGCCAAGAAAGCCGATGGCGAGCGACCATTTGACAGCCGCGACGAAGATTCCCTTGGCGCGGGACGCATTGAGTGAAGCCATTGACGAAAGTCCCTATTGGCTAAGCGGCATCACGACAAGCTGCGCAAGAAGAGGTGAAGCGCGCGTTAACCTTGTTTCAACGCTGCTAGCCATAGGCTGGTGGCGATGAAGGCGACCTTCTTCCCTCTTGCCTGCCTGGCACTTGCCGGCTCGGCGCTTCCCGCGCTCGCCCTGGCGCAGGAGGTGACTGCGCCCTGCAGGCTGTGCAGCCCCAGCAAAGGCGATGGCGAGGCAGCATCCTTAAAGCCGGTCCAGCTGGAAGTGGAGGCAAGCCTCGACTTTGACAGGCTGGTCACCGCCGGTTCCGGGATCGGCGTTGCCGAGCTGGGCCCGGATGGCTCACGCCGGGTTGGCGGGTCGATTACCGCGATGAGCGCGCGGGCGATGGTCGGTGAAGTAGTGATTCGGGGGGAGCCGGGCCGCGAGGTCAGGGTGGAATTGCCGCGGATGATGGAGCTCAGCGGCTTTGGCGGCGGTTCCATCCGCGTGGAATCGATCCGCTCCGACCTTCCATCGGTGCCGCGGCTCGATTCGAACGGTCGACTCCAATTCCGGTTTGGCGGCGTGATTCACGTGACGGGCGACGCGGACGGCGAGTTTCGGGGCGATGCCCGGATCGAGGTCGATTATCTTTAAGGGCCAACTGTCTCCGGATCGGAGCAATGCTTAACGGCGCGGAAACCATATCGCTGAGCAAAGCCGTAAGCCGGCTTGGTTAATGAGCGGATCACGGATGGACGGCAGACTTGCCAAGGCCAGCCGCCATGTTTCGACACCAAGTGGGGAACTGAAATGACCAAATTCGTCCGACTGGCGGCGACTGCTGCCGCCGCCACGATCTTCGCAGCGCCTGCCCTTGCCCAGGTCGTACCGGGCAACGGCCCTGCCGAGGCACGCGCCACGATCGTCAAGCCGCTGACCCTCAGCCGCCAGACCCATCTCGACTTCGGCACCATCACCGTCTGGGGTGACGGCACCGTCGCGCTGACGCAGGCCGGCGTACTGAGCTGCACGGCCGCGACGCTCGCCTGCACCGGCCCCGGGGCCCCGGCAACCTTCCAGGTTACCGGATCGAACAATCATGTCGTCCAGATCAATGCCAGCGACACCACCATCAGCAACGGCACCGATTCGCTCGACTTCACGATCGATGCGCCTGCAACCATCACCCTTCCCAACTCGGGTGTTGGCAATGGCACGACCTTCGCCGTTGGCGGCTCGATCGACGTGCCGGGGACGACCTCGGCTGGCCTTTACAGCGGCAACATGGACGTCACTGTCCAGTACCAGTAACGGGCGACCACCAGCCGGACCTGTTTCGGAAAAACAGCAGGAAGGGCTGCCGAGCGATCGGCGGCCCTTTTTCGCAGTCATGTTTTACGAAGGATGGTTAGCCGAATAATAACCATTTCGGATCAATTCTCCTCCGGACCATTTCGGAGGATATTCATGGCCTGTTTCTCGCTGCGCCCTTTTGCTTCGCTGGCGCTCGCCGCCTCGCTCACCCTGCTTTCCATCGCGCCGGCCCACGCCGGAGTGGGCGATCTCCTCGTCGCGCCGACCCGCGTGGTTTTGAACGGCAGCCGCGGGACCGAGGTCATCCTCAATAATATCGGCGACGATGTCGCCACCTACCGTGTCTCTGCAGAGCTGAGGCGGATGACCGCGGCAGGCAAGCTCGAGGATGTCCCGGCTCCAAACGAGCGCGAAAAGGCCGCGCAGGACATGGTCCTGTTCGCGCCGCGCAAGGTCACGCTTCCGCCCAACCAGCCGCAGGCCATTCGTCTCTCGGCCCGCGCTCCGGAGGGACTGGCCGACGGCGAATACCGGATCCATCTCCTTTTCCGGGCTATTCCCGCACCGCAGCCGGTGACCGCCGAGCCCAAGGTCGACGGCGTCGCCTTCCAGCTGCGCCCCATCTACGGTGTGACTATCCCGGTCATCGTCCGGCTCGGCAACCTCGAGGCGAAGGCCGCGCTCAGCAATGTCCAGAAGATCAGCGATGGCGGAAAACCGGCAATCTCGCTCGATATCAGCCGCACGGGCGATCGCTCGACCTTCGGCGAGATCAAGGTGTTCAAGCAGGGGGTCAGCGAGCCCATCGCCCAGGCTGCCGGAATTGCAGTCTATACCGAGGTCGGACAGCGCTCGGTGGTCATCCCGATCGACCCGGCCAAGGCCGCCAGCGCCACGGGAGCGGTCCGGGTCGAATATGTCGAGCCGACCGATACCGGTCCCGTCACCATCGCTGAAACCAGCGCAGTCCTCCGCTAGGCGTCCGGGGCGGGGAGAAGCGCCGTGCAGCGGAACATCCGCTGGATGCGTCGTGCCATCGCGCACGCGGCGCTGGTCCTCGCCGGCGCCGTTACCGCCTGGGCGGCCGCCCCGGTGGGCCAGGCCTGGACGGCAGATCCCGAGGAACAGTTTCTCCTCGACGTCAATATCCGCCAGCTGAGGCTCGGAAATGGCGTTCGAGCTTACCAGACGCCCGAGGGCACCTGCATCGTCTTCGGCGACTTCCTCACCACCCTCGACCTTCCCATGAAGATCGACCTCGAGGAAAGGAAGGCCTCTGGCTGGGCATTTCGCGAGGAAAACCGGGTCGAAATCGACCTCCTGGCGGGAACTGCCCGATATGCGGACCAAGCCGAGCGGCTTGCACCCGGCACGGTTCGCGAGACGCCCGAGGGCTGGTGCGTGGAATCCGAAGCCCTCGGCCGCTGGTTCAGGCTCGGCGTCAAGCCGATAACCGCCGGTTCGGCGCTACTCCTCGAATCAGAAGCAAAGCTCCCGGTTGAACTTGCAATCGAGCGGGAAAAGCGGGCGGCGCGCATCAGGCCCGCCTCGATGCCAATGGAGGACCTTCCAAAGGTCAAGCTTCCCTACCGGATGTGGCGCGCGCCGGCACTTGATTTCGTGGTCAACGCCGGCGTCACCTACCAGGCCTCGACCGGAATGCAGGTGGACAGGCACGCCTCGATCGCCGCTGCCGGTGAAATTGCCCATCTCTCCTACGATGCGATGGTCGGAACGGACCGAAAGGGCATGCCAAGCAGCCTTCGGATGCGCGTATATCGCTCGGATCCCGATGGCGGCCTGCTGGGGCCACTCGACGCGACCCATTTCGCGGTTGGCGACGTCATGGTCCAGCCGAACCGGCTCCTCGCAAGCTCGAGTGGACGGGGCGTCGAGGTGACCAATCGGCCGCTGTTCAACCCGACGGCCTTCGACCGGACCCGGTTCGAGGGCGATCTTCCCACCGGCTGGGACGCAGAGCTTTATCGCAACGGAGAATTACTTGCATTTAGCCGGTCAAACGGGACCCAGCGCTATTCCTTCGAGGACGTGCCGCTGATCTACGGCGACAATCGCTTCGAGATCGTCCTCTATGGGCCGCAAGGCCAGCAGCGCAGCCGGCTGGAACATCTCAATATTGGCCAGGAACAGCTGCCGCCGGGCGAGACCTGGTACTGGGCGGGGATAAGCCAGCCCGGCCGCGACATGCTCAGCGGCATCGTCGACCGTGACGATGGCGGCGCAAGGTCCCGGGAAGAGGGAGACTTCAGCAGGCCTGACCTCCAGGCGGTCGTCCAGGTCGAGCATGGCCTCGGCAAGCGGACATCGGTCGGCCTCCTCGCGGCCATGCTGCTTGCCGAGGACGAAAAGCTCACCTTTGTCGAGGGATCGGTGCGGCAATCGGTTGGACCAATGCTCGTCGAAGCGGCGGTTGCGCGCGACGCCAATGGCGGGGTGGCGGGGCGGCTACAGGCGGTCGCGCGCCTGGGATCGGCCCATATCAACCTCGATGCCCTGGCCGGCGAGAATTTCGTGGTCAACGGACGGCGCGAGCGACGTTACCGGGATGCACGGCTGTCGGTGGACACGCCGTTCAGGATCGGCCGGCAGCAATTTTCAACCCATGGCCAGGTGCGGCTCATCGAACGAGACACGGGCCCAAGGACGCTCAGCGCGGCGGGCCGCCTGTCGACCAACATCAACGGCTTCAACCTCGCCACCCAGATCGAGTGGCAGAAGAGGATGGGCAGCAGCGATCGCCGCGACCGAAACCGGGTCGAAGCCGGGCTGATGGGCTCGGGCCGGATCGGGGAGGTAAGGCTCCGCGGCGAGACGATCTGGGAGATCAGCCCCTATAACCGGCTCCGTAGCGCGGAACTCAGCGCCTACTGGTCAGCCTCCGGCAGGGCGGACTGGGAAGGAGCCGTTG
>JAJJPO010000150.1:0-3152 GCA_032907585.1 Sphingomonas sp. | reverse complement strand
GGGCAGCGCAGTTCATCGTCACAAGCGGACCGGCCCAGCGGGACGACAGGTGGTGCAATCTCTCCGCGATCAGTTCCTTTCCCGTGCCGCGCTCTCCGATCACCAGCACCGGCCGATTGAGCGGCGCGGCACGGCTCGCACGCTCGACCGCGTCGAGAAAGGCAAGGCTCTGGCCGACAAACTGATTGGCTCGTTCCATCTGCCAACATCTGGTGTTAAATCCCACCATGTGGCAAGATATTTCGGTGAGTTTTTGCCGGTTTTTTCGCATTTTTGGCAGAATTTTCGGCCAAGATGCAATCTGGCATGAACCATGCAAGAAGTGAGTTGACAGGGCCAATGTAGCTGGAGTGCTTAATGGGCATTTTCTCCCGCACGCGGGACATATTCGCAGCCAATTTTACCGAGCTGCTTGACCGTGCCGAAGATCCGGCCCGGATGATCCGGATGATCATCCTGGAAATGGAAGAGACGCTGGTCGAGGTGCGCGCTTCCGCGGCGCGCTCGATTGCCGACAGCAAGGAAATGAAGCGGGCGCTGCTTCGCCTCGACGAGCTCCAGGCCAGCTGGACCGAAAAGGCCGAGCTTGCCCTTTCCAAGGATCGCGAGGACCTCGCCAAGGCGGCGCTCATCGAGCGCCAGAAGGCCGCCGACATGGCCGAGGGCCTGAGGCTGGAGCTTTCCTCGATCGAGGAAACCCTGAAGGGCTATGAGGCGGACATTTCAAAGCTGCAGGGCAAGCTTCGGGAAGCACGTGCCCGCCAGAATGCCATTGCCACGCGTATCGAGAGCGCGGTTACCCGGGCCCGGGCGCGCGAGATGGTCAATGGAACGCGTACCGAGGATGCCTTCTCGCGTTTCGAACAGCTGGAACGCCGCGCGGATTTCGCCGAAGGGCGGGCCGACGCCCTGGGGATGACCGGGCCAAAGAGCCTGGAAGAGGAGATCGCCGAGCTTCGCGCAACCGACAAGATCGATGCCGAGCTCGAGGCAATGAAGGCAGCACTCAAGGCCAAGGGGGCATAAGTGGAAGACGTATTACTACCGATTATCATCTGCACGATCTTGTTCATTGGCCTGCCGTGGGTGATTTTCCATTACATCACCAAGTGGAAGACCGCCGCGACGCTGACCGGATCGGACGAGAAGCTGCTCGACGAGCTTCACGATGCGGCCCGGCGCCTCGACGACCGGCTGCAGACGATCGAGCGGATCATGACCGCCGAAAATCCCAACTGGCGCCAGCACAGCCTGCCGGAGCGGGCTGGCCAGCGCCTGCTCAGCGACGGGGAGCAGTAAGATGACCCAGCCTCCCAGCAGGACGAAATTCTATCTCGACAAGCGCAACGGCAAGTTCATGGGCGTATGCTCGGGAATTGCCGACTATACCGGCCTCGACGTGACCCTCGTGAGGATCATGTTCGTCAGCGCGGTCGTGATGAGCGGCGGGAGCGTCTTGCCGCTCTACTTCGTCGCCGGGTTCATCGCGGAGGACCAGCCGCGCGAGCTCGCTCTTGGCGACAAGGAAGAACAGCGCTTCTGGCAGGGCGTGCGCGCCTCGCCGGCCCGCACCGCCCGAAACATCCGCAGTCACCTGCGCGACATCGACCGGCGCCTGGGCGACATCGAGAGCTATGTGACGACGGAAAACCGCAGCCTTGCAAGGGAAATCGAGCAGCTGCGCTAGCCTACCGGCAAGCAGGACATGCGCGCGTCGCCCGCAGTTCCTGCAAAAAGTTCGCGCCCGGCATGATTTGGTTTATTGTTGCAGTGCCCGCTCGCCCCGCCGGACGGCAGGCGAAGCCGGGCCAAGAGCGGAGGGCTGGAGATGGCTCCAGAGCTGGCCCAGATTTTCCACTTTCTTAGCACCGCGCTACCGCTGGTGACCACCATCGTGGTCGTATCGGTCGGAGGCTGGGTGTTCACGACCTGGCTGCGCATCAAGAACGGCTATCCCCTGGAAACGAGCTGGGGTCGGCCACTTCACCCGCAAAAGGACAAGGAAACGGCCGAGCGGATCAGCCTGCTGACCTCCGAAAACGCCCGGCTTCGCGCCGAGCTGGGTTCGATCAAGGACCGGCTCGAGACGATGGAACGGATCGTTACCGACAAGCCGCACCGGCTGGCCGCTGAAATCGACGCGCTCGGGGTCGACAAGGGAGGCCATGCCTGATGGGACCTGGTGAGACGCTGGGCCTGCTGATCGCGATCGGCTTTCCGAGCCTCCTGCTGATTTACCTTATCCGGCGCTGGTTCGCCTTGAAGGAGCGTCGGCTGGAGATTGACGCCCTGGCGGCGGCCGAGAGGGCGGCGCAATATGCGACGCAGAACGCCGAGCTTGAAGCAAGGGTCAGGGTGTTGGAAAAGATCGTGACGGATGGCGGAATTGAAACCGCCGCCCAGATAGAGGCGCTGCGCACCCCGCGCCTCGCAAAAGGAGACCAGGTCCAGTGAATCCCTTTGAAATGGTAGCGATCATCGTCGTCGCAGTGATGATCGCATCCGTACTTCAGGCAAAATACAAGCACCGCCACAGGGAAGGCGATTCGCTGTCGGCCGAGGACCGGGCGGAAAATCTTCGCCTCAAGGAAGAGGTCGGCGAGCTCAAGGAGAGGATCAAGGTCCTCGAGCGCACCGTCGAAAAGGAAAACTCGCTGGCGCGGCAGATAGAGGAACTGCGCGACCGCTAGATGACAGCGGGCCAAGCTCGCGCTAGGCGCGGCAGCAGATGACCGCGCTACCTGATCTCGACGATATCGCCGACGAATATGAGTTCCTCGACAGCGAGGACCGCTACCGCCTGCTGATCGATCTTGGACGCAGGCTCGAGCCGATGCCCGACGCGCTGAAGACCGACGCAACCAAGGTCCGCGGCTGTTCGTCCTCGACTTGGGTCTACCCTACCCGCCTTGCCGATGGCCGGCTTCATTTCCTCGCCGACAGCAATGCTGCCATTACGAAGGGGATCGTCGCGCTCGTCATCGCCGCGGTCCAGGACCGCCAGCCAGCCGAGATTGCCTCTCTCGACATCGCGGGCCTGCTCGCGCCGTTCGACCTTACCCGTGAACTTTCCTCCAACCGGACCCAGGGCGTACCCAACATGATCGCCCTGGTTCACGACACCGCCCTTCGCCTGGCCTCGGCATGACGGC
>JAJJPO010000149.1:0-3166 GCA_032907585.1 Sphingomonas sp. | reverse complement strand
ACAGCCGGACCGGCCTCATTTTTTTTGGCCTGGGCCGATGCCGCCCGACGGTGGCCCTGGCTTCACCCGCGTCTCTCCGGGCACGCTGCGCCGATGCGGCACCAGCTCGAACCGCGCGCGTAATTTCCGCTGCTGCAAAGTGAAAAAATGCGACTTTTCGGCAACAGGCGGGAGATTTGTAATCTTGCGCCGCAACAACCGCTCTCATAATGTGTTCGGGCAGTTCTGTTTCGGAACGCATGTGAAAGGGGATATCTATGCGGAAGCTGGCCATTATGGCTGCGCTTGCTTCGACCGCTCTGGCCACCCCAGCTGTCGCTCGCGACAATAGCTGGTACGTCGGTGTCGAAGGCGGCGCCATGATCGTTGAAGACTCGAGGTTCGATGTCTTCGCCGATGACGGTGAGACGGTTCTCGACATCGAAGACGGTGTGGTTCTCAACTACAGCACCGGCGTCGACGTTGACCTGATCGCCGGTTACGATTTCGGTGGTTTTCGCGTTGAAGCCGAGCTCGGCTGGAAGCGCGCCGCCATCGATGACGCCGCAATCGACGGTGAAATCATTGACGACGTTGACGTTGTCACCGAGGTCGACGGCCACGCGCGCGTCCTCTCGGCGATGGTCAACGGCATGCTCGACTTCGGCGACGACGATGGCTGGAATGGCTTCGTCGGCGGCGGTGTCGGTCTCGCCCGCGTCAAGCACTCGATCGATCTCGACGAGTTCGGCGATGTCAGTGAATCCGACGGCGCATTCGCCTGGCAGGTCATTGCGGGTGTCCGCAAGGCCGTCAGCGCCAATGTCGACGTTGGCCTGAAGTATCGTTTCTTCAACACCGGCCGCCTGGAATATGGTGATGACCTGGGCGCCCTCGAGGGCCGCTTCAAGTCGCACTCGCTGCTGCTGAGCCTGATCTACAACTTCGCTCCGCCGCCGCCTCCGCCGCCGCCTCCGCCGCCTCCGCCCCCGCCGCCTCCGCCGCCTCCGGCGACGCAGACGTGCCCGGACGGTTCGGTGATCCTGGCGACGGAAGTATGTCCGCCGCCGCCGCCGCCGCCGCCGCCGCCGCCGCCTCCGCCGGAGCCGGAACGCGGCTAAGCCAGAGCTGGCTTAGGCAAGAAGATCACCCCGGGAAGGCCGATGCCTTCCCGGGGTTTTCTTTTGCGCGTTGATGATCTCGCCATGCTCGCCTATCCCGGCGGCATCCCTCGGGAGCTGGAGATTTTCATGTTGCGTCTGGGCCTGGCGCTCGGTCTTTTCCTTGCCGCTGACGTCGCATCTGCGCAGCATGGCTCGCCGCTTGCCGTCGCCTATTTCGACTGGGGCAAGGTGGAAATCCGGCGTGACGACCGTTCCACGCTCGACAAGGTGGCCGAGGACTGGAAGGCACGGCCGGCTTCAGGACTGCTGCTTTCCGGCCACACTGACCGGTCAGGCGACCCTGTGTCGAACCGGGCCACGGGCATGAGGCGCGCGAGGGCCGTTGCAGCCGAGCTCGAACGGCGCGGCATTCCCAGGAGCGCAATGCGCCTCGTTTCGTTTGGAGAAGAAGCCCCGCTGGTCGTGACCGAGGACGGGGTGAGGGAAGTACAGAACCGGCGCGTCGTCATTTCATTCGAGGAGTAGCTTCATGCGTTTCATGCCATTGATTTCCATGCTGGTGTTGACCGCCGGGTGCGCGACGCCCGACGCCCTTGGACCGAGCGGCGAGCATCCCTCCGTCGCCATCGTCAACGGCGCCGGTGCGGCTAGCGGAGCTGTCGAGCTCGAGCCGCGGGGCGATGGCACCAATCTCAGGATATCCGTCGAGGGCCTGCCGCCTGGCGAGCATGGCCTTCACCTTCATGCCGTGGGCCGCTGCGACGGGCCTGCGTTCCAGAGCGCCGGCGGCCACTGGAATCCTGCAGGCAGGCAGCATGGACACCTTAATCCCCAGGGCTCGCATGCCGGCGACCTTCCCAATCTCACGGTAAGCTCCAATGGTCGCGGCGCGCTCAACTTCCTGGTGACCGGCGCTGGGCTTGCCGATGCAGACGGGACGAGCCTCGTCATCCATGCCGGGCCCGACGACTATCGGACCGACCCAAGCGGCAACAGCGGCGACAGGATAGCCTGCGCCGTCCTCGCGGCACCGACACAGCCCTGATCTTCGCCCATCAAGGCGCAGGCGGAAGCTGGTTTCCTGGCTGCCTCAGCCTGCGCCGAGGGCCTCGTCCTCGCCGACCATGAGCTCTGGCTGCGCCGGCTCTTTCCTTCGGGAAGACTTGCGCGCCCGGGGCCTTGCGGAAACCTCGGCCCTTGGCGCCCGCTCCAGCATCGGTTTCAGATACTGGCCGGTGAAGCTGCGCTCGTTGGCAGCGACCTCTTCCGGCGTTCCCTCGGCGACGATCTCGCCACCCTTGACGCCGCCTTCGGGACCAAGGTCGATGATCCAGTCGGCGGTCTTGATGACGTCGAGATTGTGCTCGATCACGACAACCGTATTGCCCTGCTCGACCAGCGCATGGAGTACGTCGAGCAGCTTGCGGACGTCCTCGAAATGGAGCCCTGTGGTTGGCTCGTCGAGGATATAGAGCGTGTTGCCGGTCGCCCGGCGGGCCAGTTCCTTTGAGAGCTTCACGCGCTGGGCCTCGCCGCCCGACAGCGTCGTCGCCTGCTGCCCGACCTTGATATAGCCAAGCCCCACTTCCTCGAGCATTCTCATCCGGTCGCGGATCCCTGGAACCGCCTTGAAGAACTCGGCGGCGTCCTCGACCGTCATGTCGAGCACGTCGGCGATGCTCTTGCCCTTGAACTTAACTTCCAGCGTCTCGCGATTGTAGCGCGCGCCGTGGCAGACATCGCAGGTAACATAGACGTCCGGAAGGAAATGCATCTCGATCTTTAGAACGCCGTCTCCCTGGCACGCCTCGCACCGGCCGCCCTTCACGTTGAAGCTGAACCGTCCCGGCTTGTAGCCGCGGGCCTGGCTCTCCGGGAGCCCGGCGAACCAGTCGCGGATCTGCGTGAAGGCACCGGTATAGGTTGCCGGGTTCGACCGGGGCGTGCGCCCGATCGGCGACTGGTCAATGTCGATCACCTTGTCGAGGTGCTCGAGACCGGTCACCTTATCATGCTTGCCGGCAATGACGCGCGCCCCGTTAAGCGACCGGGCTGCGGCAGCG
>JAJJPO010000148.1:0-14049 GCA_032907585.1 Sphingomonas sp. | reverse complement strand
GTGCTCAAGGTATTCGGCATCGATACGGCTCCCGACCCCGATCTTGGTCGCTGGACGAAGATCATGGAGCGCATCGATCACCCCGAGGGCGAAGTCACCATCGGGGTCGTCGGAAAATATGTCGGGCTACCCGATGCCTACAAGTCGCTTCGCGAGGCGCTGGTGCACGGCGGTATCGCCAACCGGGTCAAGGTCAATGTCCGCTGGCTCGATGCCGAGCTGTTCGAACGCGACGACACCGACCTCGCGGCCGAGCTGGAACCGCTTCACGGCATCCTGGTGCCCGGCGGCTTCGGCGAGCGCGGAAGCGAGGGCAAGATCGCCAGCGTTCGGTTTGCCCGCGAGCGCGAAGTGCCCTTCTTCGGCATCTGTCTTGGCATGCAGATGGCCTGCATCGAGGGAGCTCGCAACACCGCCGGGATCAGCGACGCATCGACGACCGAATTCGGCGAGACAAGCGAACCCGTGGTTGGCCTCATCACCGAGTGGATGAGCGAGGAGGGGCTTCAGAAGCGCGCTGCCGGCGGAGACCTGGGCGGCACGATGCGCCTCGGCTCCTATGATGCCGTGCTGCGCGGCAACAGCCACGCCGCGTCCGTCTATGGAAAGACCGAGATCAGCGAGCGGCACCGGCATCGCTACGAGGTCAACGCCCATTATCGCGAGGCGCTGGAGAAGGGCGGGCTGGTCTTTTCGGGCATGTCGCCGGACGGGCAGCTTCCCGAGATCGTCGAGCGGCCCGACCATCCATGGTTCATCGGGGTCCAGTTCCACCCCGAGCTGAAGAGCAGGCCGTTCGACCCGCATCCGCTGTTCGCCGGCTTCATCGGCGCTGCAGTCAAGCAGTCGAGGCTCGTCTGATCGCCAGCCTGGCGTGATTCAGTTGCTGTTCATTTTCGAAGTCGTTACTTTGCCGGTATGCAGGGGCGACTGATCTTCACCATGACCATGATGTCGGCGTTGGTGCCGGCCGAGGCCATGGCCGCCGACGCGGCACGCCGGCAGGGATGCCGCGTCGAGCAGCAGCAACCGCGCCAGAAACAGGTCAGGAACGAACAGTCGCAGCAGCAGCAGCGCGTCCGGCATTCCGATTGCCGCGAAAAGCGCAGCATTCCACCGGTGGTTGATCCAACGCCCATATTCCTGCTCTAGCTGGCGGGTTTTCCACCATTGCCGCGGCGCGAGCGGCACCCTAATTGGGCGGTCATGAGCAATATAATTTCGACCCGCCTGCTGGTTCTCGGCTCCGGCCCCGCGGGCCTTACCGCCGCCATCTATGCAGCCCGCGCCGGCCTTGCCCCGGTGGTAGTCCAGGGCATCCAGCCCGGCGGCCAGCTGACCACCACCACCGATGTCGAAAATTACCCGGGCTTTCGTGACGTCATCCAGGGGCCCTGGCTGATGGAAGAAATGCAGGCACAGGCAGAGCATGTCGGCACCAAGGTCGTCTGGGACCATGTTTCCGAGGTCGATCTGTCGCGGCGACCCTTCGTCCTCAAGGGGGACGGCGGCAACGAATATCACGCCGACGCCCTTGTCATCGCGACCGGCGCGCAGGCGAAATGGCTCGGCCTTCCCTCCGAGGAGCATATGAAGGGCAGGGGCGCATCGGCCTGCGCAACCTGCGATGGCTTCTTCTACCGGGGCAAAAAGGTGGCCGTGATCGGCGGCGGCAATACCGCGGTCGAAGAAGCGCTTTACCTCACCAACCACAGCCACGACGTGACCCTCGTCCACCGCCGCGATTCGCTCCGCGCCGAGAAGATCCTGCAGGAACGGCTTTTTGCTCACCCCAACATCAAGATCATGTGGGACAGCGAGGTCGCCGAGTTCGTCGGTGGCGGCTCGCCCGAGGCGCTGGTCGGCCTCGACATCCGCAACGTCAAGACCGGCGAAATCAGCCGCATCGACGTCGAGGGCGCTTTTGTCGCGATCGGCCACAAGCCGGCCACCGAGCTGTTCCAAGGAAAGCTGAAGCTGGATTCCGACGGCTATATCGAGGTGGAAACCGGGACGACGCGTACCTCTGTTCCGGGCGTCTTTGCCTGCGGCGACGTGATGGACAAGATCTACCGCCAGGCCGTCACCGCCGCGGGCACCGGCTGCATGGCCGCCCTCGATGCCGAGAAATTCCTCGCGGCGGAGGAATTCGAACAGCTGCAGGCTGCCCAGTAACGCCGGAAAATTGCCTGCTTCTGATACCTGGGCGCGGTGCTAGCTGAAGAGGGTGGTCAGCCAGTAGAAGAAGGCCGCGACGACGCCCGAACAGGGAATTGTGATCACCCAGGCCGAGACGACGTTGCGGGCAACGCCCCAGCGGACGGCAGAGGCCCGGCGGGCAACGCCCGCGCCGATGATTGAGCCGGTGATCGTATGGGTGGTCGACACCGGAATGCCGAGCAGGCTTGCCGTGAAGAGCATCATCGATCCGCCGAGAGAGGCGCTGAACCCCTGGTGCTGGGACAGCTTGGTAATCCTGCTTCCCATCGTCTCGATGATCTTCCAGCCGCCGGTAAGCGTGCCAAGGCCAATGGCGATATAGCAGCTTATCGCGACCCAGTGCGGCACCTCGAATTCGCCGGTGAGATAGCCGGTGGAATAAAGCAGCACGGTAATGATCCCCATCGTCTTCTGGGCATCGTTCAAACCGTGACTGAGCGAATAGGCCGCCGACGAGACGAGGTGCAGCGAGCGGAAGGTTTTCTCGGCACCCTTCGCGGTTGCCTTCACGAGAAGCCAGCTCGAGGCAAGCATGATCATCATCGAGAGGATCATGCCAAGCGTTGGCGACAGGACGATCGCGACGAGCGTCTTGTTGAGGCCCGTCCATTGCACGCCGGTGAGGCCCGCATGTGCAATTCCGGCGCCGACGATCCCGCCGACGAGGGCATGGCTCGACGAGGAGGGGATGCCCTTGAGCCAGGTGACGACGTTCCAGAACATCGCCCCGACGAGGGCCCCGAACACGACCGATGGCGTCACCAGGTCCTTGTCGATCAGCCCCTTGCCGATCGTGTCGGCAACCGCGTGGAGCTGCGGCCAGGCAAGCGTCAGGAAATAGGCGGCGAAGTTGAAAAAGGCGGCAAAGGCGACTGCCTGGACCGGTCCGAGTAGCTTGGTCGCGACCACGGTCGCGATCGAGTTTGCGGCATCGTGCAACCCGTTGAGGAAGTCGAACGCAAGCGCGAGGCCGATCAGGCCAATGAGCAGCGGCAGGGCCAGTTCGTGCATCGCTCGTATTGCCGGTCAGCTATGGTCGATGACGATGCCGTCGATCACGTTCGCAACGTCCTCGAACGCGTCGACGATACGCTCGAGATGCTTGAAGATCTCGCGCTGGACGACAAAGCCAATGGCATCGCCGTTGCGATTTGCCTGGAAGGCCGACTTCACGCCGGCCGAATGGATTTCGTCGGCGTGGCCTTCCATCCTGACCAGCCGCTCGGTCAGCTCGTGGAGGCGCACGCCGTTGGCCCCGACGTTGCGAAGCAGTGGAATGGCCTCGGCCACGAGCCGCGCGCAATCGACGATGATCGCGGCCATGTCGCGCATTTCCTGGTTGAACTCGGTGACCTCGTAGAGCTCGATCGCCGAAGCAGCGGCCTGCATCTCGTCAATCGCGTCATCCATCGAGCCGATGAGCGAGGTGATCGCGCTTCGGTCAAACGGCGTCAGGAATGTCTCTCGAACCGTTTTCAGGACATTGCGGATGATCTCGTCGGCATCATGCTCCCGTTCGTAGATCTCGCGTGCATTGTCGCGCATTGCCGGCCCGCCCTGGATCAGGCGGCCGATGGCATCGGCGGCGTTGGTCAGCGCATGCGCATGCGCCTCGAACAGCTCAAAGAAGCCGCCGGTCTTTGGCAAGAGTCGCTGGAACCAGGCAAACATCGGGCCCACTTTCGATTTTTCGGCGACGACGCCGAGCATGGATGCCCGTTGCGCCGCCTGGTTGAACTCACTGGCGTTGAATGACCGGATAAGGTCCCTCAGGTCAGGCTCCTCGACCGCGCTGGCGGCATCGCCGAGCGCGAACCAGCGACGCTCCCGCTCGCCTTTTTCCTTCCAGTCGGAGAGCTCCTCGCTCACCGCGAGCGGGAAGACCTCGACGTCGGCCATCAGGGAGGCGCCGCTCCCCTTGCGCTTGCGGTAGCGGTAGGTGCCGAGCGGGGTCGGACAGACCGCGCCGCGTACGCCCGCTTCCTCCTCGGCCTCCTTGGCGGCAGCCGCGTGGGGCGAGATGCTGCTTCCAAAATTGCCCTTCGGGATCACCCAGCGCTTCGTTTCGCGCGAGGTGACCAGCAATACCTGGACCGGCGCGCGAAGTCCGCGGCCAACGTTCCGGTACGGCAAGGCGGCAATCTGGCGGATGGCTCTAATCCCCGTTGATGCAGGAGCGGCGGGTCAGACCCGAAATGCCACTAAAGCGGCTGGCCCGGGCTCGCAAGACGAATGACAGTTTTGTTATGTTCCGGTGACTATCGAAGCGACAATCGCTCGGCCAGGGAGACGAGGCGCCCGAAGCTCATCAGGTCCTCGGCCTCGACGTCCTCGTCCTCGATGAGGATGCCGAGCCGCTCCTCCATCTCGGTGAGAAGCGTCGCAACCGCCATGGAATCAAGCTCGGGCAGAGCGCCGAAAAGCTCGGATTCATCGTTGAACCCGGCAACCACGTCGGCCGGCAGGGCAAGCACGTCGGCCAGCAGCGATCGGACCGTCGTCTCGACTTCCTCGCGATCATCCAGTGTCACGCTGCTCACCCCTTGGAACTTGACTGGGCGCGCCACTAGGCAATGGCGCGGCAGGTGGCAAGCTTTGCAGTGCAGCATCGGTCAGGCTAGTCGGTGGCGGTGACTGGTCCAGACCCCAAGCCGCTTCCACTCGACCAGCTGGTGCTGCGCGGTGCACCAAGGGCAGAGGCGCTGGTTGCCGACGGCCGCACCCTGACCTTCGCCGGGCTCGACGAGGAGGTCGCGCGAACTGCATCGAGGCTGCTCGAGCTCGGGCTCGAGCCAGGGGACCGTGTCGCCAGCTGGATGAGCAAGTCTCTCCTTGCCTGCGTCCTCCCCCTGGCAGCGGCGCGCGCCGGCCTGGTCCATGTCCCGATCAACCCGGTGCTGAAACACGCCCAGGCAGCCCATGTCCTTGCCGACAGCGGCGCTGCCCTGCTCGTCGCCAACGATGCAAGGCTTCGGACGCTTCGGCCCGGCGACGGGAGCGCCGCCCGGCTGGTCCCGCTGGAGGCCTGGGAGCCGGGGCCGGACTATCTCGCTCCCTCTTCCAATGATCCCGACAGGCTTGCAGCGCTGCTCTATACCTCGGGCTCAACAGGCCGCCCCAAGGGCGTCATGCTGACCAATGCCAACCTGTGGCTCGGCGCCATCAGCGTCGCCCATTATCTCGGGCTCGGCGAATCGGACCGGGTCCTTTGCGTTCTTCCGCTGTCCTTCGACTATGGCCAGAACCAGCTTCTGTCGGCCTGGGCTGCCGGTGGCTGCGCGATCGGTTTTGACTATCTCCTCGCTCGGGACGTGGTGCGCGCCGTCTCGAGGCACCAGGCCAGCGTCCTCGCCGGAGTGCCCCCCTTGTGGCTGCAGCTGGCCGAGCAGGAATGGAAAGAGGCAGGGGCCAGCCTTCGGACGCTGACCAACAGCGGCGGCCATCTCCCCGAGCCGCTCGTCCGCCGCCTGCGCGGGCTTTTTCCCCAGGCGAAGCTCCATCTCATGTACGGCCTCACCGAGGCGTTTCGATCTTCCAGCCTTGATCCCGACCTCGTCGACCGGTTCCCGGAAAGCGTCGGGAGCGCCATTCCCTTTGCAGAGCGGATGGTGGTTCGCGCCGACGGAAAGCTGGCGCAACCGGGAGAAGAGGGAGAGCTGGTACATGCCGGCCCGCTGGTCGCGCAAGGCTATTGGAACGACCCGGCGAAAACGGCCGAACGTTTTCGTCCCGCGCCTCCTTACAGCAAGCATGGCGGCATGGCGGTCTGGTCGGGTGACGCGATGGTCGTCGGAACGGACGGGCTGCTCCGCTTCCGGGGCAGGGACGATGCGATGATCAAGGTCAGCGGAAACCGGATCAGCCCGACCGAGATCGAGGAGGCTGCACTGGCAAGCGGCGCCGCGAGCGACGCGGCCGCCTTCGGTGTCGCCGACGAGCGCCTGGGGCAGGCGATCATCCTTGTCGCGGTGGCAAGGGGCGACGAGGCCGCGAAAAGGCTCGATGACTATTTCCGCCGAGAAATGCCTTCCCATATGAGGCCGCAGCGGGTCATCTGGAAAGATCATCTGCCGGTCGGCCCCAATGGCAAGCTTGACCGGGCAGCACTCAAGGCGGAACTGGCATGAAGGCATCGGGCCCAATTCCTCATGGCTTCGAAGCGGACGCGCAGGGCAGGCTCATGATCGGCGGTCACCATGCCGAGGAGCTGGTCGGGCAAGCCGGCGGAACGCCATTGTTCGTCTATGACAGTTCGCGGATCGGCCGCCAGGTCGCGCGGTTCCGGTCCGCATTCCCGGCCGAGGTCGCGCTCCATTATGCCGTGAAGGCAAACCCTTACGGTCCATTGCTCGATTTCATGGCGGGCTTGGTCGATGGCTTCGACGTCGCCTCGGCAGGAGAGCTTGGCCGGGTGGCCCATCTCGGCCGGCCGATCAGTTTTGCGGGGCCGGGAAAGCGCGACGCCGAACTCGAAACGGCAATCCGCGCCGGCATTACCATCAACCTCGAAAGCGAGAACGAGGCAGAGCGGGCATTATCAATCTGCCGGCGCGAGGGGCTGACGGCCAAGCTCGCGGTGCGGGTGAACCCGCCTTTTGCGCTGAAGGGCTCGGGGCAGAAGATGGGCGGCCTTCCAAGCCCGTTCGGCGTCGACCATGAGCGCGTGGCCGGGCTCGTCAGGCGGATCATCGACGCCGGGGGAGAGTGGCGCGGACTTCATGTCTTCGCCGGAAGCCAGGCGCTCCAGGCCGAGGCGCTGGTGGAGGCCCAGCGCGATACCATTGCGCTCGCCGCGGACATTGCCCGGGAGGCAGGGCATGCCCCGGGCGAGGTCAACCTCGGCGGAGGCTTTGGCATTCCCTATTTCGCCAAGGACCGTGAGCTCGATGTCGAGGCCGTAGGAGCCGCGCTCGGCGAGGCGCTTCGGAATCGCCCCGATCAACTTGGCGATACGCGCTTTTCGATCGAGCTTGGCCGGTGGCTGGTCGGAGAAGCCGGCGTCTACCTGACCCGGATCGTCGACCGGAAGGAGAGCAGGGGAAAGACCTTCATCGTGACGGATGGCGGGCTCCATCACCTGCTTGCCGCTACCGGCAATCTTGGCCAGCTGCTCCGCCGCAACTATCCGGTGGCGCTTGCCACCCGCTTCGGGAATGGTCCCGAGGAAGTGGCAAGCATCACGGGCTGCCTTTGTACGCCGCTGGACCTTCTCGGCGACGAGGTGGGCCTTCCATGCTCGTCCATCGGCGACCTGGTCGCGATCTTCTGCGTCGGCGCCTATGGCCTTAGCGCAAGCCCGACATCGTTTCTAAGCCAGCCGATGGCCCGGGAGCTGCTGGTCTAGCCGGGTATATGGCTTCCACGAAATAAAGGCCCTCGGGAGGGGCGTTGAGACCAAGGGCCTGGCGGTCCCTGGCCTCGAGCGCGGCTTCGACGTCATCTGCCGTCCAGCGGCCACGCCCGACCAGCGCAAGGCATCCGACCATCGAGCGGACCTGGTGGGAAGCTCCGGGCCTCGGCCCTGATGTGGATTTCCTCGCCCGACTGTTCGACGCAAAGCTGGTCGAGCGTCTTGACCGGGCTCTGCGACTGGCAGTGGACCGAGCGGAAGGTGGTGAAATCATGCCGCCCGACCAGCCTTGCCGCGGCAACTGCCATCTCGGCCACGTCGAGCGGCACCGGGACATGCCAGACCTTCCCCCTCAGGAGAGCGGGCGGTGCGCGGCGGTTGAGGATACGGTAGAGGTAGCGCCGCTTGATGCACGAGAAGCGGGCGTGCCAGTCATCCGCGGCCTGCTCGACGGCGGTGACGCTGATAGGAGCCGGCCGGACGAGCGCATTCAGGCCCTCGCGAAGCCGATGCTCGGTCAATGTCCTCGAAACGTCGACATGGGCGGTCATCGCCAGCGCATGCACCCCGGCATCGGTCCGGCCGGCCGCATGGAGCGTCGCCAGCTCGCCGGTCATCCGGAACAGTGCCTGCTCGAGCGCTTCCTGGACCGATGGGCCATGGTCCTGCCGCTGCCAGCCCATGAACGGCCCGCCGTCAAACTCGATCGTCAGCCGCCAGCGCGTCATCGAAGCAGCGTTCCTCGAGGAATCGCAAATCCGCGCAGCAGCTCCACCGCCGGCATCGGGCTCTTTCCTGCGCGCTGGACGAGGGAGGGCCGAACCGCGCCGGAGCCGCAGGCAATCGTCAGCTCATCGTCAATCACCTCTCCTGGAGCGCCAGTCGCCTCGACCATCGTCGCGGCAAGCAGCTTGATGCGTTCGCCGCCGTGCTCGAACCATGCTCCCGGAAACGGGCTGAGGCCCTGCACGTGACGCACCAGCTCGGGCGCTGGCCGGTGCCAGTCGATCCGTGCTTCCTCCTTGCTGATCTTGGAAGCATAGGTGATTCCCGTGTCCGGCTGCGGGACCGGTTCGAACCGCTCCAGGCCGGACAGCACCTCGACCATCATCCTGGCGCCAAGCTCTGCAAGCTCGTTGGTCAGGTCTAGCGCGTTCTTGTAGCCGAGCGATACTTCACGCTGCAGCAGCATTGCGCCGGTATCGAGCCCTGCCTCCATCTGCATGATGGTGACGCCGGTCACCTCGTCGCCTGCCATGATCGACCGGTTGACTGGAGCCGCCCCGCGCCAGCGTGGCAGGAGCGATGCATGGACGTTGAGGCATCCATGGCGCGGAGCATCGAGGATAGGCTGTGGAAGGATCAGTCCATAGGCAGCGACGACCGCGATCTCGGCATCGAGCCTTGCAAAGGCCAGCTGTTCGGCCTGGTCGCGAAGAGTCCCTGGGCTCCTTACCTCGAGGCCGAGTTCGCGGGCGCGGATTTCGACCGGGGTCGGTCGTTCCGAGCGCCCGCGGCCGGCTGGGCGGGGAGGCTGGGTGTAGACGCACGCCAGCTCGTGGCCGGCATGGGCCAGCGCATCGAGCGTCGGAACCGCGAAGTCCGGGCTTCCCATGAAGATGATCCGCATTGACCGAGCCCTATGGCCGAGCTTGCGCCCGCGGCCAAGCGCCCACTATGGCTGGGCCATGGCATCGCACCAGATCGAGGCGCTGACCCAGGCGCTGGCCCGGCTTCCCGGGCTCGGGCCGCGCTCGGCGCGAAGGGCGGTGCTCCATCTCATGAAAAAGCGGGAGGCGGCGCTTCAGCCATTGCTCGCTGCGCTCCAGGCGGTGGCCGAGACGCTCTCGACATGTTCGGTATGCGGCAATGTGGATACTTCCGACCCCTGCAGCATCTGCCGTGATCCGAGGCGCGATGAGCGGTCTCTCTGCGTCGTCGAGGAGGTCGCGGACCTCTGGGCGCTGGACCGGTCCCGCCTGTTCCCCGGCCGCTATCACGTGCTTGGCGGGCGACTTTCGGCCCTCGAGGGAGTGAGGCCCGAGGACCTCGGCATCGACCGGCTGGTCGGCCGCGTGGCCGAGGGAGGGATAGACGAGGTGGTGCTCGCCATGAACGCCACGCTCGAGCGCCAGACCACCGCCCATTATCTCGCCGAGAGGCTCGAGAAGTTCCCGGTTCGCCTGACCCAGCTCGCCCACGGGCTTCCCGTTGGCGGCGAGCTCGACTATCTTGACGAAGGAACGCTCGCACAGGCACTGCGCGCTCGCCGGCCCGTTGCTTGAACCCACTGACTTGAAAGACTAAATCGCCCGCATGGCCATTTTGCGCATATATGAAACGCCCGAGCCCGTCCTTCGCCAGATCTCGAAGCCCGTCGAGAAGGTCGACGACGAGCTGCGCCAGCTTATCTCGGACATGTTCGAAACCATGTACGCGGCGCCGGGGATCGGCCTTGCAGCAGTGCAGGTCGGCGTCCCCAAGAGGCTGCTGGTAATGGACCTGCAGGAACCGGAAGATCCCGAGGACCCGGAGAGCAAGCCGGTCCGCGAGCCGAGAGTGTTCATCAATCCCGAGATCCTCGAGGCTTCAGACCATGAGGTGCCTTACACCGAGGGCTGCCTTTCGGTCCCTGACCAATATGCCGAGGTGATGCGGCCAGACCGGATCCGTGCCCGCTGGCTCGACGAGCATGGCAATGCCCGCGAGGAATGGCTGGAAGGGCTGCTTGCCGTCTGCCTTCAGCACGAGATGGACCATCTCGAGGGCATCTTGTTCATCGACCATCTTTCCAAGCTGAAGCGCGACATGGTGCTGAAGAAGCTCGCCAAGGCGCGGCGCGAGCGGGCGCTTCGGGCGGCCTGAGATTCCGGTGACAGCCCGCACGGAAGGCGCGGGCGAGTAGCGCTAGGCGAGGCTCGCCGCTGCATTTGCGCAGTCCGCTGCGCATTCGCGGCAGATCTGGGCGCACAGCCTGCAATGTTCATGGTCGTGGCGCTCGCACTCGGTTGCGCAGGCCTCGCACATGCGCGAGCAAAGCTCGAGAAGCTCGCGCAGCATCGGCTGGTCATCGCCGGTTCGCCGCAGCCCGAGCCGCGCGGTCGCCTCGCAGATATCGGAACAGTCGAGACAAAGCCTGATGCACTGGGTCATGTCCATTGGCTCTGCAAGGCATGAGTCAGCGCAGCTCAGGCACATTTTCGAGCAGTACATGAGGTGGTGGACCGCATCGCCCAGGGGCTGGTTGACATGATCCCGGCCCTGGGGATGGAGGGAGATCATCTTGCGGATGGACATGTGCAACTCCTTCTCGGGCCAAGGAGCGAAGCAGCAAGAGGATAGTTCCGCAAGCCCCGTGGCGGATGCGAAACGGTCGGCGTCATGGTAACGGCAGGACCCAGATGATCGAATCGCTGCAGTTCGAGGGCGCGGCAGGAAGAAGGCTGGCTGGCCGGCTCGAATCACCGCACGGCCAGGTCCGCGGATGGGCACTTTTCGCCCATTGCTTCACCTGCGGGAAGGACAATCTGGCGGCGGTCCGGATCGCCCGGACGCTGGCGGGGAAAGGGATCGGGGTCCTCCGGTTCGATTTTGCCGGCATCGGCCAGAGCGAGGGCGAGTTCGCCGAGACGAGCTTTTCCTCGAACGTCGAAGACCTCGTCGCCGCTTCGAGGACGATGGCGGAGGAAGGAAGGCCGGTAGGCCTCCTCATCGGCCATAGCCTTGGCGGGGCCGCGGTGCTTGCGGCAGCGGGACAATGTTCCACGGTCCGCGCGGTAGTGACGATAAATGCGCCGTTTGACGTGGCTCATGCGCTTCAGCAGTTTGCTCCGGCGGACCTTGAGAAGATCGAGCGCGAGGGGATGGCCGAGGTGAGGCTTGCCGACCGGCCGTTCCGCGTTGGCCGGGCACTGGTCGAGAGCTTGAGAGGCCAGGAACAGGGGCAGCGGATTGCCTCGCTCCACCGCCCGCTGCTGGTCCTCCATGCGCCGACCGACAATCTGGTCTCGCTTGACCATGCAACGCGCATTTACTCCGCTGCGCGCCATCCGAAGAGTTTCATTTCGCTCGACCGGGCCGACCATCTCCTCACCGGCGGGGCGGATGCCGCCCGGGCAGCACAGCTGATCGCTGCCTGGGCAGATGCCTATGTCGACGAGGCACCGGACGCATGCCAGCCGACCGACGTCGAGGCAGTCGAAACCGGCAGGGGCAAGTTCGAGGTCGAGATCAGGACCGGGCGCCACCTCATGTTTGCCGACGAACCCACCGACTTTGGCGGGCTGGACAACGGCCCGTCACCATTCCAGCTGGTGAGCGCTGCCGTCGCGGCCTGCATGACCATGACGGTTCGCCTTTATGCTGACCGCAAGGGCTGGCCGGTCCGGCGGATAAGGGCCGGCGTCGGCCACAGCAGGGACGATGGCGAATCGCCTCGCGACCGGTTCGATGTCCGGGTGAGCTTTGACGGTGCGCTCGACGAAGAGCAGCACGACAAGCTGCTCGAAATAGCCCGCAAGTGCCCGGTCCATCGGCTGATCAGCGACGGGGCACGCTTTTCGGTCATTGCAGGACCGGGGCCTGCGCCCTGCGAGCCGCCGGAGGCCCACGAAATCGAGATGGAGGAGGTTGCCAGGAGCAACGCCTAGGCCTTGTCCCGGTGATAACGCCGGCCGCAGGCCGCGAAGGACATTGTGAAATCGAATTCGATCGGCGCGCGCGACACCGGATTCCAGCAATGGTGGGCGCCCGGAAATGAAATGCCGAAGAGGCTTGAGCCGACCTCCAAACAGGCCTAGGTTCTACTTTCGTTCCGCGTAAGGGAGGGGATAATGGACGCCGGCCTGATAATTGCTGCGATCGTGGCCCTCATTGTCGGCGGACTTGTCGGCTGGCTCCTTGGCTCAAGAAGGCAGGCCGTGGCGACAGCGCTGGTGCAGTCGCTCAGGACCCAGCTCCAGTCGGTCACGGTCGAACGCGACGAGGCACGCGACGGGCTCGTTCCGGTTCACTCGGAACTTGCCAGGCTCCGTGCCGAGGCTGCTCATTTTGACCAGCGGATGAAGGACCTCGCGGCCAATCGCGACGCACTCGTCACCCAGTTCCGGGAAATCGGCGACCAGCTGCTCGAGAAGGCGCACAAGGATTTTCTCGCCAAGGCGGACCAGAGGTTCAGCGAAGCCGACAAGGCAACCAAGACCAAGCTCCAGTCTCTGCTGCAGCCAGTCGAGGCAACCCTGAAGCGCTATGAAGAAGGACTGCAGCGGGTCGAAAAGGAGCGTGTCGACCATTATGCCGGGCTGCGCGAGGCCGTCGAGCTGGTTCGGGCAGGGCAGGGCCAGGTGCGCGACGAAACCCGCAACCTCGTGAATGCCTTGCGCTCCTCGCCCAAGGCCCGCGGTCGATGGGGCGAGCATAGCCTGCGCAACGTCCTCGAGCATGCCGGGCTCAGCGCCCATGCGGATTTCAGCACCGAGGTCTCGGTCGATACCGACGACGGGCGGCTTCGCCCGGACGTGATCGTCAACCTGCCCGGTGGCCGCAAGCTGGTCATCGACGCCAAATGCTCGCTCAACGCCTATCTTGATGCGTCCGAGGAAGTGGACGACGAGCGGCGGGTTGCCCATCTTCGTTCCCACGTCGCGTCGCTGCGGACCCATGCCCAGCAACTCGGCTCCAAGGCCTATTGGTCGCAGTTCGACGACGCGGCCGACTATGTCGTCATGTACATCCCCGGCGAACATTTCCTGACGGCAGCGCTCGAACAGGATGACGGGCTGTGGGAATGGGCGTTCGAGCGCAAGGTGTTGCTGGCGACGCCTACCAATCTCGTCGCGATCGCGCGGACGGTGGCGAGCGTATGGCGGCAGGAGAAGCTCAACGAGGCAGCCGAGGAAATCGCGGCGCTCGGCAAGGAGCTCCACTCGCGCCTTTCGACCATGGCCCAGCACATGGAGAAGGTCGGGAAGAACCTCGCCACGGCGAACACGGCCTACAACCAGATGGTCGGAAGCTTCGAAAGCCAGGTATTCACCCAGGCTCGCCGGTTCGAGGCCCTCGGGGCCGGGAGCGCCAAGGAGCTGGCAGAACCGCCCCTGGTGGAAGCGGCTCCGCGCCCGCTGACCAAGCTCGCGTCGCCCGCTGCAAAGCCTGCCGACAACGAGGACGAGGCAGCGGCCTGATCGGCCCGACGCCGGCGGACCGGCGCCTTAGCGGGCCCGCACTAGCTCGATCGACCCGCGGGAATTGGACAGGGTAAGCCGGTCGCCGCACCCGCTGATCGTCACCGGCCTGCTCAAGACCTCGGAGCCCTGGTTCTCGAAGCTCATGTCCGGACAGGCCATCCGGGTTGCAGCGATTGCGCCGACCGAAAGGACATTGCCGGCCTGGCTGTAGCCGGCGCCCAGCGAGTTGCAGCCGAATTTCGCGCCGATGCGGCCGTCCGGCATGAAGTTCAGGTAGAAATCGCTTGCCGGGGT
>JAJJPO010000147.1:0-45764 GCA_032907585.1 Sphingomonas sp. | reverse complement strand
GGCGAACGGTTCGGGGATTTCCTGGTCCGCTCGGTTCTTTAGGGAGCAAAAAGGCCTGCGCGGCGGACCCCGCTCGAAAACGGCCTATGCCACGCAGACAGGGCAGCTATCGGCTTCGCTAGGCTCAACGACGCGGCCTTCATGCTTGCTGGACGCGCGGTCGACGAGCTCGGCAAGCCGGATGTCCTTGTCCGTAATACCGCCGGCAGAATGGGTCGTGAGCCTCATTTCGACCCGGTTCCAGACATTCTTCCACTCGGGGTGGTGCTGATGTTCTTCCGCCGCCTGGGCAATGTCGGTCATGAAGGCAAAGGCGTGGACGAAATCGGGAAACAGGAAGATCGCCTCGATCGCATCGCCGGCCGAGGTCACCCGCCAGTCGGGGATGCCCCGGGAGGCGGTCTCAAGAGCCTCCTTGCCAAGCAGATCGGCCCTCGTTGCTTCACCCATGGCTTTAACTCCCTCTGAAATGGCCAGGACGCCGGTCGAACCAGGGGCAGCCCTGGCGCTCGAAACGACTCGATTGCCCGCTTCGTCCTGGATGATGAGATAGCATGGCTGGTTCCCGACCGCCGCCGCACGCCCTAGTTCGCGCACGGCAGCTTCTCCTTCAGATAGCGGTGCGCGCGCCGCTGGTGCTTCTCGACCGCGCTCGGACTTATCCCGAGAAGAGAGGCGGTCTCGGCCAGGGATAGAAGCTCGAGCCTGCGAAGTACGAGCACCTGTCTTGTCCTTTCGGGCAGGCTGGCGATGTGTCCGAGAACCGTTTCAAGTTCCTCGCGGGCACAGAGCTGGCGAAACGGGGACGGCGCCTCGCAGGGAAGCTCGACGAGCTCTTCGCTGTCCGCGAAATCGGAAGGCGCGACGCGCGCACGGCGGGCACGGTCGCGGAGAACCGAGATGGCAGTGCTCCACAAATAGTTTCTGGGAGCCGCGATGTGATCGACCGACGCGGTCTGGCCAAGCCTCAGGAAAATATCCTGGACCACGTCATCGACGGCCACGGGGCAGCGCAGCTTGCCGAAGAGCCATTGGCGAAGCATCGGCTCGTGCGGCATGACCTCGCGCGCCAGCCAGTCGGATCGCTCCGACGACTTCTTGCGATCGGGCCGGGCCGGCTGCGAAGTGCGGACGCAGCAAGGCCCTCCTTCGTCAACCGGCGCACCGATGCTCTCGCAATCGAGCAACATAATCTCTCCTTCGCGCGCGGAGATGCGATGTTGCTCGAAGCCCGAATAATTGCCGGCCCGGCCGCATCGCTTCTCCAGATTGAAGAAGCATCCACCTTGCCCGGGTAGGCAGGTTGGCGTGGGCAGAGCCCACTCTTGATGCTGAAGAATCGTCCCATTGTGAACGCTCCTCCACCATCTATGACGCAGGAAAGGGAAAAACTCGCCAGCTTTTTTTTGAAACCGGCCTTCCAGGCGGGCCGCTGCCGGATCCGGCCGGTAGAGGTTCGTCTCCGCGGAAGAATTTTTACGGTCGCCGCAGTTCTCCAAAGGTGCGGCTTCTGAGAACCGCAGCGTCTTTGATGGGTGGATCGCCGCCCAACTCGACCGGGGCGGCGGTCCAACAGCATCAAGACTGGGAGCATTCAGCCCCCAGGCCAACCTGCCCACCCGGGCAAGGTGGAAGTTTCTCGCGAAAGGGAAACGATGCGGCCGGACCGGCAACCAAGCGGGGCTCGTGCAACGTCGTATCTCCTTGTTGGATGGAAGAGATGGACGCGTGCGCAATCTGAAACTGAAATTCGGCAACCCCGGGGAGGAGGCCTTTCGCAGCGCTCCGCCCGACACCTGCCGGCCACGGCGGCTCAAGGTGCTCAAGTTCGGAAGCTCGGTGCTGAGAACGCCGGGCGACCTGCCGCGGGTGGTGGGCGAGATTTACCGCCTCGCCCGGCAGGGCGACCGGGTGATCGCGGTCGTCTCGGCACTTGAGGGCCAAACCGACGCGCTGATCCGGGCCTGCGAGGCCGCGTCGGGCGGGATCCCCTGCAGCGGCATTGCCGAAGCGGTCTCGCTCGGAGAGGAGCAGGCCGCGGCGCTTCTTCGTGTCGCCTGCGACCGGATCGGGCTCGAGGCCAGGGTCGCAAGGCCCGAGGAGTTCGGAATATCCACCGGGGGCAATGTCCTGGAAGCAACGCCGCTCGAGGTTCACGGCGACCTCCCGGACCTGTTCGATCGGTCAAATGTCCTCATCGTGCCCGGGTTCGTGGGAGTCCATGAAAGCGGCTGCCGATCGCTTCTCGGACGCGGCGGGACCGACTTCAGCGCCATCTTCCTTGGCGGCGAACTGAAGGCCGACCTCGTCAGGTTGTACAAGGACGTCGACGGCGTGTTTGACCATGATCCTGCGGGGCGAGAGGGCACTCTCAATCGCTTCGACGAGGTGAGCTGGTCGGACTGTCTCGCGCTTGCACGGCCGCTGCTGCAGCCGCGCGCGGTTGAATATGCCAGGTGGAAGGAGCAGCGCCTCGCCGTCGGCGGCATCGGCAGCCCGGTGCCGACCCAGGTCGGGCCCCAGACGCTGCCGCCCCGCGCTCATGTCCGGAGTTCATCGATGCGATTGTCCGGCGCTACTTCCAGGATCGCGCTCGCCGGCTATGGAACGGTCGGCCAGGCGCTTGCCGAGCGGCTCGAGCTCGAGGAGCATTTCAATATCTCGTCGATCCTCGTTCGCGACCCCGGGAAATGGCGGCGGTTCCCCCCTCCAGCACCACTTACCACCGATATTGAGCATTTCTGCAGCATTCCCGCCGACGTGACGATCGACCTCACCTCCTGCGCCGAGATCGGCAGGGCCATCGCCTGTCTTAAGCTCGGGCGCGGTCTTCCGGTGGTCAGCGCCAACAAGCTGGCCATTGGCCAGCACCTTTCCGATCATTCGAGGCTCTGTTCGCAAAGCGGCGCGAGGCTTTACTATTCGGCCGCGGTCGGGGGGAGCGCCCCGGTACTCGACACGGTCCGCGTCGCCCAATGGTCCGGCGAGATCGAGCGCGTACGGGCAGTGCTCAACGGAACGATCAACTTCATCCTCGACCTTCTTGCCCGCGGAATCCCCTATCCGCTTGCGCTGGAGAGCGCCCAGCTTGCCGGCTTCGCCGAGGAAGACCCCTCGCGGGATCTAAAGGGCGCCGATGCCGAGCTGAAGCTGAGGATCATCGCGGCGGAAATCCTCGGCCCGGACGCCAGCTTTCAAATCGAGGTCCAGCCGCTCGACCCGAAGCTCATCGAGGAAATCGCGGAGAGCGGCGAGCGCTGGCTCCAGCTATCCAGCCTCGTGCGGCGCGGGAGCGGGCTTGAAGGACGGGTCGAGATACTGCCGGCAAGCGAGGTCCCGGATTTCACTCCTCCCGCAGCTGAGCGCAACCTCGTCGAGGTGACCACGAGCGAGGGGCACGAATGGCGGGCTTCCGGCCGCGGCGCGGGAGGCGCGGCGACCGCCGAAGCGGTCATCGCGGACCTCTTCGACCTGTTGTCGCACCGCGAGCTCCAGGAGCTGCTCCACACCGGCCCCAGGCGGGCTGAACAAGAGCTGTCGGCACCAGCCTGATGCCAGGGAGGAGCGATGAAAGCGGAACGAACGGGCCCGATCATCCCCGTGCTTTCGCGGTCAGGCTGCGCCGGATCGGAAGCGCCAGGCTTCCCGTCCAGACGAGAGCGGTGATCATGGGTTCCGACAATGCACCGCTGCTCCTCGTGCTCGGCGGCATCTCCGCCGACGCGTCGGTCGCCCGGGGGGCGGACGGCAAACCCGGCTGGTGGGCCAGCCTGTTCGGCGACCGCGCGCCGCTCGGGCCGCAGCGCTACCGGATCCTGGGCATTGATTTCATCGCGGACGAAAGCGGTGCCTATGCTCCCGACACGTTCGAGCAGGCCGTCATCATCGCCGATACTCTGGGGGAGATCGGCGAAAAGCCACTGGCAATCATCGGTGCCTCCTATGGCGGCATGGTTGCGCTCGCCCATGCCCAGCGGTTCGAAGCTCAAACACCGCTGGTGATCATCTCGGCGCCGGCCGGGGCCCACCCTCTCGCAACGGCCCAGCGCAGCCTCCAGCGCCGGGTCGTCGAGCTCGGCCGCGAGCATTGCTGCCCGGGAGAGGCGCTCGTCATCGCCCGCGCAATGGCGATGCTCACCTACCGTACGCCCGAGGAGTTCTCGGAGCGCTTCCGCGGCGGGATTTCCGGCGCCGGGCCGCTTTCGGCCTCTCAACCGATGGATTATCTGGAAGCGCGGGGGCGTGCCTATGTCGAGATGATGAGCCCGGGCCGTTTTCTAAGCCTCTCGGCGTCGATCGACCGTCACCGCGTCGATCCCCGGGAAATCCGCTGCCCGGCACTGGTCATCGGCGTCGAGCAGGACCAGCTGGTGCCGATCGGGGACATGGCATCTCTGGCTGCCGGGATTTCCGGCCGGACGAGCTTCCGGGCGATCGGGTCCATTTACGGCCATGATGCATTCTTGAAGGAACCAGGACTGATTGGCGGCCTCGTCGACGAGTTTCTCGTCGAATGTGGCGACAGGCCTGCCGGGCCGCTGGCGGAGACAGGGACATGAGCAGCCAAATTCCGCATCTCGACACGATATTGGCAAGCGCCGGGGTCGCCGCGGACCCCTGCCACGGGGGGATCGCACCGCCGCTCTGGTGCTCGGACACCAGTGAGTGGCCCAATCCTTCCGACAAGCCGGCCTATGATTATTCGCGGACGGTCAATCCCAACCGCGACCTCCTGCTCCAGGCCATTGCGCGCCTGGAAGGGGCAAGCGGCGGCGCAGTTACCGGCTCCGGCCAGTCCGCCGGACTGCTGGCGCTACTTGTGCTTCGCCGGGGCGCCCATGTGATAGCGCCCTTTGACTGCTACGGCGGTACCTACCGGCTCCTTCGCGGGCTGGAAGACAGGGGATGGCTCAAGGCGAGCTTCGTCGACCAGAACGACGACGAGGCCCTCGACAGGGCATTGATGCAAGAGCCGGACCTCCTTTGGATCGAGACCCCGAGCAACCCGCTCCTCAGGGTCACCGACATCCGTCGTCTCAGTGACCGAGCCCACGAAGCCGGCGCCCGGGTGCTAGCGGACAATACGGTGCTGACGCCCTGCCGGCAGCGGCCGCTCGAGCTTGGCTGCGACCTTGTCATGCATTCGACGACCAAGGCGATCAACGGCCACCATGACCTTTTTGGCGGGGCGCTGCTGGCGAGGGACGAAGAGCTTGCCGAAGAAATCACCTGGTGGGCCAATGCGGCGGGGCTTTCGGCCTCGGCATTCGACAGCTGGCAGACGCTCAGGGGGCTGAGGAGCCTCGGCCTTCGCCTCGACCGGCAGGAAGCGAGCGCCAGGCAAATTGCCGAGTGGCTCGGCCGCCAACCAGAAGTGAGCCAGATATATTATCCCGGGCTTGCATCCCATCCCCATGCCGGGCTTGCCGCGCGCCAGCAGGCGGGCCCCGGTTTCCTGCTCAGCTTTCGAGTGAAGGGAGGGGAGGAGGGAGCGATGGCCTTTGTCAAAGGGCTCGAGCTCATCACCCTCGCCTCATCACTCGGCGGCTTCAGTTCCCTCATCTGCACGCCCTCGACCATGACTCACCGCGGGATGCCACCCGAGGTCCAGGCGAAAGCCGGCGTAACTCCCGACCTTCTCCGCCTCTCGGTTGGCCTCGAACATCTCGAGGACCTGCTGGCGGACCTCAGGCGTGCACTTGCCGGAGTGAGACGAAGCAAGATCGCAATGGGCAGCGCCGGTGCGCGGTTCAGCGGGGACGCCCCCTGAGAGGCGCGATCATTCCTCGGTGCCGTCAATCTCGAACGAGTCCCCGAACAGTCTCTCCATGGCCGCCAGGGCTTTCGGCGTGAGCGCAATCTCTACCTGGCGCAGGTCAAAGGGATTGGTCGCGCGAAGGATGACCCCTCGTTCCTCGAGGGCCGCGATCCAGCGCAGCCCCGCGGTGGTCGGAACCGACGCCGCGCTGCAAAGGCTCGCCACCGAAACCGGGCAGCTGGTGAGGCTCGCCGCATAAAGCTCGAGCAGCATGTCCCAGCAGGGCTCGGAAAAGAGGACCGGGTCGAAGAATTTTGCGCGGTTCCGCCGCAACTGGATGATCCGGCGGATACGCCGTTCCAGCTTCTTCCTGTCTTCGTGGAGCGCGACAACGCACATATTCTGGTTCAACTTGCAACCTTCGGCATGCCCGGGGGAAATTCAGATTCCGGGAGAAGCAAAGCCGCGAAGGCTTAATTAATGACAAATTTTTGGGGCACGCCGGCCAAAATTGGCGAACCGGAGCCAATCGGTCCGATCAAATGAGCCTGGCGGATCCACTTCCCCGGCGACATCCTTGCATTTCCAATGCGGGGTTTGCACTTTCGCGCGTCTTGGTGGATGTGATGGCAATGGTCCTGAAACGATCTGTTCCGAATCCGGCCGGAAAGGCGCCGCGGGCGCCGATCGCTTCACGTGCGCGCATCCTGGAAGGTCATTGGTGGCGCTGGCAGTCGATCTGCTGGCGAGGCCGAGCGCTTACTCTCTAAAGTCTCCCGGACGATCCGGGGAACCATTTTCGGAGAAAGGCCCGCCAAGCACGCCGGCGGGCCTTTTTTTTCGCGTGCCTCAATCAAAAAAGTGAACAATTTCATGATCATCGTCCTAAAGCCCAACGCGCCCCGGAGCGCCGCTCACGAACTGCTCGACCAGATCGGGCAAAAAGGGTTGAAGCCCCTCCACATGCCCGGCCAGGAGCGCGTCGTCCTCGGCGCGCTCGGCGACGAGCGGGTGCTTGCGGAGCTGGCGCTCGATGCCCATCCGCACGTGGAATCGGTGAAGCCGATCCTCACGCCCTACAAGCTTGCGGGCCGGGACATTCACCCGCATGACACCATCGTCCGGATCGGCAGCGCGACGCTCGGAGGAAATGACTTCGCGGTCATCGCCGGCCCCTGCGCGGTGGAAACAGAAAAGCAGCTGCGGGCGTCGTGTACGGCTGCGAGGAATGGCGGAGCGGCAATCCTTCGTGCCGGCGCCTTCAAGCCGAGGACCAGCCCCTACAGCTTCCAGGGTAGCGGAGAAGATGGCCTGAAGCTGCTCCGGAAAATCGGAAACGAGCTCCAACTGCCGGTTGTCACCGAGGTGATGGACGTAGCCGATGTCGAGCTTGTCGCCGAACATGCCGACGCTCTCCAGGTCGGAGCGCGCAACATGCAGAATTTCTCGCTGCTGAAGTCCGTCGGCACGCTTCGAAAGCCGGTGGTGCTGAAGCGGGGCATGGCCGCGAGGGTCGAGGACCTGCTGCTCGCCGCGGAATATATCCTCGGCGAAGGCAATGAGCAGGTAATCCTCTGCGAGCGCGGCATCCGCACCTTCGAGACCGCGACACGCAACACGCTCGACCTCAACGCCGTTCCCTATCTGAAGTCGCGGACCCACCTGCCGGTGATCGTCGACCCCTCGCACGGAACCGGGATTCGCGACCTCGTCCCGGCAATGGCGCTCGCCGCCGCTGCCGCTGGTGCAGACGGGCTGATGATCGAGGTCCATGTCGATCCTCCCCGCGCCTGGTCGGACGGACCGCAATCGCTATATCCCGAGCAGTTCGGCGATCTCATGGTCCGCCTCGACAAGCTCCTCCTGGCCATGGGGCGATGACGATGATGCCGCCATCCATTTGCAGCGGCGAAGTGCTCGCGCTTCGCCGCACGCTCGGCGGAGCGCCGGACCCGCTGGCGATCTTTGCTGCCCTCGGCGACGAGGCCGCCAGGGCGAACAGGCTGTTCTTCGAGACCGAGGGCCGAGCCTTCATCCTCGATGCTGCCGCGGCGCGGGTGACGTGCCGCGGTGACGAGGTCGAACTGGTGGCGCTGAGCGACAATGGCCGGCTGGTGATCGACGCTGTTCGCTCGCGCTTCGGCTCCCAACTCGTCGAAGACGGGGAAATGCGCATCAAGCTTCGCTTCCCCAAGGCGACCGGCGACGAGCCTTCCGCTCGCCTCCTTGCGCCCTCGCCGTTCGACGCGCTCCGGGAGATGGTCTTCGGGCTGAAGTCCCTGTCGCCCGAGGAGCCGTTCAGCATCTTTGCCGCCGGTGCGATCGCCTTCGACCATGTCGACCTCGTCGAGGACCTGCCGCCGGCAAGGGAAGACCCGCTGGGCTTTCCCGATTACCAGTTCTGGCTGGCCGAAAGCCTGCTGGTCATCGAGCCCGGAGGAACGCGGGTCATCTGCAGCGCCTTTGGCTCGGGCGACAAGGAGAAGGCGAGGCGCTCCTTCCATGCCGCTTGCGGGCGACTCGAGCGGCTCGTCGGCCTCTGTTCGGCGGACGCGGGGCGCATGCGCAACCTCTCGGAAGCCACGAGGCTTTCCGCGCCGCCGCCGGGGGTCGAGCCGGATTGCGACATGACGGACGAGGAGTTTGCAGCCCTCGTTCAATCCCTGAAAGCCCATGTCGAGGCAGGCGACGTCTACCAGGTCGTTCCATCCCGGACCTTCAAGGCGCCCTGCCCCGATCCCCTCGCCGCCTTCGCAGCGCAGCGCGCGATGGACCCGAGCCCCTACATGTTCTTCCTTTCCGCGCCCGATCACGTCCTTTTCGGGGCATCGCCGGAATGCGCGGTACGGGTTCACGGCAAGAAGCAGCCGAGGGTCGAGGTCAAGCCGATTGCCGGCACCCGGGCGCGGGGATCCGGCCCGGACGAGGATGACCGCCTCGAGGCGGACCTGCGCCTCGATGCAAAGGAGCTCGCCGAGCACATGATGCTCGTCGACCTTGCCCGCAATGATGTCGCAAGGGTGAGCGCTGCCGGGACGAGGCGCGTCGATGCGCTGCTTTCGGTCGTGCGCTACGCGAGGGTCATGCACTGCGTCTCCGTGGTGAGCGGCGAGCTCGCGCCCGGGGTCGATGCGCTGAGGGCCCTCGTTGCCTGTCTCAACGTCGGGACCCTGTCGGGTGCGCCCAAGCTGAAGGCCACCGAGCTGCTTCGTCGTTTCGAAAGGCAGCGCCGGGGCCCATATGGCGGTGCCCTTGGCTGGCTGGCCGGTTCGGGCGAGCTCGACAGCGCGGTCATCATCCGCTCGGCGCTGGTGAAGGATGGTATCGCCCATGTGCGCGCCGGCGCTGGCGTGGTCCATGATTCCGTGCCGCTCGCCGAGGCCAGCGAAACGCGTGCCAAGGCATCGGCGCTGCTTGCCGCGATCGAGAGCGCCCGGCAATGACCCGCAACCTCGTCATCGTCGATCATTTCGACAGCTTCAGCTTCAACCTCGTCGAGGCATTCGAGCGCGCCGGCTGCAAGGTCGAGGTCTTGAGAAGCAGCGCACCTGCAGCCGAGATCATCGGGCGAGCGGTCAATGGAAGGGCGTCAATCGTCCTGTCACCGGGTCCCGGGCGTCCAGCCGAGGCTGGCTCGTTCGGCGAGACCATCCGGCTCGCAAAGGGCCGGATCCCCCTGCTTGGAATATGCCTTGGTCACCAGGCCCTGGTGGAACAGGCCGGCGGGACGGTCGGACCGGCCGGCGCCATCGTCCATGGCAAGTCGTCGCTGATCGACCATGACGGCGCCGGGCTTTTCGAGGGAGTGCCAAGCCCGATGCGCGTCGGGCGTTATCACAGCCTTTGCGCGCGCGACGTCCCCGGCTGCTTCAAGGTCCATGCGAGCCTCGATGGAATGATCATGGCGATCAGCGACAAAGCGGCGCTCCAGTTCGGGCTCCAGTTCCACCCCGAGAGCATCCTGACGCCTCGCGGCGACAGGCTGCTCCGCAATTTCCTGGAACATGGACCGGATGGACGAGGCGAAGAACAGGTTTCGAGCCAGCTTTCCCCGTGCGGGAATGGACCAGCGATGCGTCTCTAGACTGGCAAGCTGGGGCCAGCCTCGTTGTACCTGCGCAGCGGAGAATGGCGTCGGCGAAGCTGCTGTCCCCGCTTTAAAAAAATCTGGATGGACGAGGAAAAAACGTGCCGAGCTATCCCTGCCAGGGCTCCAGTAGCTCCTGGGTTCAAAATGCCATCGAGACGCTGGAAGCGGATCGCCAGCGGACCGCCGACACCAATCTTCTCAAGCTTTCGCTCCCCGGCTTCGGTGCGATTGATCTCTACCTCAAGGATGAATCCGGCCACCCCACGGGGAGCCTCAAGCACCGGCTTGCGCGCGCCCTGTTCCACCATGCGATCTCAAGCGGATTTATTGGCGAAGGGATGCATGTCGTGGAGGCCAGCTCGGGGTGCGCGGCCATAGCGGAAGCCTATTTTGCAGCCTTGCTCGGCCTGGAATTCACCGCGGTCGTTCCGGCGAGCACGGCGCCTGGCAAGATCGACGCGATCCGAAGAGCTGGAGGCAATGTGCATTTCGCGCCGCCCGGCTCGGACCTCACCGCGGTTGCAGCCAGCCTCTCCCAGCGGCCTCGTCACTATTTCATGAACCAGTTCCTCAACGCGGAACGGGCGATCAACTGGCGCGGAAGGGATAATATCGCCGCCAGCATCTTCGACCAGATGCGGCTCGAGCCCCATCCCGTCCCGGCCTGGATCGTGGCCGGCGCCGGAACGGGCTGCACCGCCGCCACGATCGGCCGCCACATCCGGCACAGGCCGGAGCTTTCCTCGACCCGCCTTTGCGTCGTCGACCCGCAAGTATCGATATTCTTCAGGATATTTGCAGGGGGCGAACCGTGCGGCCCGGCGACCAACAGCGATTTCATCGAGGGGATTGGAAAGAAGCGTCCCTCTCCCTCGTTCATCCCGCAGGTCATCGACCGGATGGTCTCGGTACCGGACGCGGCCTCGATCGCGGCGGTGCGATGGCTCGAACAGAAATGCGGACGATGTTTCGGGCCATCGACCGGCACCAATCTGGTCGGTGCGCTGGCCCTCGCGGCAGGGCAGCAGGGTCCTTCCAGCCTGGTGCTGATCGGAGGCGACCGCGGCGATCGATATCGCAGGACCATCTACGACGACGACTGGCTCGGCTCGGTCGGGATCGACCTTAAGCCCTGGATCGCCCGCTTCGCGAACCTCGATCGGGGCGATTTTCTTTCGCTCGAGGGGCTCCTCGTTCACGACCGGCCCCAGCGACATGGAGAAAGCCAGCTGTCCCCTTGCGGTCCCGGCATCATGACGCTAGAGGGCGTTTCATCGTGATAACACAATGGAACAACAGATATGGTCTCCCAGTCGAAAGCCTGGCCGGCTCTTCGCAACCAGCTCTTCGATGCTTTCCTGACGCTTGAGACGCGCGAGGAGGTCGAGGCCTTTCTCGCGGATCTGTGCACCCCCTCCGAGATACGGGCATTTGTCGAACGCTGGCATGTCGCCCAGCTGCTGGAGGAGGACAGCCTTTCCTATCGCGAGATAGCAGAGGCAGCCGGGGCATCGACCACCACCGTCGTCAGGGTCGCGCGCTTCCTCAAGGAAATGCCCTACCAGGGCTACCGCCTCGCGCTCGGTCGGCTGAGGGCCCGGCAGCCATGAGCACGCCAAGACTGCACCTCGCGGTCCAGAAGTCGGGGCGCCTTGCAGACATGAGCCGGGACCTCCTTCGCGATGCCGGGCTTCGCATCCAGCACGGGAAGAACGACCTTTCCGCGCGGGTCGAGAATTTCCCCATCGATCTCATGTTCATTCGCGACGACGATATCCCGGTCTTCGTATCCGACGGCGTCTGCGAGTTCGGGATCGTGGGCCTCAATGTCCTCGAGGAATATCTGCTTGGCCACCCGGACGCGGGCATGGAGATTGTGGCAAGCCTCGGCTTTGGCCGCTGCGGGCTCCGTCTCGCCGCCCCGGAAGGCTTTTCCTACGATGGCCCCCGGGCGCTTGAAGGCAGCCGGATCGCGACCTCCTATCCAAGGATCCTCCGGCGGTTCCTCGACGAGCGACAGGTCAAAGCCGACATCATCGAAATGAACGGAGCGGTCGAGCTCGCCCCGCGTCTCCAGGTGGCAAGCTTCGTCTGCGACATCGTGTCGACCGGGGCGACGCTCGCGGCAACCGGGCTCAAGGTCGTCGACAGCTTGCTCGACAGCGAGGCGGTCCTGATCCGCACGGCGGCCCCGCTCTCGGCGGAAAAGAATGATATCGGCGACCGGCTCCTCAGCCGTGTCGAGGGCGTGCTCGCGACCAAGGAATCCAAATATATCATGCTGAACGCGGGCAGCGAGGCGCTGCCGCGGATTACCGAGCTCCTGCCTGGCGCTGGAGCACCGACGATCGTCCCGCTGCACGGCCAGCCGGGACAGTTCGCGGTCCATGCCGTCTGCCAGGAATCGGTCTTCTGGGAAACGCTCCAGAAGCTGAAGGCAGCCGGCGCCTCGGCGATCCTCGTCGTACCAATTGAAAAGATGATGATGTGAAGCAGCTCGACTGGAATTCACTGTCGGCCGGAGAGCGGCTATCCGCCCTCGCGCGTCCAACGGCCCGATGCGACGAGCAGCAGGCTGAAACGGTACGGGCCATCGTCGACGACATAAGGGCGAACGGCTGGGACGCGCTTGCCGCCTATTGCCAAAAGTTCGACGGGGCATTGCCACGCCGCATTGCCACCGCGCCTCTCGCCCGGCAGGCTTTTGAAAGCCTCTCGGCCGGCCAGCGCTCAGCGCTCGAACTCATGGTCCGGAACATCAGGAGCTTCCACTCGGCGGCCGTTCCGGGGGATGTCTGGCTGGAGCAGGGCCCTGGCATCGAAGTCGGCAAGCTGTGGCGGCCGATTGACCGGGTGGGTCTTTATGTTCCCGGCGGCAGGACGCCCCTTTTCTCATCGCTCCTGATGCTTGCCATCCCGGCGCGTATCGCCGGTGTGCCCGAGATCATCGTCACGACGCCCCCGGACGGGTCCGGCGGCCTCGACCCGATGATTGCACTCGCCGCCAGCCTTTGCGAGATCGACCAGGTCTGGACCATTGGCGGCGCCCAGGCCATCGCCGCGCTGGCCTTTGGCGCGGGCGACATCGCCAGGGTCGGCAAGATCTGCGGCCCTGGCAACAGCTATGTCTCGCTGGCCAAGTCCTACGCCGCCTTTCTGCCAGGAGGTCCTGCCATCGATCTTCCCGCGGGGCCAAGCGAACTCATGGTCATCGCCGACGAGAGCGCCGACCCGGGCTGGGTCGCGGCCGATCTCCTTGGCCAGGCGGAGCATGACCCGGGCGCCCAGGTCCTGCTG
This sequence comes from Sphingomonas sp., assembly GCA_032907585.1. Classification (GTDB taxonomy): domain Bacteria; phylum Pseudomonadota; class Alphaproteobacteria; order Sphingomonadales; family Sphingomonadaceae; genus Sphingomicrobium. The sequence continues at coordinate 32,619 of JAJJPO010000147.1, read as the reverse complement.
GTCACGCCTTCTAGCCTTGTTGCCGGCAAGGTGGTCGCCGAGGTGCACGCCCGGCTTCCTGACCTGCCGCGCGGGGCCATTGCCTCGGCCTCGATCGCGGGTGCGCGGGCACTATTGGTCGAGGACCTCGACCAGGCAATCTCGATTGCCAATGACTATGCCCCCGAGCACCTGTCGCTGGCCGTGGAGTTTCCTGAGGAGCTGCTCCCACGCGTCCGCAATGCGGGAGCGATCTTCTGCGGCCACCGTGCCGCCGAGAGCTTCGGCGATTATGTCAATGGCCCGAGCCACGTGCTTCCGACCGATGGCGGGGCCCGGGCCTGGAGCGGGGTTTCGACCTACACATTCCTTCGCAGCATCAGCGTGCACAAGCTGGGCGACGAGGCGGTGCAAGGGCTTGCGCCGGCCGCGGCCGAGCTCGCCCGGATGGAAAGGCTCGAGGCCCACGCCCGCGCCGCCGAGGCGCGCCTCGGAGAGGCCGCATGACAAGCCTTGCCGCGCGCCTCGCCCGACCGGAGATTATCGACCTTCCCGCGTTCGACCTTGCCGAGAGCGAGACCGACTATGGCGCGAACTCGATCAAGCTCGATGCCAATGAGAACCCCAATCCGCCGCTGGTGAAGGGCCACCTCGCCTCCTCGGTGAACCGCTATCCCGAGCCCCAGCCGAGGCGGCTGCGCGAGGCAATGGCGGCGCTCTACGGGATCGCCCCTGGCCAGCTCGTCATCACGCGCGGCGCCGACGATGCGATCGACCTCCTGGTCAGGACCTTCTGCCGCCCGGGGCTGGACGCGATCGCCGTCTGCAAGCCCAGCTTTTCTGCCTATGCGCATTTCGCAAGGCTGCAGGGCGCGCGGGTGGTCGAGGCAAGCCTCGACGGCGAGTTCGACTTCGAGGTGGACCGGTTCCTCGCCGAGGTGGGCGGCGAGGAAGCGCTCAAGCTCGTCTTCCTCTGCTCCCCGAACAACCCGACCGGCAACCTCATCGACCCCGAAAAGGTGGTGGAGCTCGCCCGCAGGCTTACCGATACGCTCGTCGTTCTCGACGAGGCCTATATCGAGTTCGCGGAAACTGAGAGCCTCGCCCGGACCGCGGCTTCGAGCGACAATCTCCTTGTCCTTCGAACCCTTTCCAAGGCCTTTGGCCTTGCCGGGGCAAGGATCGGCGCCCTTGTCGGCCGCGAAGACGTCGTCGCGCTCGCGGCAAAGGCGCTTCCGCCCTACCCGCTGTCCAGCCTTTCCATCGCCGCGGCGCTGGAAGCGCTAAGTCCCTCGCGCCGGCCGATCCACGACCAGGCCATCGAGCAGATCAAGGCCGAGCGCGAGCGGCTCGCAGCCCTTCTTGGCTCGTCTCCTCTCGTCCGCTCGGTTCGCTCGGGCGGCGGCAACTTCCTGTTCCTCGAGGCAAGGGACAGCGAGGCGCTTGCGCAAAGGCTGCGGGGGCTCGGCATTCGCGCAAGGTTCCGTCCCAACGCCGCGCCGGGCGGGGTGAGGCTGACCATCGGGACGCCCGCGGAAAATGACGCTACGCTCGCCGGGTTCGGCATCGCCGCGACTTCGCTTCCCTCGAGACGGGCCACGGTCGTCCGCGACACGAGCGAGACGAGCATCGCCATTTCCGTCGACCTCGACCGGCCCACGCCTCGCCGGATCGAGACGGGCCTCGGCTTCTTCGATCACATGCTCGACCAGGTCGCTGCCCACGCCGGCTTTTCGCTCGTCCTCAAGTGCGAGGGCGACCTTGGCGTCGACGCGCACCACAGCCTCGAGGACGTCGCAATCGCCCTTGGAACGGCGCTCCGCCAGGCGCTCGGCGAACGGGCCGGTATCGGCCGGTTCGGCTTTGTCCTGCCAATGGACGAGGCCCAGGCGCAGGTCGCGATCGACCTCTCGGGCCGCCCGTTCAGCCGGTTCGAGGGGACATTCCGGGCAAGTCATGTCGGCGACTATCCGACCGAGATGACGGAACACGTCTTCCGCTCGCTGGCCGAGAGCCTCGGAGCCGCCATCCATGTGCGGGTCGACGGCGAGAATGACCATCACAAGACTGAGGGCTGTTTCAAGGCAGTTGGCCGGGCGCTTCGCCAGGCGATCGCGCTCGAGGCCCGTCCGGATGGCATTCCCAGCACCAAGGGCCTGTTATGAAGCTTGCCATCATTGACCTTGGCTGCGCCAATATCGGTGCGGTCGCGACGGCGTTCGAGCGGCTCGGCGTGCCCCCGACCATCACCAGCGATGCAGGGCTCATTTCGTCGGCGGACCGGGTCGTGCTGCCGGGCGTCGGGTCGGCCTCCTTCGCGATGAAGCGAATTGATGAGCTCGACCTGTTCGGCTGCCTGCGCGCCCTTCGACAGCCGGTCCTTGGCATCTGCCTTGGAATGCAGCTGCTGTTCGAGCGATCAGAAGAGCAGGACACCTCCTGCCTCGGTATCATCGAGGGCAGGATCGCGAGGCTCCAGTCACGACCTGGCCTGCCGGTGCCACACATGGGATGGAGCAGGGTCGTCGCCCAAAACGAGGAGCAGGAAATGCGGTCGGGCGACTATTTCTACTTCGCCCATTCCTATGCCTGCCTCGATGGCCCGAACAGCATCGCCACCGCCGATTATGGCGTACCGATCGGCGCGGTGGTCCGGTCCGGCAACTTCCTTGGCGCGCAGTTTCACCCCGAGCGCAGCGGCCCCGCGGGTGCACGTTTCCTTGCAGGGTTCCTCCGGTCATGATCGTCTATCCAGCAATCGACCTGATGGACGGCCGCTGCGTTCGCCTGAGGCAGGGGCAGTTCGAAGAGGCGACCGTTTACCCGGCCGGTCCCGCCGAGGCGATCGAAGGGTTCAAGGCCGCGGGCGCCAGCTGGGTTCACATCGTCGATCTCGACGGTGCGCGGGCCGGCGCTTCAAGCCAGCACCGATTGTTCGAGAAGCTCGCCTCGTGCTCCGGTCTCAATCTCCAGGTCGCCGGCGGAATTCGAAGCGAGGAGGAGCTGGAGCGACTGTTCGATGCCGGCATCTCGCGCGCGGTGGTCGGAAGCCTTGCAGTTGCCGCACCGGACCTGGTTCAAAGGTTCCTCGCCCGGTTCGGGGCCAACCGCATTGCACTTGCACTCGACGTGCGCCTCCAGGAGGGAAGGCCGCTCGTCGCGACATGCGGATGGCAGCAGACCTCGAGCGCCCTGCTATGGGAAGTAGCCGCTCAATTTCCCGCGGCGCGTCACCTGCTCATCACCGACATCGGCCGTGACGGCATGCTCAAGGGGCCGAATGCCGACCTAATCGCCGAGGCAGTCGAGCGGCTCCCGGGCTTCGAGATCCAGGCCTCGGGGGGCATATCCTCGGTTCAAGATCTCGACAGGCTGCGGCGCTGCGGCGCGGCCGGGGCGATCATTGGCAAGGCATTGTGGGAAAATTGCCTCTCGCTGGAGGAGGCGCTCGGACAATGACCGCCCGCAGGATCATTCCATGCCTCGACGTGCGTGACGGGCGGGTGGTGAAGGGCATCCGCTTCCAGGGCCACCGCGACGTCGGCGACATTGTCGGGCATGCGCTTCGCTATCGCGAGGAGGGCGCCGACGAGCTGGTTTTCTACGACATCACGGCAAGCAGCGAGGGGCGGAGCCTCGACCGGGAATGGGTCGAAGCGATCGCAAGGGTTATCGATATACCGTTCGCCGTTGCCGGGGGGATAAGGACGAGGGACGATGCGGCAGCCTGCCTCTACGCCGGTGCCGACAAGATCTCGATCAACTCGCCCGCGCTGGAGCGGCCCGGGCTGATCGACGAGCTCGCAAGGGACTTTGGAAGCCAGTGCGTGGTGCTGGGCGTCGATACGCTGAGGCAGGGCCGGGAATATCGGGTCAAGCAATATAGTGGAAAGGCCGAGACGCTCCGCGATGCTGGCCGACAAACGCTGGACTGGGTCAGGGAGGCTGCCAACCGGGGCGCCGGCGAGATCGTTCTCAACTGCATGGACCAGGACGGCATGCGAACCGGCTATGACCTTGCCCATACGAGCGAGGTCATCAAGGCGATAGATGTCCCGGTGATTGCATCGGGCGGAGCCGGGACCGAGCGGGATTTTCTCGAGGTCTTCGATGCGGGAGCCTCCGGGGCGCTGGCGGCAAGCGTGTTCCATGACGGCCTGGTTTCCATTGCCGGGTTCAAGGCGAGCCTCGCCGAAGCTGGCATCGAGGTGCGCAGGTGACCAGGCAATCTTTCCCGCCAGGAGCCAGGGAGCGCGCGGATCCCGGCGCCGCTGGCAAGGCCCGGTTCGATCCCGCCGGTCTCGCCTGGGAAAAGCAGGAGGGGCTCATCCCCGCGATTGTCCAGGATGCCTCCTCGGCCAAGGTGCTGATGCTCGGCTACATGGACCGGGAGGCCCTCGACCGGACGCTAAGCTCGGGCCTGGTGACCTTCTACAGCCGTTCGCGCGAGCAGCCATGGCTGAAGGGCGAGACGAGCGGCAATTTCCTCGAGCTGAGGGAGGCGCGGGCGGACTGTGACGGCGATGCGCTACTCATCCTGGCGACTCCGCGGGGCCCGACCTGCCACCTTGGAAGCCAAAGCTGTTTCGGAGATGTCGAGGAGGGCGGGGTTTCCTGGCTCGAGACGCTGGCAGGCATCGTCCGTCAGCGCTCGAGGGAGCTTCCGGAGGATAGCTATACGGCGAGGCTTCTGAAGTCGGGCCGTCGGCGCATCGCGCAAAAGGTCGGCGAGGAAGGAGTCGAGGTCGCCTTGGCCGGTGCAGGCGGAAACGCGGCCGACTGCGCGTCGGAAATCGCCGACCTTGCCTATCATCTCACCGTGCTGATGGAGGACGTGGGGATCAGCTGGGACGATGTCACCGCCATATTGAGGCGGCGGCACCCGGGCAGCTGAGCTGGCCCTCGGCAAGGCAGTGCTGGCGAGTTGCCTCCTTCATCTCCGCTACGAAGGAGCGAACCCGTGGACATGGATCGCCCTCCTCTTCGACCAGGCGGACGATCGCCGATCCGCAAATCACTCCGGCCGCGCCCGCCTCGAGCGCCGCGCGCACGTGCCGGGGCCTTGAAATCCCGAAGCCGAGCACGGGCGGGGGAGCCCCATCGGCCCTGAGAGCCTCGAACAGCGCCCCGTGGTCGAACCGGACTTCATCGTCGACGCCGGTCACTCCCGCCCGCGCCACGCAATAGGTATAGCCCCGGCCGGCCCGGGCAATGTGCTTCAGCGTCGGCCGCGGCGTGTTGGAAGCGGCGATGAGGACCGGGTCAATGCCCGCTTCATCGGCAGCGGTCAGGAACGGGGCGGATTCCAGCAAGGGCACATCGGCAACGAGGACGCTGTCGGCGCCCTGCTCGGCAGCGGACTGGTAAAAGGCCGCAATGCCACGTGCGACGACGATATTGGCATAGGTCAGGATACCAACAGGGATCCCGGAATGGCGCGCGCGGAAGTCGCCGAGGAGCGAGAAGCAGTCGGCCGGGGTGGTGCCGGCCCTGAGGGCGCGATCGGCGGCCGCCTGGATTACCGGGCCGTCGGCGACAGGGTCGGAGAAGGGTATGCCAACCTCGACCATGTCGGCTCCCCCCTCGACCAGCGCGTCGAGCAGCGCCGCGCTGGTCTCGAGGTCCGGGTCACCCAGCATCAGGAAGGCACCGAAGGCCCCTTCGCCGGCGAGCCCGGCGAACATGTCGTCATAGCGGCTCATCTGTTCGCCCCGATCAGCCTTCGCGCCTGTTCCATGTCCTTGTCGCCCCGTCCCGAGAGATTGACGAGAAGCACCATCTCCCGCTCGGCGGTCTCGGCGACCTTCAGCGCATGGGCGAGCGCATGGGCGGATTCAAAGGCGCAGATGATGCCTTCCGAGCGCGCGAGCCGCTGGAACGCGTCCAGCGCTTCGCCATCGGTGGCCCCGACATAGGTCGCCCAGCCGCAGTCCTTCAGGAACGCGTGCTCCGGCCCGACCGCGGGATAGTCGAGGCCGGCCGATACCGACCAGCTTTCCTGGACCTGGCCGTCCTCGTCCTGGAGGACATAGGTGCTGGATCCATGGAGAATGCCGGGCCGGCCGCGAAGAAGCGTCGCCCCATGTTCGCTGCTGTCCAGCCCCTTCCCCGCCGGCTCGACGCCGATCAGCCTTACCTGCGGCACGTCCATGAAGCCGGCGAACAGACCCATGGCGTTCGACCCGCCTCCGACGCAGGCGATGGCGGCATCGGGGAGCCTGCCTTCCTCTGCAAGGATCTGCTCCCTCGCCTCCTCCCCGATCACCTTCTGGAACTCGCGGACCATCAGCGGGAATGGATGCGGACCGGCGACCGTCCCGAGAAGATAATGGGTATCGGCAAAACTTGCCGCCCAGTCGCGCAGGGCCTCGTTGATCGCGTCCTTCAGCGTCTGGGCCCCGCTCGTCACCGGGATGACCCTTGCGCCCATCAGCTCCATCCGGAAGACGTTGAGCTTTTGCCGCTCGACATCCTCGGCCCCCATGTAGATGCATGTCTCGAGCCCGAGCAGCGCGCCGGCGAGCGCGGTCGCAACGCCATGCTGGCCGGCACCCGTCTCGGCAATTATCCGGCGCTTTCCGATGCGCCTTGCGAGCAGTGCCTGGCCAAGCACCTGGTTGGTCTTGTGGGCGCCGCCGTGGAGCAGGTCCTCGCGCTTGAGATATATGCGCACGCTTCTTGAACCGAGGTTACGGCACCTTGTAAGCGGGGTCGGGCGCCCCGCATATTTGGTGAGAAGCTCCTGGAGCTCGGCCTGGAAGCACATGTCCTCCCTGCAGTCGATGAAGGCGGCCTCGAGCTCTTCGAGTGCCGGCATCAGTATCTCCGGGACATAGGCACCGCCGTAGGAGCCGAAGCGGCCGCTCATCAGCATGACACCAGCTCCTTCCTGCTCGCCGGACGAAGCGCCCCGAACAGCTGGGCGAGCTTGCCGGGATCCTTGCAACCGGGCCTCGCCTCCACGCCCGACCCCACGTCCAGTGCAAAGGCACCAAGCCGGGACGCCTCGCCGATATTTGCAGGATTTATGCCGCCGGCCAGCAGCCCGGTTGCAAGTTCGGGCGTCCCTTCGACGAGCGCCCAGTCGAACCTGCGGCCGGTGCCGCCCGAGCGCGTGCCAACGCGGGTGTCGAACAGGGTCCTGTCGGCACCATGTCTCGGGCCGGGCACGAAATCAGAAACGGCGCTCGCCGCCCAGATCTCGCAGCCGGGAGGAAGGGATGGCTTCAGCCCAAGCACATAGGCGGCGGGTTCGCTACCATGGAGCTGCACGGCAGACAGTTGCAGCTCGTGGGCCGCGAAGGCGACTTCCATGAGCTTTGCATCGCGAAACACCCCGACGATGCTGGCCGGGCTCGCCGCGTCCCGAACGATTTGCCGCGCCTTTGCCAACGTCACTGCTCGAGGCGTCCCCGGCACCAGCACGAGCCCGGCGTAGATCGCGCCCGAGGCAATGCCATTTTCAAGGTCGCGGGCGTTGGTCATCCCGCACAGTTTCACGCGGCCAAAGACGAGTTCGCGGGCCCTGTGGCCGGGATTTTCTGCCTTCATGATCGCCGAACCCACGAGGAAGGCGTCGGCATGGGTGCCGAGCCGCTCGATGTCGCCGCGGCAGCGGATGCCCGATTCCGATACGACCAGCACGCCGGGGGGAACGAGCGGCGCCAACCGCTCCGTCACTTCAAGGTCAACCGCGAAGGTCTTGAGATCGCGGTTGTTGATGCCGATGATCTCCGCGCCAAGCGCCAGCGCCCGGTTGAGCTCGGTTTCATCATGGACTTCGACCAGCGCATCCATCGCGAGGCGACCGGCCTCGTCGATCATTGCCCGGGCTTCCTCGTCGCCGAGAACCGACAGCATCACGAGAATGGCATCTGCCCCGCGCAGCCGGGCTTCGGGGACCTGGCGGGGGTCGACAAGGAAATCCTTGGCAAGGACCGGCCCGTCGAAATTCGAGCGGACAGCGTCCAGGTCCTTGAACGAGCCACCAAAGAAGGGTTCATCCAGAAGGACGCTCATCGCATCGGCAATGCCGCCGAGGGAACGGGCGATTGCGGCCGGGTCGGCCGAGCGCCTGAGCTCGCCCTCCGAGGGCGACGAGCGCTTGAACTCGAGGATGAACCGGCAACCGGGCCGCGACAGGGACCTGCCAAGGCTCAGCCGGGTCGGGCGCGCCCTTGCTCGAAGATCCTCGAGACTGGAGGACCCCAGCCGCGCCTCGACGTCCCTTCGCTTGGCGGCAATGATCTCGGCTAGCTTACCCCCGCTGGTCATTGCTGGCCTCCACGAATGAGCGCAGGCGCTCCAGGGCAGCACCGGACGCCAGCGCCTCGGACGCCAACTGGACGCCTTCCTTGAGGTCGGGCGCTATTCCCGCAGTCATCAGCAGGCCGCCGGCATTCAGCGCCACCACGTCCCGGTCGGCCCGCTCCCCTTTTCCGGAAAGGAGCGCGACCAGCCGTTCGGCATTCTGGGCAGGATCGCCGCCCACCAGGGCGCTGACCGGCGCAGGCTCAAGCCCGGCGTCGCCCGGCGAAATGCTCAGCTCTTCGGGCAGCTGGCCATCGAGCCGAACTGCCAGCGACTCGTGGAGTGCCATTTCATCGAGGCCGGACCCGTGGACGACCAGTGCCTTTTCAACGCCCAGCTCCTTGAGGGTCATTGCAACTGGCCCGAGAAGGGCCGGATCGGCGACGCCGAGAAGCTGGACGGGCGGCTCGGCCGGGTTGAGGCAGGGGCCTAGCACGTTCATGATCGTCCGGACCTTGAGCTTGCGCCGAACCGGCCCCGCGTGCCTGAGGCCCGGGTGGTAGAGCGGGGCGAAGAGAAAGCAGACGCCCGTCTCGTCGAGCACGCGCCTCGAGGCGGACGCGGAAATCTCGAGCCTTGCTCCAAGCGTCTCGAGGACGTCCGCCGAACCGCATCGCGACGTAATCGACCGGTTGCCATGCTTGACGACCGCGAGCCCCGCGGCGGCAGATACAAAGGCCACCGCGGTCGACACGTTGATCGAACTCGATCCGTCTCCGCCCGTTCCGCAGCTGTCCGCAAAGAGATAGGAAGGTCGCTCGAAGTCGGTGTCGGCCGCGCGAAGGGCCGTTGCTGCCCCTACCAGCTCCTCGACGGTTTCCCCTTTCAGCCTGAGCGCGATCAGCATGGCGGCTATCTCGGCTTCGGAGAGATCGCCCCTGACGAGCGCCTGGAAGAGGAATTGCGCCGAGACCCGGTCGAGCGACTGCCCAAGGCAGAGTAGCTCGAGCGCCAATCGCGGTCGCTCGGGCGGTGGCGGTGCAAATTGGGGCGCCACTGGCATTGTCGAAATCAGCTGCATCGGTCTGGTCCTGGGAAAAATGGAAAAACAAAAAGCCCGCCGGGAGCGGCGGGCTTTGAATGGTTCACAAAGGGAGTGAGCTGGACTTGCTCGCTATACCTCTGGCACGCCTTGCCGCCGCTGGGTGGAGTTCCACCACCAGCGCCAGGCTGCGACGACGTTCGAGCGAATCGACGAGGGGGCCGCGCCTGCGACCTCACCAAAAGCCAGCCGTGTTCCCTCGAATTGCATCGCCTTCAAACTCACCAGATCTGCACCGCGCGTCAAGTCCCGGCATCACTCAAGACGCAGCAGGGCCCGGCTTCCGCATGGCGGCGAACGATATTTTCCGGACGGCCCGGGCGTCAGCTCGACCGAGCCTCCTCAATCCTCGTCATAGGCCTCGAGGCGCATGCTGCCGAAGTCGATGATGACCGTGTCGAACAGGCGAAACAGGTCCGCGCCCAGCACTCCGTAGCGATCTTCGTCACCGGGAGCCGGGTCAGCCTCGACGTTCATGCTTTTTGCAACGGCATCGGCGTTGCCGATGCCAAGCGGCACGTCATTTAGCCGGATCTTGCGTACCTCGGCCGACTTGCCCGCACCGGCACGGGTGGCCGAGCCGGCCTCGATCATCTCGAGCTCGGGATGTTCACTGACCAGCCGAGCCGACACCGAGCTTGAATTGGCGCCCGTATCGAAAAACAGGGGATGCTTCCTGCCGCTCACCTTGACCACGGCATAGGGATCGCTCCCCAAAACCCGGAGATTGGATGCGCCGGGCCGGGCAGGTGCGGCAGCTTCGACCTGGAGCTTGTCCCCGGGACCGAACCGGAGCCTTCCCATTGCGCGCAGCGCCGGCAAGCCGATGATAGTGTCGATCCTGTATCCGCCTGGAAGCGGAAATGTCAGCGCCTCGTCGTCCATCACCAGGAAGACGCTGTTGTGGAGCACGGCCCCGGCGATCTCGAGCCGCTCTGCAATGGCGAGGCGGACATCGACCCCGCTCCCCAGCGAATTGCCGACGGCAGCGGCGCCCTCGATCATTTTAAGGCCCATCCGCCTCGCGGCGCTCTTGCTTGCAACCGACATGTTTGCGCCCGTATCGATCACCGCCTGCTCTTGCGCCGAACCGACCCGAATGGTGGTGCGCAACAGGCCGACCTTGTCGCGAATGATTGCCGATGGCTGCCCCTTGGCGCCATGCTCGAGCCGCTGGCGCGGCTCGGCGCTCAGCAAGTCCGCAATCTGCTTCAGCCGGCGCATCCCCTCGACCTCCCGAGCTGGTTCCGGCGTGGCGGCTGCCAGATATTGAGCGGCATGGTCGGAAGCCCTTCTGTAATCGCCTGCCGCGAAGGCGGATCCGGCGGCGATGGAATGAGCCCGCAAGCGCCGCTCGGCGCTGGCTTTGCCCGACATCAGATATCGCTCGATGGCCTCAGCGGCCTCACCGTCCCGGAGCAACGCGGCCGCCCGCTGCGCCTCGAGCAGCAGGCGCTCGGCGGCGGTCAGGCCATCTCCTTCGAGAAGCGTATCGATCGGACCAAGGTCGCCGATGCCGGCTGAGTCCATCGCCCTGTCGACGGGGCTGCTGGCCGACGTGGCGGCCGCGGATGCCTGCGTTGCTGCAATTGCCTCTTCGGGCGAGCCTATCGCCAGCAGTGCGAATGGCAGAGCTGCCGCGCTCTTCAGAAGGAACCGGTTCAACTTCCTCATGTCTTCCTTTTCAATCCCTGTTTCGGGGGCTTTGCCTATGGTCTTTCCTGGCGGAAAAAGGCTCAGCCCGGACGGCGCATGCGTAGCAGTGGGAATGGACGCCCTTCGTCGTCCAGCGCCTTTCTGCCAACGAGCTGAAATCCACAACGGCGGTAGAAGGCGACCGCGCCGGCATTGGCTTCGTAGACTTCGACGCCAAGTTCACCCTTGCGGGCGGCGGCATGGTCGATGAGCGCCCGCCCGACGCCGCGCCGATGGGCATGGGGGATCACGAACAATCCACCAACATGGCTGCCGATGAGCCCGATGAACCCGAGCAATTGCTGATCGTCTACCGCCAGCCAGTTGTCGGCATTGGGGAGATAATTTTCCCTGACGACCGGATATTGTGCCCTTAGCCTCTCCTCGCCGAGGAAGGCATGGCCAGCCCTCGAGCCTTCTAGCCAGATGACCATCAGCTGCTCGCGATCGGAAGGGCCGGCCTTGCGGATGCGCATGTCGATATCCCTGTTCATGACCCGTTCGAGGCCAGGCGGATGCCCGCGGCCGGCTGGAGGACAGGCGCCACGCAGTGAAAATATACTGCAATTTCACCGGACAGGCGCGCCCGGCCTGCGGCGCATGATCCAGGTCGGGACCGGCCGGTCGATCAGTGCCCCGGGATCGATCTCGAAGCCGAACTTTCGGTAAAAGCCGATCGCCCTTCCATTATGCCTGATGACGGTGAGCCAGACCGGACGGTCGGTCCCGAGCCAGGCAAGGCCGGCGCTCATCAGGCTGGCGGCAACGCCGGTGCCATGCGCTGCGGGATCGACCATCAGCCAGTCGAGCTCAAGGTCGCTCTTCGAATGTCTCGTTGCGATCATATAGCCGGCGAGCCTTCCGCCGATGAAGGCGGTGACGAGATGCTGGTGCCGGGCCTTGGCGGCCTCGAACACGGCCGACGCGCTGATCGCGGGAATCCGCTCGTTTGCGGCGACCTGCGCCTTTGTCAGCGGCACCGAATAGAAGGTTGCCGCCGTCGCCAGACGGGTCAGCGCGACTATATCATCGCCCGAAAGCCCGCGAAGGCCTTCGAGACCCGTTCGATATTCAACTTCCAGCATCTCGTCATTTACGCCTTACTTGCAGCGGCAGTCCGTTCCGCACTTGCAGTTGGTGCAGGTGCAGCTCGACTTGCAGCGGTCGCCCAGTTCCTTCTGGTTGGTCATCTTCATTCTCCATCTACTAGGGTTGCGAGAAGCGCCGGATAGCCGGATCGGCCCGGCCCCGCTTGAACGCAGCGGCTAAATTCGCGTGAGCGTGGTCGCCGGAAGTCCGAAGGTGCGCTTGAATACCCTGCTGAAATGGGCGGAATCGGCAAATCCCGCGACATGGGCCGCCTCGGTGAGCGTGCAGCCCTCCTCGGAATAGGTCTGGACGGCCTTCACCAGCCGCAGCCACAGGAGATAGGTCTTGAAGGCAAGCCCGGTCTGCTCGACGAACAGGTGCCTCAGCCGGCTCGGCGAAAGATGGATACCTGTTGCCGCCTGCTCGAGGCTGAGCGGTCCGTCGAGGTTGCTCGCGGCATAGTCGATGATCTTCTGGACCCTGGGATCGAAAAGGCGGGGCTCTGTTCCCGGTGCGAGCGCCTCCACCGCGGCGCGCCCGGCGCCAAGCAGCGCGTCGCGGCCAAGAGGTGCATCGAACGTCTCGCGCAGGGGCTCGAGCAGCTCGTTCACCGACGGATGGCCGAGTTCCACCAGCGGCTCGTCCACGAACAATTGCCTGGCCAGCGCCCGGCCTGGCCGGCTCTCCGGTTCGACGAATATGAAGGCGAGCAGCCCGTCCGCCTCGAACCTGTGGAGTTCGTCAGCTGCAACGGCGAGAGATTGCGCCGCGACAGTCTTGCCCCGCGCGGTCAGCGAAAGCGAACCGGCGAGGGAGACGGTGATCTGGATGGCGTGATGGGAATGATAGTCGGCATCGCCAAAGCCCTGCGGAGCCTCGAGCACCCAGACGCTGACGCCCTCGGCCATCGCCATCTTTGCCCGCCCCTTGGCCATCGCGCCGCTTTACTCCCGCCCGCCCTTTTTCCAGCATCGCCCCGATCCATGGGTAATGCGCCGGGACCGGCTGGCAAGGGCGGAATTTCCAGTGAAGCAACCTGCCGCCAGACCTTTCCCGCCCGCGCCGGCCGGCCTATCTGCTGGATGATGGGCAAGGTCGTGAACAGATCTGGTTATCCATCGCCCTTCGATCCCTGCTCTTTTCCGCGGGCATCGACGGCATGACCGGGCGGCTTACCCCCGACGCGGACCTCATGCTTCCGCCCGGCTATGTCCATCTCCAGACCGGCGGCGTCGGAGCGATGCCGCGTCCCGTGTTCGAAGCCACGTGCGCCGCGGCAGCCAAGGTCGAGGCGGACCCGGTCGGCGAGACATATGGACCGGGAATCGGACGGATCGACCGGGTAAGGGCCAAGGCCGCGGGGCTGCTTGGCTGCGCGGACGAGGACATCATCCTTACCGGCAGCACGACGATCGGCATGTTTCTCCTGGCCCAGGGCCTTCATTTCAGGCCCGGCGACCGGATCCTCCTCACCGACCATGAACATCCAGGCGGGCAGCTTGGCTGGGAATGGGCCGCCAGGCGCTATGGGGCGATCGTCGATTTTGTCTCCATCCCGCCCGACGCCGACGACGCCGACGCAATTATCGAGCGATTCGCCCAGGCGATCCGCCCGCAAACCCGGGTCATATCCTTCTCGCACATCCTGTTCACGACCGGGGTGAGGCTGCCAGCGGCCGAGCTTTGCGCTCTCGCACGCCGCCATGGCTGCCTTGCCCTGGTCGATGGCGCCCAGTCGGCCGGCGCGATCCCGGTCGACGTGACCCAAATGGGCTGCCATGCCTATGCAGCGAGCGGTCACAAGTGGCTGATGGGGCCCAAGGGCACGGGCCTGCTCTATCTTCATCCCGAGCTTTCCCAGGACCTCGATGCGCTTCCGCTCATCGCCGGGCGCCGCTTCAATTCCGACAGCACGGGCATCGGCAATATTTCCGGAGCACATGGCCTCGGCGCCGCGATCGACTATGTGACAGCGCTCGGGCCCGACCGCATCGAGACCCATAACCTCAAGCTGCGATCGGAACTGTTCGACGCGCTCTCGCGCCTCGACAATATTGCCATTCCCTCGCCGCGCGAAGGGGCCACCATTTCCGCCAACCTGGCCTTTGCGCTTCCGCAAGGAGCAGACCACCATCTCGTCCGGAGGAACCTCCTTCTCCGGCACAGGATCCGGCTTCGGGTGGTGGAACGCTTCAGCTTCACGGCACTGCGGGCTTCGCTCCACTGCTATAATCGCTCGGAAGATATTGAAGCGCTGATGGCGGCGCTCGCCAGGGAACTCGGGAGCTAGCCATCCCCGCCTGGAATCGGTGTCGGCGTATGCAGCGCCTCGATGACATAAAGGCGCTTCACCAGGACATAGATGACGACCGTGAGCGGCGCCGCGAGCAGAACGCCAAGGGTCCCGAACAGCATGCCGAGGCCGACCAGCGAAAAGAGCAGTACCACGCTTGGAAGCTCGACAGCATATTGCTGGACCAGGGGCGTCAGCACATAGCCTTCGAACTGCTGGATCGCGAGATAGACGAGCGCGACCCAAAGGGCGAGATCCGGGCTTACCGCGAGGGCCAGGAGGATGGCTGGAACCGCCGCGATGATCGGCCCGACGAAGGGCACGAACTCGAGGGTGCCGGCAAGAAGGCCAAGGACCAGTGCGGATTCGAGGCCGAGCATCCAAAGCGCGATGCCGGTCAGCAGCCCGACGGTCACCATGGCGATGAGCTGTCCCCTCAGCCACAGCCGCAATGCACGTTCGGATTCGTCCATCGCCTCGGCAAACAGCTGCCGCTTCGAGGGCGGGATGAGCTTGACCGCGCCGGTCCGGTAGAAGCGCGGCTGCAGGGAGAGGAAAATGCCGCCGAACAGGACCACGAGAAGCTCGGCAAGACCGTTGCCGACCGACATCACCGCGTTGCTGAGGCTCGAGAAGGACCCGCTGCTCTGGCGGGCGGATTCGACGATCTGGCGAAGCTGGTCGCCAAGCCCGATGTCGCCAATTCGTTCCTCGAACGAGCGCCAGGCGACTGGCAGCGTGTGGCTAAGAGTGTCAACCTGCCTCGCAATCTGGTGGCCGAACAGCAACGCCAGCCCTACAACGGAGCCGAGGATGAGCAGGATCGAGAGGGCGAGCGCAAGGCCGTTGCGCCACCCGGTCCACTGGATGATCCTGTCGGCAAGCGCCCGGAACACGGTCGCCACCACCACTGCTCCAAACAGCATGAGGAGCAGGCTTCGAAGATACCAGGCAAGGTAGAACAGCGTAACGAGGCCGAGCGCGATCAATATGCGCCGGATGAATTTCCTGTCGTCCATCCGGTCCTGAGGCTGCTTTGCCATGTCGGCCCTCCTCAGGCCTGGTCGGGGGGCCAGTTCTCAATGATAGAGACGAACCGCGAAAGCCATGCATTGGTCTGGTGACCATCGACGACGCGGTGATCGATGGTGAGCGTCACATAGGCCATTGGCCGGACGAGGATCGCGTCCTGTCCGTCGATCTCGCGGACCACCACCCTCTTCTCGAGCTTGCCGATGCCAAGGATGGCCGCCTGTCCGCCGTGGAGAATGATCGGTGCAGCAAGAAGGCTGCCGGACACGCCATGGTTGGAGATGGTGAAGCTTCCACCGGAAACGTCCGCCCCGGTCAGCTGCCCACCGCGCGCCCGGTCCGTGAGGTCATCGAGCCTGCGAGCGATTTGCTCGAGCGAAAGCGAGCCGGCATCCTTCACCACCGGGACGACCAGGCCCTTGTCTCCAAGGGCGGTCCCGACACCGATATTGACGGTTGGCGAGACGGCGATCCGGTCCTCTTCCCAGCGCCCGTTGATCGCCGGCGCGCTTGCCATCGCCTCGGCCGACGCCTTGACGATATAGGCGGTATAGCTGAGCCTGACGCCCCTGGCGGCAAGGCTCGCCTTATGGGCGGCAACCGCCGAGAAATCCGCCTCGAAAAGCGCGGTGACATGGGGTGCCTCGGACACTGCGCGGGTCATGTTCTCGGCGATCTTGAGCCGCATCCTGTCGTGCGGGATATCGCCGCCTGCAAGCTGGCCCGGCCGGTCCCCGGGGCGGCCGGCGACACCGGCAAGGGTCGCCGCCTCGACCGCCCGGTCGACGTCATCGCGTGTGATCCGACCGTCGCGGCCGGTACCCTTGATCCGCGATGGGTCGATATTGTGCTGGAGCAGCGCCCGCCGCACCGAGGGAGAGAGCCTTGTCTCGCCGCCGCCATTTCTGGGTGCCGGCTCAATGCGCCGCCCGGCGGCGGGCTCCTCCACGACCTCGCTCCCGACGAACGGGTTCGGGTCATAGACCCCCGGCGAGATCCTCGCGAGAAGCGCACCCGGCTCGGCTTCGGCGTCTGTTTCGAGCAGGATCTCGGTAAGGATGCCGGCCGCAGGAGACGGTACCTCCTGGGTCACCTTGTCGGTTTCCAGCTCGACCAGCGGATCATTGACCGCAACGGTGTCGCCCACCTTCTTCAGCCAGGAGCGGACGACCGCCTTGGTGCCTTCCTGCTCTTCAGGAACCCGGACCTCGACCATTTCAGAACCCCGTCAAGCGATCGATTTCCGAGCGGATCCGCCCGGCAGAGGGGACCGCCCACTCGAGCAGGGCCGGATGGTGGGGACTTGGGATGTCAGGCATCGTCACGCGCGCCACCGGTGCATCGAGATCGAGAAATGCCTCGTCCGCGACGACCGCGGCGATCTCGGCGCCAAAGCCACCGGTGCGCAGGTCCTCATGGACAATGAGGCAACGCCGGGTCCGGCGAACGCTTTCAAGGACCATTTCGCGGTCCCAGGGCATCAAGGTCCGAAGATCGATGATGTCGGCGCTGATGCCTTCCGCGGCCTTTTCGCAGCGCGGCACCATCGCACCCCAGGTGACGATCGTGATCCTGTCTCCCTCGCGGCACTTCTTCGCCCGGCCGAATGGCAGCACGAACGCGTCGCCCGGCCACGGGCGCCTCGCCCAGCTATCGTCGAGCATTGCCCGGTGTTCGAAGAAAATGACCGGGTCATTGCCCCTGAGGCTTGCCCTTAGCAGGCCGACCGCGTCCTCGGCGTTGGAAGGGACGGCAACCTTCCAGCCGGGATTGTGAACGAACTGGACCTCGTTGGTCTGGCTGTGCCAGGGGTCGCCGCACTTGAAGAAGCCGCCCGGGATGCGAAGCACCATCGGCGCACTGAAGCGATTGGCCGTTCGCCAGCGCATTGTTCCGCAGTCGTTGATCTGCTCGGTCGCCGGCTCGGCATATTTGCGGAACTGGATCTCGGGTACCGGCATCAGGCCCGCGAGCGCCATGCCGACCGCCCGCCCGACAATTCCTTCCTCGTTGAGCGAGGTGTCGAACACCCGTTCGACTCCATATTTCTGCTGGAGGCCGAGCGTGACCGCATGGACTCCGCCCTTGGGGCCAATGTCCTCGCCGAACAGCAGCACCTTCGGGTTGGCCTCGAGTTCCTGGTCGAGAACCCTCCTTATGGCGGTTACCATGTTGATACGCTGGCCTTCGGGCCGCGGCTCCTCGTGGCACCCGTCGAGACCAAGGCCAGCCTGGCCACCGACCTTGCTTGGCTCGCTTGCCGAAAACAGGTGCTCGGTAACCCGTTCGGGCGGCGATACGCCGCGAGACTCGGCCTCGGCACGGGCGGCCTCCACCTCCCGTTCGACGCTTGCCTCGATGAGATCCCAGTCGAGCCCGGACGCAAAGGCACGCAGCTTGGGGAGCGGGTCGCGAGCCCATTCGGCCTTCAGCATCTCCTCCGGCTTGTAGGCCTGCGTGTCCTGGTAACTATGGCCCTCCAGGCGTGGAACCGTGAGCCGGATGAGCCCTGGGCCCTTTCGAGCCCGGACATGGGCGACAGCCTCGCCGATCATCCGGGCTGCGTCGGCTGGCTCGGTGCCGTCGCCGTTCCAGATGGCCAGGTTCCTGAAAGCTGCAAGGTTGGCGGCGATGTCCCGTCCGGGTGTCTGGTAATCGGAGGTTACCGAGATGCCGTAGCCATTGTCCTCGATGAAAAATAGCAGTGGCAAAGATTGCGTGGTGGCAATTGTTAATGCCGACCAAAATCCGCCAGTGGCACAGCTTGCATCGCCGCCGAGCACGACCGCGATGGCGTCGCTTTTCTCGCCGAGGACCTTCGCCTTGTAGCAGATGGCCTGTGCCCATCCGGCCGCCGGAGTATATTGCGCCCCGACGCCGCCGCACATCGGCAGCGCATGGGCGCCGCCGGGATTTGGATAGTTGAACACGACCCCGATATCGCGGCCGTCCGAATAGCCGCCCTCGCGGCCCATTCCCGAGCCGAGCGCGTCTGCAAGCGGCACTCCAAGAGCAAGAAGCATCGGCCGCGAGCGATAATAGCCACAGGCCGCGTCCCCGTCCCTGAGCTGGAGCCCGAGCAGGACCTGCGCGAGGTCATGGCCCCGGGCCGAGAACTGGTAGAGGACCTTCTTTTCCGGGACGAGCCGGTTTTCCTCCAGTTCGTCCATCGCCCTGCTGGTCAGTACCAGCCGCGCAACTTCCTGCCAGTCGATCCCCTGGACCTGCCCAAAGTCGGACTCCGTCGGGGCCAGTTCAGCCGTCTTAGCCATTCATTGCCTCGACCACGGCGGCGATAAAGCGGTCGACGGCATTATCGGCCATGCCGATGACGTTGAACCGCCCGCTGTCGGCCATGTAGATTGCATGGCGTTCCCGAAGCTCGACTACCTGTTCGAAGGACAGTGGAAGCATCGAGAACATGCCGTACTGGTTGCCGATATAGGCCAGCCTCGGGTCGGCCGCGGCAATGGCGCCGCGGATCCGGTTGATGCGGCCCCGCATCTCGCCGACTTCCGCTTCCCAGTCGGTTCGAAGCTCTGGCGTATCGAGAACGATCCGGACGGCCGCGGCGCCATGGTCGGGCGGCATCGACCACATCTCGCGGGCGATCTGAACGACATGGCTCATTGCCCGCTGGCTCTGCTGGGCAGTGCGCGTCTTCAGGAACATCGAGCCGACGCGGTCGCGATAGACGCCGAAATTCTTGTCGCAACTCTGCGCGATGATCGCCTCGTCGCAGGCATCGAGCAGCAGATGGAGCCCCGCCGCGTCCTCGGCGAACCCGCGGCCGAGGCCCTGGTACGCGATATCGACAAAGGGAATGAGGCCGCGGCCTGAAACGACATCGACAAGCTGGCGCCACTGGCCCTCGTCGAGGTCGGCGCCAGTCGGATTGTGGCAGCAGCCATGCAGTAGCGCCACGTCACCGCTCTTCGCGCTTTCCAGCGCGGACATCATGTCATCGAAGCAGATCCGAGTCGCGACCCGGTCATAATAGCGGTGCTCGACGATCTGGAGGCCGGCCGCGGTCACGACCGGGATATGGTTCGGCCAGGTCGGCGTTCCGACGTGAACCTTCGCCCCTGGGTGAGCTGCGGCCACCAGCTTGAAACCGAGGCTCAATGCTCCGCAGCCTCCGGGGGTATGGATCCCGGCAATGCGATCATCATTGGCATGCCGCCCGAGAACGATCGGCCGGAGCAGCTCGGTGTAGCGGCGATCGCCCAGCCCACCGATGTAGCTCTTGGTCTCCTGCTTTTCCCATAGCAGCTTCTCGGCCGCCTTCACCGCCCGGAGAATGGGCGTATTGCCAACCCCGTCGCGATAGACGCCAACACCGACATCGATCTTGTCGGGCCGTTGGTCTGCATTGGCCATGGCGATCAGCGCGAGGAGGGAATCACTCTGCACATCGCCGAGGGCATCGAAGAATTGGGCGCCTGCATTGGTGCCCGTCACAAGTGGCTCGTCCAGCATGACCGGGAACTAGCTCAAAGGCTGCCAACAGTCACCCCCGCGGGCGGTCAGGCGTCATAGTCGACCGCGACGCCTTCGCCGACCGGTACCGACTGGCAGGTCAGCACATAACCGGCAGCAATCTCCTCGTCGGTGAGGCCATAGCGTGCGGCCATCTCGACCTTGCCGCTGGTCACCTTGGCCCGGCAGGTGGCACAGACGCCGGCCTTGCATGCGAAGGGCGCCGGGAGGCCCGCCTCGCGCGCACTGTCGAGGATATTGGCCTCGGTGAACTCGACCCTGCGGGTCCGGCCGTCGAGCGTGACGCTGAGCGACAGGCCCGCCGCCTTTTCCTGGAGCTGGGCCATCTGCCTTGCCAGCGCTGCAGACGGGCGGCCGGCGAGGAATCGCTCGATGTGGATCCTCTCGCGGGAAACACCGCGCTCGACGAGCGCGGCTTCCGCCGAGTCCATCATCGGCCCGGGACCGCAGATGAACCAGCCATCGACATCAAGGGGCTCGTCGACCAATAGGTCGATCGCGCGATCACAGGTCTCGCGGTCGAGCATGCCGTTGAACAGCTCGACGTCCCCCTCTTCATCGCTGAGGAAATGATAGAGTTCGAAGCGGCCGAGATAGCGGTCCTTGAGCGCCGCCAGCTCCTCGAGAAAGATGATCGAGCTGGCGTCGCGGTTTCCGTAGAATAGCGTGAAGCGGCTTTCCGGTTCGGTCTTCAGCGCGGTCTTGATGAGCGAGATCACCGGCGTGATGCCCGAGCCCCCGGCAAAGCCCACGTAACGGCGGCTCGTGGCCGGGTCCCAGTCGATCGTGAACGAGCCGTGCGGGGTCATCACGTCAAGCTCGTCGCCGGCCTTCAGATGGTCGCCGACCCAGTTTGAAAAGACCCCGCCCGCGATGCGCTTGACCGTGACCTTGAGCTCACCTTCGTCCGGCGCGACGCAGAGCGAATAGTTGCGCCGGACCTCTTCTCCACCAATCTCCGCCCGGATCGAGAGATGCTGCCCCGCCCTGAAACGGAACGCCTGTTCGAGCCCTTCGGGCAGCTCGAAACGGATGGAGCTGGCGTCGGCGGTCTCGGGAACGATCTCCGCGACCCGGAGCCTGTAGAAATGCTCGGCCATCAGCTTACCACCGGGCGTCGGGATAGGTGCGCGGCAGGAACTGCATCACTGCCAGCAGGTGGCCGAGATGCTCGCTGTGGTGACCGCGCCGGCCCCCGAGGATCGGTCGCTGGTCGGGAGGCGGTGAAAGCCCTGCCTCGGCAAGAATCGCCGACAGGGAGGATCGATATTCCTCTTCAAATTCGCGCGGGTCGACGGCGATGCCCCGCCCGATGAGCCCGGCAAGCAACTGGTCCACCTCGAACAGCTCGGGAATGAACCGCCAGCACCAGTCGAGGCCGTCGGCCATCCGGCGCGCGCTTTCCTCGGTCCCATCGCCGAGGCGGACCGTCCAGTCGGCCGCGAGCTCGCGGTGATAGGCCACTTCCTTCGCTGCCTTGGCAGCGATGGCCGCAATCCCCGGGTCCGCTGAGCCCGAGAGGCGCTGGTAAAGCAGGTGCTGGTAGGTCGAGAAAAGAAGCTGGCGGGCGATGGTCCGCCCGAAGTCGCCGTTGGGCTGTTCGACGAGGAGGCAGTTCTTCCAGTCGAGGACGTCCCGGTGGAAGGCAAGCCGGTCGGCGTCGCCGGCGAGGCCAAGGAAGTTGGTGGCCTGGCCGATGAGGTCGAGGGCGATGTTGGCAAGGCTGAGGTCGACTTCGAGCGCCGGTGCGTGCCCGCACCATTCAGAAAGCCTCTGCCCGAGGATCAGCGCATCGTCGCCAAGCCGCTCATAATAGGCAAGAAGCGCTGGATCCGCCTCGCCGGGTACGGGCGCGTCGAAGGCGCCGCTTCGCGAAGCCCGCTTCGAGCGCTTTTCAACCTCGTTTTCGATCACTGGAAGGCTCGGCATCAGATGTGCTTCACCTCGTCGGGAATGTCATAAAAGGTCGGGTGACGGTAGATCTTGTCCTCGGCCGGCTCGAACAGCGGTCCGCTGTCCGCCGGGTCGGAGGCGACGATCGATGCCGACGGCACGACCCACAGGCTCACCCCTTCGAGGCGCCTGGTGTAGGTATCGCGCGCGTGCCGGAGCGCGAGCTGCGGGTCAGGAGCATGAACGCTGCCAACATGGCGATGGCTAAGGCCGCCCTTGGCACGAACGAATACCTCCCACAGCGGCCAATCGTGACCGGACATTTCATACTCCCCACAATGGTCGCCGCCGATGCGGCCTGTCACCGATCAATTCCAGCCGCGGGCTGACGACGGGCTCGCTCGCTTTCGCGGCAGGCGGCCCTAAAGGTCAAGCGGCCCGGCTTGCCTTGCGCTTTTCCTCATGGGCGGCAGCGGCCTCCCGGACCCAGGCTCCCCTGTCCCAGGCCTCGCGCCGGGCTTCCATCCTTTCCCTGGCGACGGGCCCCTCTCCCCGGACAACCGCGTAAAATTCCTCCCAGTCGACCTCGCCAAAGTCATAGCCGCTTTTTTCCGGGTTCCACTTGAGGTCTGGATCGGGAACCTCGAGACCAAGGAACTCGGCCTGCGGAACCGTGATGTCGACGAATTTCTGGCGGGGCTCGTCGTTGGTTTCCCGCTTGATGCGCCAGCGCATGGAGCGCTCCGTGTTCGGGCTATTCTCGTCGGGAGGTCCGAACATCATCAGGCTCGGCCACCACCAGCGGTTGAGCGCATCCTGGGCCATGCGCTTCTGCTCATCCGTGCCATTGGCAAGTGCGATCATGATTTCATAGCCCTGCCGCTGGTGGAAGCTTTCCTCCTTGCAGACGCGGACCATCGCCCGCGCATAGGGCCCGTAGCTGGTTCGCTGCAGCGGGACCTGGTTCATGATCGCAGCGCCGTCGACCAGCCAGCCGATCGCGCCAATGTCGGCCCAGGTCAGGGTGGGGTAATTGAAAATGGTGCTGTACTTAGCCTTCCCCGAGTGGAGCGCCTCGATCATTTCCTCCCGGCTGGTGCCAAGCGTCTCGGCCGCGCAGTAGAGATAAAGACCATGTCCACCTTCGTCCTGGACCTTGGCAAGGAGAATGGCCTTGCGACGGAGCGACGGGGCGCGCGTGATCCAGTTTCCCTCGGGCAGCATGCCGACGATCTCGCTGTGCGCATGCTGGCTGATCTGCCGCACCAGCGTCTTGCGGTAGGCTTCCGGCATCCAGTCCTTGGGTTCGATGAACTCGTCGGCTGCCACCCGCGCTTCGAAGGCCTCGACCAGCTCGGGGTCCTCGGCCGCTTCGATTGGCTTGACGTTCCTTGATAGCTCGGTCGTGTACATGCACCAGATGTAGCGATTACCGGGGCCAGCTTCAAACGGAAGCTACTGATATTCGACGGTCACCTGGACGTTGCCGGCGTAGGTGCCGTCAGCGCTCGCGGGAATTTCTATTGATCCGCCGATGTTGAAATCCGTGCCCGGGGCGCCGGAATTGGAGAGGGTTATGCTGGCCGGCGCGTCCGGCGTGAACGATATGCTGCTCCCGTCTAGGTCGTTGACGAGGCTCGCGGCGCTGACGGAAATCCTGACGATATTCTTGTTCGACCCCTGGATATTCATGATCCCGGGCGTGGGGGCCCCGGCGCAGGTGGCGCCGATCGGGCAGATCAATACCCCGTCCATTCCCATCGAGACGGTATAGGTGCCGGCTGATCCGGAGAGGGTCACCATGCCGAAATCAAGGTCCTGCTTCTTGGTCAGGGTCAGCGACTTCACGACCTTGGCGCTCGCCCGGATGGTCGTCTCGGCGCCATGGGCAGGCGCGAGCGGCATGTTGGCCGCAAGCCCGGCGACGAGCAATCCCGGGACAATTCGAAATCGATAGCGCACTTGCTGCTCCAACTCCCTTTGAACAGCCTCGCTAACCCCTCGTGGTAAAAAAGCCGTTAACCAAGACGAGCTGAATCAAACCGGCGACGCGCTGCTTCGACAGCATCGAGATTCTGCTCGACCCAGCGCCACACACCGCAGAAGGATTCGCTCAGTCCGTGACCAAGGTCGGTCAGCCGATATTCCACCCTGGGTGGAACGACGGGATAGACCTGGCGCTGGACCAGCCCGTCCCGCTCCATCTGCCTTAGCGTCTGGGTCAGCATCTTCTGGCTGACAGCCGGGATCCTGCGACTTAGCTGCGTGAAGCGAAGCATCCCATTTTCCTCCAGCTCCTCGAGCACCAGCAGGGTCCACTTGTCGGCTACCCGGCCGATCAGCTCATGGACCATGGCTTCGATCTTCGGATCAATTTCGCCAAAGCCAGGGCTGTCTGTTGCTACCGGACCGGTCATTCACACTCTCCTTCGGGTAAGTATAAATCTTTCCAGTGCCTTCTTACTCCAAGAAAGTGCCGAACTACATTCGCGTCTCCCGCAAACTTTCGAAGGATGAGACACTGATGGAGCTTCGTGAAAACGTGATCCTGATCACCGGTGGTGGAAGCGGTATTGGTCGGGCATTGGCGCACCGGCTGCACGATCTTGGCAACCAGGTGATCATCACTGGACGACGCCTGGAAGCGCTGGAAGAGACACGGGGCGACCGCGAGGAAATCAGCGTCTACCCGCTGGACATGAACGACCCGGCCGCGATCGAGCATTTTGCCGTGATGCTTGCCGACCGGCATCCTAATCTCAATGTCCTCGTCAACAATGCCGGGATCATGGCCCATGAAGACATCAGTCTGCGCCGTGACCTTGGCGACACGGAGCGCATGATCACGACCAACCTTCTTGGCCCTATCCGGCTGATCAACGCGCTTGTCGAGCAGCTCGCCGCGAGACCAGGCTCCGCGATCGTCAACATCACCTCCGGCCTTGCCTTCGTGCCGCTGCCACGGGCAGCCACCTATTCGGCGACCAAGGCAGCACTTCACAGCTATACGAGGTCACTTCG
Organism: Sphingomonas sp.; assembly: GCA_032907585.1. Lineage (GTDB taxonomy): Bacteria > Pseudomonadota > Alphaproteobacteria > Sphingomonadales > Sphingomonadaceae > Sphingomicrobium. The sequence continues at coordinate 7,765 of JAJJPO010000147.1, read as the reverse complement.
ACGTGAGCTCCATGGAAAGGTCAACGTCATCGAGATCGCCCCCCCGGCAGTAAGGACCGAACTCACGCCCGGGCAGGCGGACCGCGAAGCCTATATGCCGCTCGATGAATTCGCCGACGAAGTCATAGAGCTGTGGAAGGCCAGGCCGACTGCTGGAGAAATCATGGTCGAGCGTGTCCATCCGTTGCGCTTCGCCGACCGCGACGGCCGCGCTGGCGAGATGGAGCAGCTGCTTTCCTCGCTTTAGGGCGAAATGCCGTGCCTGAAGCTGACATGGCTTCCCGGCCCTACGCCAGCGCGGTAGCAAGCGCTGGCCTAGAGCGGCCGTGCATGCCATGGATCGGCCCGGTACCAGTCCGCGCAGGCGCGGCCGCGACCGGCAACCCGCTGGAGAAAGACGCTGAGCTACGAAACCATCCTCTTCGAGCAATCCAACGGCATTGCCCATATTACCCTGAACCGCCCTGACCGGCTGAACAGCTTCACCCGGGCGATGCACTCGGAACTGAGGGACGCTCTCGACAAGCTCGGCGATGCGCGGGTCGTCGTCCTGACGGGTGCCGGAAGGGGCTTTTGCGCAGGGCAAGACCTCAACGACCGCGCCGTTGCGCCAGGGGAGGCCGTTGACCTTGGAGAAACCGTCGAGGAATGCTGGAACCCTTTGATCCGCGCCCTGGCGCAATTGCCCCAGCCGGTCATCGCCAGGGTTAATGGCGTGGCCGCCGGGGCCGGCGCCAACATCGCCCTTGCCTGCGACCTCGTGATTGCCGCGAGGTCGGCAAAGTTCATCCAGAGCTTTTCCGCACTCGGACTCATCCCGGACAGCGGCGGAAGCTGGCACCTGCCCCGCCAGCTCGGCCAGGCCCGCGCGCTCGCCCTTGCCCTTACCGGCGAGCCGCTCCCGGCGATGCAGGCGGCCGACTGGGGCCTGATCTGGAAGGCCGTCGAGGACGACAGGCTCGATGTGGAAGTGAGCTCGGTCGCGCTGAAGCTCGCCGGGCTTCCGCCACTTGGCCTTGCCGCAATCAAAAAGATCATCCGGACCTCCTGGTCGCGGACCCTGGACGAGGAACTTGACCTCCAGCGCGACGAGATGCGCCGCCTCGGCTTCACCAAAGACTATCGAGAAGGCGTCGCCGCCTTTCTCGAGAAACGTCCGGCGAAGTTCACCGGCAGCTAGGCTGCGGGAGGCCATGAGCGCCTACCCGTCTTGCGAGCGCAGGACGGCGGCGACAAATGGGACCTTGGACATTCGTTTCGCGATCGAACGCATTGATGCCCACGACCCTGGGCTGGAGACCTGAAGATGAAGACGCAGCAGCTGCTAAACTATGCCCTGGACCGATGGGTGGCGGGCGAGCCGAGCTCGCTCAGCGACCTTCCCTCGGCGATCGACGGCAGCCTTGTCGCCCGGACGGGCTCGGGCGGGCTCGACTTCGGCGGCATGCTCCGGCACGCCCGGGAAAAGGGTGGCCCTGCCCTTCGCCGGATGACCTTTCACGAGCGCGCGCGGCTGATCAAGGGGCTCGGCCTTGCCATCATGGCGCGCAAGGAAGAACTCTACGAGCTCAGCTACCAGACGGGCGCCACCCGCAAGGACGGCTGGATCGACATCGAGGGCGGCGCGGGCACCCTGTTCAGCTTTTCCTCCAAGGGCCGCCGCGAACTTCCCGACGCCCATCTTCTCCTCGACGGCCCGCTGGAACCGCTGTCGAAGGGCGGCAGCTTCGTCGGACAGCATGTCCATGTCCCGCTCCAGGGCGCCGCGGTCCACATCAACGCGTTCAACTTCCCGGTTTGGGGAATGCTGGAAAAGCTCGCACCGACGCTGCTGGCCGGCGTTCCAGCGATCATCAAGCCGGCGAGCGCGACGGCCTATCTGTGCGAAGCAGCGTTCCGGGTGATGGTGGAAAGCGGCCTTCTTCCAGGCGGGGCGGTGCAGCTCATCGTTGGCGGCGTCGGCGACCTGTTCGACTACCTGACCGGGCAGGACGTGGTCAGCTTTACCGGGTCGGCATCGACCGCTCTCAAGCTTCGAAGCCACCCGGTCATCCAGCGGGAAAGCGTCCGGTTCGTCGCCGAGCAGGACAGCCTCAATGCCTCCCTGCTCGGCCCGGACGCGGCCCCCGGCACGGTAGAGTTCGACCTCTTCGTCAAGGAAGTAGTCAACGAGATGACGGTGAAGGCCGGCCAGAAGTGCACCGCGATCCGGCGGGCCATGGCCCCGGCCGAGCATCTCGATGCGGTGGAAGCGGCGATCCGCGAGAAGCTTGGAGCGATCAGCATCGGCGATCCGCGTGACAGGGAGAGCCGAATGGGAGCGCTGGTCTCGCTGGGGCAGCGCGACGATGTCCGCAGCCAGATTGCAAGGCTCACTGCCAGCGGTGCGAGGATCGTCGCCGGCGATCCCGACGCGGAGCTGGGCCCCGCTGGCGGCGCCTTCATGCAGCCGGTCCTGCTCAGAAGCGATGAACCATGGTCCAATAGTGCCGTGCATGACGTCGAGGCATTCGGCCCCGTATCGACGGTAATGCCTTACCGCGACCTCGCCGACGCCATTTCCCTTGCCAACCGGGGAATGGGCAGCCTTGCACTGTCGCTGTTTACCCGCTCCCAGGAGGCAGCGCGCGACTTCATCCAGGGGTCGGCCGCCTATCATGGGCGGATGCTGGTGCTCAATCGCGACAATGCCGCGGAGAGTACCGGCCATGGCTCACCGCTTCCGGTCCTCGTTCACGGCGGGCCGGGCCGGGCGGGCGGAAGCGAGGAGATGGGCGGCGTTCGCGGCGTCAAGCATTACATGCAGCGGACCGCGATCCAGTCCACGCCGGCGATGATAGCGGCGATCAGCGAGCAATATATCCCGGGTGCACCCAAGAAGCTGGTAGATGTCCACCCGTTCCGCCGGCGGATGTCCGAACTTCACCTCGGAGACACGCTGAAAACCAGGTCCAGGACCGTGACGCTCGAGGACATCGAGCATTTTGCACATTTCACCGGCGACACATTCTACGCCCACATGGACGAGGAGGCCGCAAAGGCCTCGCCGATATTCGAGGGCCGCGTCGCCCACGGCTATCTCATCCTAAGCTTTGCCGCGGGCCTGTTCGTGGATCCCGACCCGGGCCCCGTGCTTGCCAATACCGGCCTCGAGAACCTTCGCTTCCTCAACCCGCTTTATCCGGGCGATTCCATGAGGGTCGAGCTCACCGTCCGGGCCAAGAGCCTGAAAAGCGAGGAAACCGGCGTGGTTCGCTGGGCCGTGGAAATCTTCAACCAGGATGACGAGCTGGTCGCGACCTATGACCTGCTGACGGAGAATGTTCCCTAGCGCCCGGAACGGTGGCTCCCCCCGGTTCGTTTCCGGGCACAGGGATCACCAATGGAGGGCCACCATGAAAGTCAGCGAGGTAATGACCACCGAGCTTGAGACCGTCAGAGCGGATCAGACTGCTCGCGAGGCAGCAAGCTTCATGCTCCGGGCCGACGCCGGCTCTATCCCGGTATGCGACGGCCAGCGGGTAATCGGCATGATCACCGACCGCGATATTGCCGTCCGGGGCGTAGCCGAGGGCCGGGATCCGTCGACACCGGTGAGCGAATTGATGAGCAAGGACATCATCTGTGCCCGGGCCGACGACGATGTCGACGAGGTCGCGAGGCGCATGAGCGACGAGCAGGTGCGGCGCCTGCCGGTGATCGACGCCGAGGAAAATCTCGTCGGCATCGTCAGTCTCGGAGATCTCGCCCGCGAAACCCGGGGCGACAGCGCCGAGCAGGCCCTGGAAGGGGTCAGCGCACGAGGCGGGCAGCACCAGCAGTAGGATGGCTGGCCCCGGCCACTGGCCGGGGCTGCACTTACCGTGACAGCGAGCTGATTGCCTCGTCGACGAGCTTCTTGTCCGTCGCGGCGTCGTTGCGCTCGGCGATGAGCCTCGCCGCCGCAGCGGTTGCAGCGCGCGCTGCAGTGGCGCGCAGCTCGTCGATCGCGGCGCGCTCTTCCGCGGCGATCTTCGCTTCGGCCATGGCCTGGCGGCGCTCGACCAGCGCCGCGGCATCCTTCGATGCCTTGTCGACGATGGCGACGGCCTCGTGACGGGCACGCTCGACCATTGCCGCGGCCTCCTGGTCGGCAGCGGCGGCCTTAGCCTCATATTCGGCCTTAAGCGCCTCTGCGTCCCGGCGCAGGGATTCCGCTTCTGCAAGCTGCTCGCGGATCGCGTCGATCTTCCGGTCGAGGCTCCGGCCAATTGCGCCGGGCACCTTCTTCCAGATGAGGAGGAAGATAACCACCGCCATTGCCAGGGCGACGATGACGGTCGCGTCGACCACGCCGCCGATCGTCGGCTCGGCGTGGGCTTCCCCGGCGGGGATGTGCGAAACGGTCGGTTCAGCCATTGGCCAGTTCCTTGGCAACCGCGCCCCGGGCTGCCTTTTCATCGATGCTGAGGCCGGCGACGCGACTCACCATCTGCGAAGCCGCGTCGGCCGCGACGGTTTCGATCTCGGCCAGTGCCGCGGCACGGGCTTCGCCGATCCTGGCACTTGCCTTGTCGATCTTTGCCAGGATCGCCTTGTCGGCCTTGGCGACGGCCGCCTCGGTTGATTTCGCTGCCTCGGCCTTGGCATCGGCGGCGAGCTTCGCCGCCTCTGCGCGACCCTTGTCGATCCCTTCCCGATAGGCTTCCTCGAGCCGGTCGGCATCCTCGCGGGCGCCCTCGGCGGCCTTGAGGTCAGCGGCGATCTTCGAATCCCGCTCGTCGACCGTCGCCTGGATCTTGGGCAGCATGCCATATCCGATGACGACGAGGATCGTCCCGAAGAAGATCAGCAGCCAGAACAGCTGTGACGCGAAGATTTCGCTGATCTGGTCGAATTGAGGCATTGGCCGACCTTTCGAATCCCGACCTTAAGCCTTGAGGTAAAGCAGGATGGCGATGAGGAACGAGAGCAGGCCGAGAAGTTCGGCGGCGGCGAAGCCGATGAACAGGCGGCCCTGCTGGCCATCAGCGGCCGCCGGGTTGCGAAGCGCGCTCTCGAGGAACGAGCCGAAGACGTTGCCGACGCCGATGGCGGCCATGCCGGCACCAACTGCGGCGAGACCTGCACCGATGAGAGCAGCCGATTGAGGGTCCATGATTAACTCCTTAGGAAAAATGCTTAGTGAAGATTGATCGCATCGTTGAGGTAAAGCGATGTGAGCAGGGCGAAGACATAGGCCTGGATCGCGGCAACCAGCAGTTCGAGAACGCTGATGCCGATCATCAGTGCAAAGCTTGGTAGAACGACGATAGGGCCGATCAGCAGGTCACCCGAGTTGGTGCCGCTGATGACGAAGCCCGCGAGCACCTTCAGCAGAACGTGTCCGGCGGTCATCGCAACGAACAGTCGCAGACCAAGGCTGAAGGGGCGGATGAGGAAGCTCAGCAGCTCCACCGCGAAGATCAGCGGGATCATGACCGTCGGCGTGCCATGGGGGATGAACAGCGAGAAGAAGTGGAGGCCGTGCTTTGCAAAGCCGACGACCAGCACGATCGCGAAACTCAGGATCGCGAGGACACCGGTCACGGTAAGGTGGCTGGTCACGGTGAACGCGTTGACGCCGAACAACGCCGTTGGAAGCATTCCAAGGAGGTTGGCGAACAGGATGAACATGAACAGCGAGAAGACATAAGGGACGAACCGCCGGCCCTTGGGGCCGATGCTGGTGTCCATCATGTCGGTGATGAAGCCGGTGAACCCTTCCACCGCCATCTGCCAGCGGCCGGGAACCAGCTCCCGCTTCATGCCGCCCATCATGAAAACCCACAGGGCAATGAGGGTGGCGGCCATCCAGGCGGCGCTGTTGGTGAAGGCGATCGAATGGCCCGCAATTTCCCAGCTGTGCCCGAACAGGGGCTCGACCAGGAATTGGTGCATCGGATCGACGTTGCCGCTTTCGGCTGCCACGCTGTTGTCCCTCTAGTCCAGTTTCAAGGCGCCCCGTCAGGGACGCCGGTTAGAAATCTTCCAGATGCTCCAGAACGCCCCCACGATCCCGAGGACCATGCCGACGATCAGCAGCGTGTGACCCGTCCCGAACCAGCCGTCTGCCAGCCAGCCCAGCAGGGTCCCGCCCAACAGGCCCCCGAGCAGATAGGACAGGACGCGCTGGCCGAGCTGCTCATTGGCATCCGTCGGCCGCGCCTGGCCGGTCCGCTCCGTCTCCCGGACCTGCGCGCGGTGGAGTCGCTCTTCGAGCGAATCGAGCCGTGCATCCTGCGGAGACTTCGGTTCCTGTCCGGTCTCGTCATCCATCATGTCCCGTCTCCTTCAGCTGAGCGCCAGCGCTTCATGAAGCGGGCGCAAAAGGCAAGGAACATGGCGGCCAACGAGCCCGCCAAGGCGCGGCCCCTTTATGAAGGGGCATGACAATAGTCAACCGAGTGTCCGGGTTCAGTACATATGAGACTCCCCGGGGGGCCATCGGCCGGCAGCTGCGAAGTACCGCCTGTCGAGCAAGCCACGGCATGGGCCGAGATCCAGGACCAGTTGGCCGGATCGGCAGACAGGGCGGAAACTTGCCTGCGGCTTGGCCCTCGCACCCCCGCATGGCATGTATCGGCCCACATGAAATTCTTTTCCCTCATCCTGGCCCTGCTGACGGCCTGCGGCGAGGCTCCTCCCGCCGGCAATGAAGCGGTGGCAGCGCCGCCCGCCGCGGAGAGCCCTGCCCGTCCGTTCGTTGCAGTGGAGAAGAACCAGCTTGTCGAGTTTCGCTATGCCTGGTCCGCCGAAGCCGCGGCCGTGCCCGGGCTGGTCGAGCGATTTCGCATCGATATGGACCGCCTGAAGCGTGAACTGGAAGCCGGCGCCGAGGAAGATCGCAGCTTTCGCGAACGGGAAGGCATCGAGTTCCACGGCCACATGGCCGCGATTGATCACCAGACGGCAGGCCAGTCAGGCCAGCTGCTCAGCCTGTTGACCGAGCGCTCATCCTATACCGGCGGCGCACATGGCGCGTTCACCATCGGGTCGATCCTGTGGGATCGATTGGCGGCAAGGGAGATCAGGCCAGCCGAGCTCTTTGCTGCCCCGGCCAACATGGACCGGCTGCTTACCCAGCGCTGGTGCGACGCGCTCAATGCCGCCCGCGAGGAAAAGAGGGGGCAGCCGGCCGGCGAAGGGGGAATTTTCGACGATTGCCCGTCGCTCGATGACATCGCGATCATCCCGGCGGACAGTGACGGCAACCGCCGTTTCGAAAAACTGCTGCTCATGGCTTCGCCTTACGTGGCCGGGCCATGGGCCGAGGGCAGCTATGAGATTGAACTTGCCGTGACGCCCGAGCTGGTGGCCGGGATCCGGAAGGAATATCGCGGCGGGTTCGAGATCGCTCAGACGCAATAGCCTGGTAGTGGCGACCGGCCGGGCTCGACCCGGCGCCACCCGCCTTCGCCGAGAAGATAATATTCGCCGACAGTGATGCGGCGTAGCAGGCTGCAGGCGGCCGTGATCCCCACCTCCGAAGGGCTGACGCCGCGTTTCGCTGCAAGGTTCGAATAGAGTGATCGACGGCGGATATTCACCGCGCCAACCTGGCGGCGAAGCTCGGCCGAGGCGGCCGGGCTGACAATTCCAAGATATCCGTCATAGCGCTCGCCGATGAGGCCCGCGCGCCGCGCCTCGAGTATCGCCGCCGGGTCCTGCGCCACGGCAGGGCCAGCGATCGAAGCGGTGGCCAGCGACAAGAGTGCGAGCAGGATCTTCCTCACTGCTGCCTCCC
>JAJJPO010000146.1:0-14102 GCA_032907585.1 Sphingomonas sp. | reverse complement strand
GAGTGATTGGCCGAGGCGGTCGCTCGTTCGCGGCCGCTTGCGCAAAGCCAATCATCCCGGCAAGCCACCAAAAAGGTCTGGCGCGACAGTTCTCCGAAAGGCCCCTGATAGGCTCAGGGGTGCCTGAACCCCTGTCCTTGATCACAGCTAAGTCATTGAAATTGGTCGGGGAGAGAGGATTCGAACCTCCGGCCCCTGCCTCCCGAAGACAGTGCTCTACCAGGCTGAGCTACTCCCCGACCGGGCTCCCGGACACTTGCGTGTCCGGTGCAGGGCGAGCGGCCTCCTAACCGGCGAGTTTGGTTTGCGCAAGTCGCACACTCACCGACCCAGAATTTTTAGCCAATCCTCGTGCCGAACCAGTTTCTCGCGGGGAGATCCTGGACGGGCTGCGGCCACTTCGGCTGCCTCGATTTCCCGCCAGTCATCGAAGCTGGTCGCCTCGACGCCGCGCCCTTCCAGCAGCTGCCGAAGGCCTTCCCAGCCCACCTTGCCCCCGTCTGACCCGGGTGGCATCTCGCCGGCCACGAGCTCCGCCACCTCGTAGCCGTCGGGGCGATTGGTGCCGATCGTTCCCGTCGGTCCGCGCCTCGCCCAGCCAACCGCGTACAGCCCTTCGCCGATCCTGCCCTCGTCGTTGGCAAATTTGCCCCGGCGCTCGTCATAGGGAACGCCCTCTATTGGCGGCGTCTGGTAACCGATCGAGGTGATGACGAGGCTCGCGGGTACCTCGTAGGTCTGACCGGTACCCTTGGCAGCTCCATGTTCATCGAGCTCGGTTCTCTCGACGACGACCCTCTCCACCCGGCCATTGCCCTCGATCCGCACCGGTTTTGCAAAAAAATCGAACAGGATCCGCCTGGGCTTGGCCCCATCGGGCCCTGCTGCGGCAAACTCGCGAAGGATGCTGATGGACTTGCGATGCCCGGGCTCGAGCGCGTCATCGGCCTCGACCGGTGGAAAGTCGCCGATGTCGACCACCGGCGTTGCCGCTTCGAGATGACCGAGCTCGCCAAGTTCCTTCGGCGTCATCGAGATCTGGTGCGGGCCCCGGCGCCCGAGCAGGCAGATATCCCGGATCGAAGAATGATCGAGCGCGTCCAGCGCATGGGCGACGATGTCGGACCCCTCGAATTCATGGTGGGTCTTTGCAAGGATCCGGGCGCAGTCCAGCGCCACGTTGCCGTTGCCGATTACAACCGCGCTTGCCCCGTCGAGAGGCGGCTTCAGCCCGGCGAAGTCCGGATGGCCATTGTACCAGCCGACGAACTGCGCGGAACCGACGACGCCGGGTAGCTCCTCGCCCTCGATGCCGAGCCTGCGATCGTGCGGAGCGCCGGTTGCAAGCACCACCGCGTCATAGAAATCGGCGAGTTCCGCGGCCGAGATGTCCTTTCCCAGAGCAATATTGCCATGAAAACGGACGTTCTCACTGTCGGCGACCGCGTCATAGCGCCTGGAAACCGCCTTCAGGGACTGGTGGTCGGGGGCGACGCCGAAACGGATCAGGCCGTAAGGCACGGGGTAGCGATCGAAAATGTCGATCCGGGCCTGCCCGCCATATGCCTTGGCGAGTGCCTCGGCGGTATAAAAGCCCGCTGGACCCGACCCCACGATTGCGAAATGTCGCATGCGACTCCCCCGGCTGTTTGAGCGGAGCCTAGTCGCGCTTGTCCTCAAGCAGCAAGTCGCTGCCCTTGGCTTTCAGCATTGCCTCGATCGGGGCTGCGAACAGCGACAGCATGCCAGGAAGCTGGATGCGGCAATGGACCTTGTCGTCCTCGACATCGATCTGGGCATCGACCGCCTGGCCCATGGCATGAACCTTGAGGTCGAGCCGGTCGCCCGTCCAGCGTTCTTCGATGTGACTGGCCCCACCCGGGATATGGTCGCGCAGCTTGTGGAAATTGCCGGCAATGCGCCGCCTGGCCTCTTCACGGCCAAGCTGGTGCGGCAGGTCGACGTCAATTGGCCGTTGCATGGAACCCAAGATGAAGTGCCGGCCGTTGCATTTCAATCGCTGTCGGGTTTCAATGCAGAAATGGTCCGCTGGCTCGCCATCCTGGCAATATGGTTTGCAGTCCCGGCTTTCGCGCAGCAGCCGCAGTGGAACCCGGCCGCGCCCTATGTCACCGCCGGCCAGGACGAGCCAGGCTACCAAAACTGGGTCGGGGCGGCCAGCTGGCGGCCGCTCTACGTGAAGGCGTTCCACGACTATCTCACCACCAACGGCGTCGGCGGAGTGGTCCCGACCTGGCAATTGCTTCGAACCGCGACGGACTGGCAAAGATGCGGCGCGGAGCCCTACGAGATTCCTCCCACGAGTTCCTGGCCAAACATCGTTGCTGCGCTACGCTATGTCGGGACCTATGTGACGCCGCGGATTGGCCCGGTCGAAGTCGTGTCCGTCTATCGCAATTCCTTTCTGAACAGCTGCGCCGGCGGAGCCCGGCAGAGCACGCACCTCGAGCTTGGCGCGATTGACATGGTGCCGTTGCGACCCATCACCCGGGAAGCCTTGATGACCAGGCTGTGCCAGATCCACCAGTTGAGTGGACCAAGATTTCTCGTGGGCCTCGGGCTCTACAAGGGCATCCGCTTCCACATCGATGCCAGGAAATTTCGCGAGTGGGGCATGGCAGGATCGCTCGGAGGGCGGGGCTGCACGGCAGTACTCGCCGAAGGTCCGATGCCCTTCCAGATGGAGCCGCCCCATGTCGCCGCGGCGCCGCCCGCAATCCAGCCAATGCCAGCGCAGCGCTGACCCTTGTGTTGCGCCATTGACACACCACATGGGCGCTGAAATCGAGGGGAAGTCATGGATCTTGAGAAACTGACCGACCGCGCCCGGGGCTTTCTCCAGGCAGCGCAGACAATAGCGGTCCGCGAGCACCACCAGCGGATTACGCCCGCCCATTATGCCAAGGCGCTGCTCGACGATGAGCAGGGCATGGCCGTTGGCCTCATCAATGCCAGCGGCGGCGACGGCGCGCGCGCGCGCCAGGAAGTCGACGCGCTGGTGGCGAAGCAGCCTTCGGTGACGGGGAGCGGCGCGACCCAGGCACCGGGCATCGACGGCGATCTTATCCGCCTGCTCGACCAGGCGCAGGAAGTCGCGACCAGGGCCGGCGACAGCTATGTGACGGTCGAGCGCATCCTGCTGGCGATGGCGCTCGCCAAGGATACGGAGCTGGGCGGCGCGCTCGCGCGCGCCGGCCTCACGCCACAGAAGCTCAATGCCGCGATCGAGAAGCTGCGCGGTGGCCGCACGGCGGACACGCAGGGCGCCGAGGACCGCTATGACGCGCTCAAGAAATATGCTCGCGACCTCACCGCCGCGGCCCGCGAAGGCAAGCTCGACCCGGTAATCGGTCGCGACGAGGAAATCCGGCGAACCATCCAGGTCCTTGCCCGGAGGACCAAGAACAACCCCGTGCTGATCGGCGAGCCCGGCGTCGGCAAGACCGCCATCGCCGAGGGGCTGGCGCTCAGGATCGCCAATGGCGACGTTCCCGACGGATTGAAGGACCGCCGCCTGCTGTCGCTCGACATGGGCTCGCTCATTGCGGGTGCGAAGTATCGCGGCGAGTTCGAGGAGCGGCTGAAAGGCGTGCTCGACGAGGTGAAGCAGGCCAGCGGCGACATCATCCTGTTCATCGACGAGATGCACACGCTCGTCGGTGCCGGAAAGTCGGAAGGCGCCATGGACGCCTCCAACCTGCTGAAACCCGCCCTTGCCAGGGGCGAGCTTCACTGCATCGGCGCGACCACGCTCGATGAGTATCGAAAGCATGTCGAGAAGGACGCAGCGCTCGAGCGCCGCTTCCAGCCGGTGTTCGTCGGCGAACCAACGGTTGCCGACACGATTTCCATCCTTCGCGGGCTCAAGGAGAAATATGAGCTTCACCATGGCGTGCGCATTACCGATGCCGCGATCGTCGCCGCTGCCACCTTGAGCAACCGCTACATCACCGACCGCTTCCTTCCCGACAAGGCAATCGACCTCATGGACGAGGCCGCGAGCAGGATCCGGATGGAAGTGGAATCCAAGCCAGAGGAGATCGAAAACCTCGACCGGCGGATCATCCAGCTGAAGATCGAGCGCGAGGCGCTGAAGAAGGAGAGTGACGCGCCCTCCAAGGAGAGGCTGAAGGCGCTAGAGGAAGAGCTTGCGAACCTCGAGCAGCAGTCGGCGGAGCTTACCACCCGCTGGCAGGCCGAGAAGGAAAAGATCGCCGGGGAAGCGAAGGTCAAGGAACAGCTCGACGCGGCCCGGATCGAGCTCGAACAGGCGCAGCGCACCGGTGACCTCGCCAAGGCCGGCGAGCTCCAATATGGCCGCATTCCCGAACTGGAGAAGAAGCTCGCCGAGGCCGCCCAGGCTTCCAAGGGCGCCATGCTGCGCGAGGAAGTCACTGACCAGGACATCGGCGCGGTCGTCAGCCGCTGGACCGGGATCCCGGTCGAGCGGATGATGGAGGGTGAACGCGAGAAGCTGCTCGGCATGGAAGACGCGATCGGCGCCCGGGTCATCGGCCAGCAGGAGGCCGTGAAAGCGGTCTCGGCGGCCGTGCGTCGGGCACGGGCAGGGCTCCAGGACCCGAACCGGCCGCTCGGCTCATTCCTGTTTCTCGGGCCGACCGGCGTCGGCAAGACCGAGCTCACCAAGGCGCTTGCCGAATTCCTGTTCGACGATCCCCAGGCAATGGTCAGGATCGACATGTCGGAGTTCATGGAAAAGCATGCCGTGGCCCGGCTGATCGGCGCTCCGCCGGGATATGTCGGCTACGAAGAGGGCGGCGTGCTGACCGAGGCTGTCCGGCGACGCCCCTACCAGGTCGTCCTGTTCGACGAGGTCGAGAAGGCGCATGGCGACGTCTTCAATATTCTCCTCCAGGTGCTCGATGACGGGCGGCTGACCGATGGCCAGGGTCGAACCGTCGACTTCACCAACACCATCATCATCCTCACCTCGAACCTTGGCTCCCAATATCTCGCCTCGCTCGGCGAGGACGAGAACCCGACCAATGTCGAGGCGCAGGTCATGGAGGTCGTCCGGGCCCATTTCCGGCCCGAGTTCCTCAACCGGCTCGACGAGATCATCCTCTTCCATCGACTCTCGGCTTCCCACATGGGTCCGATCGTCGACATCCAGGTGCAAAGGCTCCAGAAGCTACTCGAGGACCGCAAGATCCGGCTGGAGCTCAGCGAGGCCGCGAGGTCCTGGCTCGGCAGGGTCGGCTATGACCCGGTCTATGGCGCACGCCCGCTGAAGCGTGCCGTTCAGAAATATCTGCAGGACCCGCTGGCCGACGAGATATTGGCCGGCCGGGTCCATGACGGTTCGACGGTGGCAGTCGAAGAGGGCGACGGGAAACTCGTCCTCACGCCCTCCGTAACCCCGGCCGAAGAGGCAGCCTGACTGTCCTAGCAGCTTGCCCGGCCGCTGCTGCTGGTGGTCGTGACCATGCAGGCGGAGCGCTGTCCCTGGTCGATCGCTTCCTTGTCGAGGCGGCGCTTCTCCGCCCACTCGGCCCGGGTCGCGCAGACCCTCCGCGTTGCAAGGCGACTTCCAATGATCGACTGCTTCTCGCAAACGACCTCGTTGGGGTCTTTTGTCTTGCCGGGCTTGTCGTCCTTCGCAAGCGACGGGGTCGAGCCGAGCCCCGCGCAAAGCAGCAGCAGCATTGAAACCGGACCGATGCGCATCGCTACCTCCTTCGGTACGCCCCCACGACTATTGCCAAGAGATGCGGCAGCCATTGTGCCTCAGCGCAACGCCGAAGGAGAGTCCTTTTCGACGAACGCGCGTCCGCGTCAGGAGGTTTCGCTCCAGTGGCGAAGGAGGTTCGACTGGACGAGCTGGAGCCTCGCGAAATTCTCCGGCTTCATGGTGAGCCCTTCGAGCGCGGCGACCTCGTTGAGGTCAAACAGGAGGTTCCGCCGGAACGGGTCCTTCACCTGGCTCTGGATGAAGGTGATCGCGACGAGCCGCTCGCCCTTGGTCACTCGCTCGACCTCGTGGAACGTGTCCGAGGGGTAGATGATTGCCTGGCCCGGGCGAAGCTTGAATTTCATCGCGGAGTCGCCGAGCCTTACCAGCAGCGCTCCGCCTTCATAGCTCTCGGGCTCGTTGAGGAAGATGGTGCAGCTAAGGTCGCTCCGGATCAGCTGGTTTCCGAGATTGATGAACGCAGCGTCCGCATGGGCCCCATAATATTGACCGGGCTGATACTTGGTGAGGAGCGGCGGCGCGATCTTCACCGGGAACGCGAACTCCCGGAATTCCTCGCTGCGTGCCATGGCCTTCAGCATGATCTGGGAGCTGGCCTGGCTTGCCGCCGGGTCATGAAGCTGCTGGTTGTTCTTCGCCTTGTTGTGCGGGTTGGTCGCTCGCCCGTCGATGAACTGCGTATTGGCCGCAATTCTCTTGCACTCGGCGACTTCGCCGTCGCTAAGCAGCTGCAGGACCCGGTACATTCAACCCTCCCGTTCGGCGCGTTCGAGCGCCCTCGCCAGTATCGGCACCCGCCCTGCATCCCGGCGGAGCATGTTCAGCGCGTCGGCAATCTCGGCTCGATGCAGGGTGGCCGCCTCGTCCAGCAACTCCGCCCGAAGCGAGGGACTATAATCATATTCCAGCGCCTTGGAATATCGACGCATCAAGGGGCCGGCGACCACTTCCCTCACCTGCTCGGCTGGAGCGGCAAATCCGAAGTGCCGCGCACACCGGCCCAGCCACCCGACCATGTCATCCAGCATGGCGTCAAAATCGGCCCAGAGAATGTTCGCTCCGGAAACGGCGTCAAATGCAGATTCGAGCGATGTCATTTCGCAGGCCCAGGCCGCCGCTGCACGATGCGCGTTGCTTCCATCATAGCCGACGAGCTCGATGCCGCGACCATGCAGGCGCTCGGAACGCAGCTGGTGCAGTGCGGCAAGTTCCTTCACCGAATTCTCGCCGGCGAGAATGCCGGCGATGTAATTTCGAGGCGACGCATAAAGAAAAAGGGCTGGAGCCCGAGGAGCGAGGAGCGGTGCAAGCTCCGATACGAAGCTGGTGGCCTTGACCAGCGCGAACTGCCCCGGCTGGAATGTCCGCGACATCATCCGCCCAAGGCGGGCGGCGACATCCGCCCGCTCCTCCGGGGGAACATATATGAGATCCCGAAGCGATCTCGGCTCCCTTATGGAAATGACATTGTCGAGTTCCCCGAGCAGCCTTGCAATGAGCGTGGAGCCGACATGCCCGATGTGGAAGATCCACCGAGCATCGTCCCTGCCTATTTGGGAGGCCTCGGCCATTGCCTCGGCAAGCGAGGCAAGCCTCGCTTCGAGGCCCGCGCCCAGCATCCGGTCGTCGAGGAAGCTCGCGCCGCGATAGGCTGCCTCATCCATCCGGACAAGGCGGATCAGGCCCGCGCGGGGGTCAATCGCCTGCGCCAGCCAGCTGGCATCCTCGGTCCATCGGTCAGGCAGTGGTCGAGAGGACATTTCAGCCGCTTACCGGCAAATTTTCTCGGCCACTACCGTAAAGGCGGGGGTTTTCCAGGAAGCAACGGCTTTGCTTGCCTTCGCTGTTACTGGCAGCCCTCGCAGCTGCCGCGATTGACTTGCGCCTTGTCTATCTCGAGGCGCTCAAGTCGCCGCTTTTCGGCCCATTCCGACCTGGTCATGCAGATCCGCTTGGTCGCGACCCTGCTGCCAAGGACCTCCTGCTTTTCGCAGACCACTTCGTTGGGATCCTTGGCGGACTTCTTCTTTGCATCGGCAGCCTGGGCAACGGCGGGCGTCACCGAAACCATGGCGGCCGCAGCCATGAACGACAGGATTTTCCCGATCATCTTAACTCCCCGAACATTGGTCGAATCGGCCTAGCCTGAAGCATATCATTAGCATGGCAACCCCCTTTTCGACCAACGGGCAGCACTTAGCGGGTCGGTGCGACGTCAAAGGCGACGGTCATACGGTCGCCCTTCTTGAATGGAAGCGTGCCGTGCCACATCATCGACGGGGAGAGTACCAGCTGTCCTTCGCTCCGCCTCACCTTTCGTAGCGGCCCCAGCCCGGAGGCAAGGTCAGCTGGCGGCTCGCCCAGCACCAGCCACCCTTCCTCCCCTTCATCGAGCCGGGGCACGGACACATAGAAGGCGGAACTGATCCAGCCTTGCGGATGGACATGCGCTGTATGAAATCCGGCATCGGCAAGGCGCACCGACCAGCTGCCGGCAAAGCGCACGTTCCCGCTGCGCTTGTGGCGCAACATGGGATGGCTCGGATCTACTGGCGGAAGCTGGGCGCGATAGGCTTCCACCGCATCGGCGATGGCCGAGCGCAAAGCGACTATTTCAGGTTCGATCCTCGACAGGAGCGGGCCATCGGTCTGGGTCCCGCCCCGAACCGACTGGTCCAGGAAACGCCCCGATCCGCGATGGAGCTGGCGAAGCCTCTCGGCGAGCGCCTCGAGAGACGGGAGCTTTTCCCGAAGATCGATCAGCTGGACGAGATGCGGATCGCCTTCGAGCCACTGCCAGCGAGGATCGCCGGTCAGACGCCAGCAGATCGAGGCATAGGGCCAGAAAAGATGGCCACTGTCGCCATCCATCCAGCGGTCGGTCAGCTCGGCCAGTTCATCTATCCTGCCCGAACGGATAAGGTGCCGGGCCAGGTAGATCGCATGGTCAACCGCCAGCGGCTTGCCAAGGCTTTCGAACGCCCCTTCCGCAAGGACGGTTTCTCCAGCATCGGACAAGGCAGCAGCCCGGCCGAGCGCGAATGCCGGCGGGTTGCCCGTGGCGGCGATCGCCCGGTCCGCGTAATGCCAGGCATCGGCGTTTCGTCCGGCGCTCGCCAGAATATGGATGGCCGCCTGCCAGAGCGACATCTCTCCAGGCTGGCCGGACAGCGCCTGGTCGATGGTCTTCATGCACCTCTCGGGCTGTCCGATCATCGAACATAGTTGCGCGAACTGCACATGGCCCTGGGCCCATAGCGGGTTGGCAGCGAGGATGGCCTCCATTTCGTCAGCAGCGGCTCCGCCGTCCCCCCTGGCGAACAGTGCTGCGGTTCGGCCGAGTACAATGTCGGTCGAAGGCCCAAGCGCCATGGCCCTCTCGAACAACCCCACTGCGTCAGCCCCGGCTTCGAGCATGACCCGTGCATGGCCGTGGGCGATGGATGCGTCCGCCGGCGCAAGCGCCGCAGCCTTGGAGAAAGCGGCAATTGCCGCCCGGCGATCGTCAAGCGAACGATGAAGCAGGCCGGCCCACTGCCAAAGGCGTGCATTGCTGCTGCGGCTGGCCGCCGGTACAATTACCTCGAGCGCAGCTCGCTCCTCGCCGTCAGCAAGTGCGAGCTCGGCAATCTCGGCGAGCAGGTCGGGGTCCTCACCGCGCCGATCCAGGCCAGCCATCGCGGCGGCGAACCTCACAATCCGAGTGCCTCATTTTCTGCTGAGCCGAACAAGGCGGCCACTGCTTCCCGTTCGGTCGCGGAAAGATCGGGCGCCCATACATCGAAAATGAAGACGATGCGCAGCCTGTCGGTCGGGTTGAGGGCTTCATGCTCGATCGTGTCGTCGAAAACGAAGGCCTCACCCCGCTTCCAGTATCGCGTCTCGGCGCCGACCCGGAACCAGCAGCCTTCGGGAATGACGAGCGGCAGGTGGCAGACCAGCCTCGTATTGCTGATCCCGACGTGGGGAGGAATGGCCGTCTGGGGCGCCAGCAGTGAGAACATGGCGTTGGGCGAGGCACCGGGCATCACCGGCTGGGGAAGCCGGCCGAGTAATGCCAGCGTACGCGGACAATGGCGCGCGTTGGATTCGACCTGCCTTCCCTTTTCGAGAAGATGGATCGCGGTCCAGTCCGGGTTGCGGTTCAGCGGGCGCCACTGGTCCATTGGCAGGTGATCATCATACTGGACGTAAGGCACCAGCTCGGCACGTTCGGAAGCCATGACCGCCTCGCACTCGGCGGCGATTTCGTCGGTCGCGGCCTCCAGCTCCTCAAGCCATGGGAACAATGACCTTGGATGGAACTCGCGTTCGGGCAGCGACGGAAAATGATAATGCGTCGGGTTGCTGTGATAGGGGCGAGTTCGGCGAAGCACGTTGGACCGGAAACGCTCGATCCTTTGTCGCTCGTCGGGGTCGGCCTTGTTTTCAGCGGATTCCATCCGCTCCTTGAGTTCGGCTTCGCGCTGGTCGAGCCAGGCGGCATAATGCTGCTCTGCCGTGGCGACGACGGAAGCCAGCTGTGGCGGCAGCTCGGTATCAGGACGTTGCGCCAGCGCATGCCCCCAGGATTCTCCGGCCTCCGGGTCGCCAAGCTTTTGCAACAGGCTTGCCCGCATCAGGAGGGCAGTGAAATCGAGCGGCTGGACCGCAAGGGCGCGGTGGACAGATGCGAGCGACGCTTCTGCCCTGCCAAGTGCCCGCTGCAGCCCAGCCAATTTGAGCCACAGGGCGATGTCGTCGGGCTGATCGGCAGCGAGGCGGGCCAGCAGCCTCGCCGCACCGACGAGATCGCCACCGGCTGCCAGCCGGTCTGCCTCTACTGCCTCCGACGTCGTCATCGCCTATAGATCATAGCCGAACTTTTTCGCCCATGGCATCAAGAGTGGAAGGACGGGCTCAAGCTGCTTTTCATAGTTGCGCCAGCGCCCGACGGAGCGCCGGTAGATGGGCTCGGTGACCTGGGCATAGCTGGCCGTGCTGATGACGCCCCGCTTCGCGGCCGTCGCCGTATGGTCAAGCATTGCCGGATCCCATGCGAGCCCCAGTGTTTCCGACAGCCGCTTCAGCTCGCCCTCGGGATCCTCGACCAGCTTTTCATAATGGATTTCATGAACGCTGATGGGGAGCAGTTCGCGAGCCCTGGTCCAGCTCTGGAAGCTGAGGTCGTAAAATTCCGCCGCCGTGTCGAGCCGGACGAAGTTGGACATGGCCGGGTTCAGCCTGAAATTGCTGAAATAGCAGCTGAGCAGCACGTCGGCAGGATGGCGAAGGGCCAAGATGTACCGCGCATTTGGGAACAGGCGGTGGATCACCGCTACGCTGTTGAGGTGGAGCGGGGACTTGTCGACGATCAGCTGGCCGCTTGCCAGGTCGACATATTTTCGCGCTTCCTCGAAATAGGCGCCCTGCGCCTTCCTGACGCCCTCCTCGTCGAGGCTCGCGAGGTCTTCGAAGCTGCCGATTTCCTTGGAGACATGCCCGACTACCGGTCGCTCCTCCATGACGGCCGTATCCGGGTGGCCCATCAGCATCGTGTCGAGGAGCGTCGTTCCCGACCGCGGAAAGCCCAGCAGGAAGACTGGCGATGGAAGCTCCGGCTCGATCGGCGGAGCGCTCCAGCTCTTCACCCAGTCCGCGTCAAACCTTGCCAACCTTTCTCGTAGCTGTGTCCGCAGCCTTTCCGAGCGAAGCAGCGGCATGGAGGGATCCGCTGACTGGATCTCGTTCATCCGCTCGAAAGCCGCAAAAGCCTCGTCATGGCGGCCGAGCCCCTCGTAGAACTGGCCGAGAAGATCCTCGCGGCGGGCTGGGGCGAGCTCCTCGGGAACCTGTTCGAGCGCCGCAAGGCCTTCCTCATAGCGACGCGCTCGTCGAAAGCTCATCGCCCTCAGTAGGTGGAGCGCCCCCGAATCCACCGAACTTTTCTCGGCTTCGTCGACCAGTCGGTCGAGCTCGGCGGGCCTGCTGTGCTCATGGACAGTCGCCAGCCCGATGAATGCCTCGGAGTTTGCGGGGTCGATCGCAACGACCGACCGATATGCCTTTTCGGCCTGATCCATCTGCAGGAGAAGCGTGTGCTGGCGGGCGAGGGCGAGCAAGAGCTCCACATTCCTCTTGTCGCGCTTTACGCCGAGTTCCAGAACTTCGAGGACCTCCTCGTCGCTCCGCCCGCTGACTTTCAGAAGGTCGTGAAGGTCGATGAGTGGCTGCGTATCCTGCGGAAACAGTGCCGCTGCCGCTTCTAGAATCTTCTCGGCTTCGCCAAAGTCGCCCGAGTGACGCAGCGCCTTTGCGAGGTTCAGCTGGATCAGCAACGAGCCGTCGTTGAGGGTCGCTGCGCGGCGAAGCGCCTCGATGCCTTCAGCAACCTCGCCAGCCATCAGCCTCGCGTTTCCAAGATTATTCCAGCTTTCCCAGTCCTGCGGGGCCGCGGCCACGACATGCTCATAGGCCTCGACGGCGGGAGCCGGGTTCTCGAGCGACTGGGCGATATGGCCCCTGATCCTCGCTAGCTGTAGCGACGGATCGGCGAAGGCGAGGTCAGGTATTGCCACCCTAAATGCCTCTTCCATCCTTCCCGCCGACGCCAGGGCAGTAGCAAGGTTGGTCGCAATCCGGATGTCGCCAGGACGGGCATCGTTCGCAATCTCCAGGTTACGAATGGCGCCATCATGGTCGCCGGCCTGCCCGCGCAGCATTCCGAGCATGGCATTGAGAGCAACGACGTCGCCGCCCTCTTCGAGGGCCTTGTCGGCAATCGCGCAGGCATCGCCAATGCGGCCCTGCTGCGCAGCTGCAAGAGAATTGCGGATGGCGGCAAGCGTGGCCGGATCGAGCTGGGGTGTAGCGGTGGTTGTGGTCACGTAAAACACTAAGCCCATGTGGCTGGCGGCATGCAAGCCGCCGGGAAAAAAGAAGGGCGGTGGTTTTCACCACCGCCCCAGTCGTTTGATGTTTTCTCGGGTACCTTAGAAGTCGAGAGTGATGCCCGCGTAGATATAGCGGCCAAGAGCATCCCAGGTGCCCGGATAGGTGTTACCGTTACAAGGACCGGCAGGGCAGCTACCCGCACCCGACGAGATCAGCGGCGGATCATTGTCGAGGATGTTATTCACGCCCAGGCGGAAGTTGTAGTGGTCGCCGAACGAGAAGGTCGTAGCAAGATCAAAGTAATGCTGCGCCTTGATCTTGTCCGCAACGAGCGGCGGAGTTCCGCTTAGCGCGGTGTCACTGCTGTTGAACTCATGCTGGACCTTGCCCATCATGCGCCACTGCAGCGAGACGCCAATTCCACTCGGCATTTGCAGGGTGGTGCGCAGCTTGTGGCGCCACTTCGGTAGCGGAGCCGCCGACGAGACGGTGCCGCCGCTGCAGGTCGAGCCATAGAAGCCCGCGCAGTCATACGGCTCGGCCAGCCCGTTGTCGGTGACATACTTCCGCAGCCAGGTGCCGACGAAGCTCGCCGACAGGTTGCCAAGGCCGCCGAGGCGGTGGCTGTACGAACCGTTGAAGTCGAAGCCGCTCGTCTCGATGCCACCGACGTTCTGCGGCGTGTCGATGACGAAGCCGTCCGGAGACAGCCACAGCGAACCGGCCGGGTTGCGGTGGATGAGAGCGCAAGACGGAGCGACAGTCGAGGCAGTCGTGTTGTCGATACAATCCTGGAGGATGGTATCGGCACCGAAGCCCTGGATGGCATCCTTGATCTTGATGTTCCACCAATCGACCGTGAGGGCAAGCCTCGGAACAAACGCCGGCTGGAACACGACGCCGACCGTCTTGGTCGTTGCCTTCTCCGGATTGAGTTCCGGGTTACCGCCGAGCATGCCGTTGTACTGGGCTGCCGGGTTGAGGGTCGGCTGCTGACCAACCACGGGTCGGGCTCTGGCCGACGGTGAGGCCCTGCGCCAGGCAGCCGAAGTCGTTGGGACCGACCGGACGCGGATCGCCGTTGGCATCCTCAAGCTCGCCGCAAGGATCGGTGCTGCCGTCGAGACCGACGAACTGCGGTGCGAACAGCTCCTGGATGTTCGGTGCGCGAACCGCCCGGTTGTAAGCAGCGCGGAACCGAACGTCGCGGATCGGAGCAAATTCCAGACCGACCTTGTAGGTGTCGGTGTCATACTTGCGGTCCGCATCATCACCGAGCCGGTCCGAGTGGGTCGAATACCAGGACTTACGATAGCCCGCCGAAAGTGACAGCTCGTAGATGAAGCTGTTCTGAGCGATCGGGATCTGCGTCTCAGCGAAGATTTCCTTGACGTCGAACTCGCCGTCAACCGGGAGCGTCGGAGCGCCCTGTCCGGTCAGGTCACCCTGCTGGCACGACTGGTCCGGGTTCAAGGTCAGCGATTCCTTGCGGTAT
>JAJJPO010000145.1:0-3242 GCA_032907585.1 Sphingomonas sp. | reverse complement strand
CCAAGGCTTCCAAGGCATGTCCATTGGGTCGAGCACAAGGGGCCCAAGTGCATCGCCGCAGACAAGATCGCCGGCGCCAGCCTCTCGGGCCCTTCCTCGATCGATTTCATGCTCCAGAACCGCAAGCGGGTCCGGGCGGTGATGGACGAGGCATGCCCGGCGCTCGATTTCTACAGCGGCTTTTACTTCCAGCTGAGCGATGATCGCATCTGCGCCGGGCGCGAAACCATCCGCTCCCGCGTCGGCGCAAGTTGCCGGATCGACCGCTTCAGGTCGCTTGTTCCACAGTACAGGAAATAGCCATTTCTTGACATTTTGCCCCTTCAACTTGTAGCGCGCCCTCGGCGCGGCCTTGCACGAGCGTCGTGCCCTCATTCATTCTTTTTCCGGACCACTTCATGTCTTTTGCCGATCTCGGCCTTTCCGACCAATTGCTGCGCGCAGTCACTGACAGCGGCTACGACGTTCCGACGCCTATCCAGAAGGGCGCGATTCCGTCGGTGCTGATGGGCAAGGACCTTGTCGGGATCGCCCAGACGGGGACCGGCAAGACCGCGAGCTTCGTGCTGCCGATGATCGACATCCTTGCCGAGGGCCGCAGCCGGGCGCGAATGCCCCGCTCGCTCATCCTCGAGCCGACGCGAGAGCTTGCAGCGCAGGTGGCCGAGAATTTCGAGAAATATGGCAAGTATCACCGGCTCTCGATGGCGCTGCTTATCGGCGGGGTGCAGATGGGCGACCAGGTGAAGGCGCTCGAAAAGGGCGTCGATGTCCTCATCGCGACGCCGGGACGGCTGATGGACCTGTTCAGCCGCGGCAAGATACTTCTAACCGGCTGCGACCTCCTCGTCATCGACGAGGCCGACCGGATGCTCGACATGGGTTTCATCCCCGACATCGAGGAAATCTGCTCGAAACTCCCGAAAACCCGCCAGACGCTGCTCTTCTCGGCAACCATGCCGCCGCCGATCAAGAAGCTCGCCGATCGCTTCCTGTCCGACCCGAAGACCATCGAGGTGGCGCGGCCGGCAAGCGCCAACCTCAACATCGAGCAGCGGCTGCTCACCGTCCGTTCCGACAAGAAGCGCGAGGCGCTCCGCTCGATCCTGCGCGCAAGCGAGCTCAAGAACGCGATCATCTTCTGCAACAAGAAGACGACGGTGCGCGAGCTTCATACGAGTCTCCGCCGTTCGGGCTTTGCCGTCGGCCAGATCCATGGCGACATGGAACAGTCGGCGCGCATCGCCGAGCTTGACCGGTTCAAGCAGGAAGAGATCAACGTCCTGGTTGCTTCCGACGTCGCCGCCCGCGGGCTGGACATCAAGGGCGTCAGCCATGTCGTCAATTTCGACGTGCCCTGGCAGCCCGACGACTATGTCCACCGCATCGGCCGCACCGGCAGGGCCGGCGCCAAGGGCATCGCCTATACGCTGGCCACCAGGGAAGATGCCGACCAGGTGGCGGCGATCGAGAAGCTGACCGGCCTGAAGCTGCCCCGGGTCGGAAGCGAGGAAAGCGCTCCCCCCAGCAAAGCAGCCCCAGCCCCGAGCGCAGCCCAGCGGGAAGAAAAGGAGGCCCGCCCTCCCTCGCCGGCAAGGGAAAAGGCGCCCGCCAGGGAAAAGGGCCGGCGCCGCGGGAAACCGGAAAAAACGGCGGCAGCGGCCGAACAGCCGGCGATCCCGCTCGAGCCTGCAAGGGCGGACGACGCGAAGCCGAGCTGGAACGGCCCGGTCCCGAGTTTCCTGCAGTTCAGCGCCGGCTGACCAGCGGCACTTTTTTAACGCCAGCTACCGGGCTCCGCGGCCATAGCGCTCGCGAAAGGCGCGGACGTGGTCAGAAAGCCTTCCTTCCCTGATCGCTTCGCGCAGGCCCTCCATCAGGCGCTGGTAGAAGCTCAGGTTATGCTCCGTCATCAGCATGGCGCCCAGAATCTCGCCTGAGCGGACGAGGTGATGGACATAGGCCCTCGAATGGGTGGCGCAGGTCGGGCACGGACAATCGGGCTCGATCGGTGCCTCGTCCTCGGCAAAGCGGGCATTTCGGATATTGATCGGCCCATCGGCGGTGAAGGCCTGCCCTGTCCGTCCCGAGCGCGTCGGGAGGACGCAGTCGAACATGTCGACGCCGCGCTCGACCGCGCCAACGATGTCGTCGGGCTTGCCAACGCCCATGAGGTAGCGTGGCCGGTCGGCCGGCAGCTGGCCAGGAGCAAAATCGAGCACCGAGAACATGGCCTCCTGGCCCTCCCCCACCGCGAGCCCGCCGATCGCGTAGCCGTCAAAGCCGATATCGATGAGAGCATCGGCCGACGCCTTGCGCAGGCCCTCGTCAAGCGCGCCCTGCTGGATCCCGAACTGGGCGGCCCGCTCGGCATGTTCGCCTCCCTCGAGGAAGGCTTCGCGCGATCGCCTTGCCCAGCGCATCGAGCGTTCCATCGCCTCGGCCTGGACGTCGCGGCTGGTGGTCGTAGGCACCAGCTCGTCGAAGGCCATGATGATGTCGCTGTCCAAAAGGCGCTGGATCTCGGTCGAACGCTCCGGCGTCAGGAGGTGCTTGCTCCCGTCGAGGTGCGAACGGAAGGATACGCCGGTCTCGGTTCGCTTCGTCAGCTCGGCGAGGCTCATCACCTGGTAGCCGCCGCTGTCGGTCAGGATCGGGCGATCCCATTTCATGAACCGGTGAAGGCCGCCGAGGCGGGCAATGCGCTCGGCGCCGGGCCTGAGCATCAGGTGATAGGTATTGCCAAGGATGATGTCGGCCCCGGTCGCCCGGACGCTTTCCGGCTTCATCGCCTTGACGGTGGCAGCGGTGCCGACCGGCATGAAGGCCGGCGTCCTTATCTCCCCCCTGGCCATGGCAATGGTCCCGGCGCGCGCAGCGCCGTCGGTCGCGTGGATGGTGAAATCAAAGCGCGTCATGGGCGCGCTCGTAGCGGCTTGCAGGAGCCGCGGCTACTCGCCTGGTTGCAGGGAAAGGCAAGCCGGCAAGTCCGATTTTTCGCCGTCTCCGGAGCGGCAAGGCTCGCAACGGCGGCCAGCCGCGCTATAGCGCCGGGCCATGATCGAGCCCTGGGTCTTTGCCGCGCTGACCGCGATCGCGGTCCTCACCGGCTTCATCGACGCGGTCGCTGGCGGCGGCGGCCTCGTCATGATGCCGGCGCTGCTCTGGGCCGGCCTGCCGCCGATCAATGCGCTTGCAGCCAACAAGCTCCAGTCGATGTTCGGGACTTCTGTTGCCTGCAT
>JAJJPO010000144.1:0-14347 GCA_032907585.1 Sphingomonas sp. | reverse complement strand
GCGACGCGGGTCACTTCCGAGGCGAAGGACGCCAGCTGCTCGACCATCGTGTTGACGACCTTGCCGATGCGAAGGAACTCGCCGCGAAGGGCCCGGCCGTCGATTTCGACCGCCATCGTCTGCGACAGGTCCCCCTTGGCAACCGAGCCAATGACCCGGGCGACTTCCGTTATCGGCTGGACCATGTCGTCGATGAGCTCGTTGACTGCCCGAAGCTTGGAATCCCAGCCACCCGAGGCGCCGCGGACCCGGGCGCGGTGCCCGATCTTGCCTTCCTTGCCGACAACCCGGGCCAGTCGCTCGAACTCGTCGGTCAGCTGCTGGTTGAGGCTGACGACCTCGTTGAACAGTACCGCGATCTCACTGTCGGCCTCCGGGCCGTCTTCGGACAGGCGCACCGAGAAATCGCCCCGGCGGAATCGCCGAAGCGCGTTCACCAGGTCACGGCGATCAACGCCAAACTTCGTACGCGAGCTCTGATCGTTCACTGCACACCTCACGGCCGGCCAAATAGCGGGAGCGAGGACGCAGCTCCCCCCAACCGATCCCAATTCACCAGAGTTCGATCCGTTCCGGTGTCCCGAAATTAAACGGAAAATTGCGTTCCGGGCCTTGCCCTCTAGGGGTCGCAGCGGGCAAAAGCCCCTGCAACCAATCTTATTGCAAGTCATTTGCCCAGCCGGGAGGGCCCCTTCAAGGACATGGTTGCTCGTAAGGAGATAGAGGATTTCGTTCGTGCTACTTTCCGGTCTGTGTGGGCTCTCGAACTCCTGCTTCTCCTGCGCAACAACCGGGACCGATCGCTCAGCCACCGCGAGATGGTCGACTCCTTGACCGCCAGCGACATCGTCGTGTCACAAGGGCTCGACAATCTGTCGATGGTGGGCCTCGTCACCCGCGAGCCGGACGGCTCGGCCCGTTACAGCGCCGGTCAGAGCAGGGCAGACCAGCTCGTGGAGGCGACCGAGTCCTTCTACGCAACGAGCCCCAACGCCGTCCGGCGCATCATCATTTCCGCGCTAAACCCGGGACTGACCGCATTTGCCGACGCATTTCGACTGAGGAAGGATGACAAATGAGTGATGCCTTTCCAGCCGCCGTCTACACGCTGTGCTTCCTGACAGGAGGCGTGTGTGCCTTCCTTCTGGCCCGCAGCTATGCGAGGACAGGAACGAGGCTCCTGCTGTGGAGCGGCCTTTGCTTTGGTTTCCTTGCAGCCAACAGCTTCGTCGTGATCATCGACCTTCTGGTCATCCCCGACGGCGATCTCTCGCTGCTTCGCCATACCCTGTCGCTCGCCGGCGTCAGCCTTCTTTTGTTCGGGTTCATCTGGGACCTGGAGAGGTAAGCCGCCGATGATCAGCGATTTCCTTTCCGGCGTGATCACCATGGGCTTCCTGCTCGGCGGCCTTTTCTTCCTGCGCTTCTGGCGCCGGACCGATGACCAGCTGTTCCTGACCTTCGCCGCGGCATTCTGGCTCCTCGGCATCGTCCAGGCCCTGCTGGCCCTGACCCCGGTCGGGGCAGAGGAGAGAAGCTGGCTCTACGTCCTGCGCCTCATTGCCTTCCTCCTGATAGCCGGCTCGATCATCCGGAAGAACCGCCAGCCCTGAAACAGCGGGGATCGCTGGCACGCCAGCCTTCCCTTTCGCGGAGAAATCCGCGGGCGGCGGCTCAAAAATCGAACGAATCCGGCTCCTCGGAGTTGGTCTGCCGCGGGCGCGAAGAATCGCGGCCGTTCCACCAGGGACCCGGCATTTTCGGGCCGCCCGAAATCTTTCGTGCCGGGGCCCGCGAGCTTTTGCCTGTTTCTTGGCGCTTTTTTCAGAGGGGATGAATGCCGCTTACCGAACCTCCCGTGACCCTGCTTTGCGGAGCAAGCCTGTTTCTCGATTTTGATGGTACGCTGGTCGACCTCGCGCCGAGGCCCGATGCCATCGAGGTCGGCGAGGAACTGCTGACACTTCTTTCCCGCCTCAAGGAGAGGATGGACGGACGCCTGGCGCTCTTGAGCGGGCGCGCGATCGGCGACGTCAGCCGTTTCCTTGGCCCGCTCGAACTCGTCATTGGCGGAAGCCATGGCCTCGAGATGCCCGGACCCGACGGCAGCTACCCGGCCATCGAGCGGCATGCCCGGCTGGACGAGGCAATTGCCGAGCTGCGTCTACTCGAGACCCGGTGCCCTGGAGTGCATGTCGAGGAAAAACCGGCGGGCGCCGCCATTCATTTCAGGCTGGCGCCAGCGGCAAAAGCCGACTGCCTCGAGGCCGCCGGGCGCGCGGCCGAAAAGCTTGGAATGAAACTGCAGCATGGAAAGATGCTGGTCGAACTGAAACCCGCTGGCGCCGACAAGGGAACCGCCCTTCGCGAATTCATGGCCGGGCCGCCATTTGCCGGGACCAGGCCCGTCTTCCTCGGCGACGATCTTACCGACGAACATGGATTTGAAGCAGTGCGCGAACTTGGCGGCGCCGGGGTCCTCGTCGGGCCTCCGCGGAAGACCGGTGCCATCTTTGGCCTGAAGGACGTGCTGGCGGTCCGCTCATGGCTCGTCGCGGCGATGGAGCAGCTGTCATGAGATCGCTCGACCTTTGGCCGATCGGCAACTGCCAGGTAAGCGCGCTCATCGACCGCCAGGGCGACATGGTCTGGGCCTGTGTCCCGCGCGTTGACGGTGACCCCATCTTCTCCAGCCTTCTGGGCGGCGACCAGCCGGAAGCGGGCTTCTGGGCCATTTCGCTCGACGACTGCGCGTCGATCGAGCAGCATTATCTCAAGAACACGCCCGTGCTCGTCACCCGGAAGACCGACCAGGCAGGAAGCGCGATCGAGATCATCGATTTCTGCCCGAGGTTCCGAAGGCTTGGCCGCCACTATCGGCCGGTCGCCTTTGTCCGCATCGTCCGGCCGGTCCAGGGAAGCCCGAGGATTGCAGTGAAGCTAAGGCCGACCCACGAGTGGGGAAGCCCCGCGAACCCCCTACCGGGCGGCACCAACCATCTTCGCTACGCGCTTGGCCCGATGCCGATGCGGCTCACCACCGACGGGCCGGTCGGGCTCATCGCCGGCGAGAAAAGCTTCAGGCTCGAGCGGCCGCTGACCTTCTTCCTCGGGCCCGACGAGAGCTTCTCCGCCGATCTTTCGCTCTCTGCCAGCGACATGCTTTCGAAGACAAAGTCGGAGTGGCGCGAATGGGTGAGGGGGCTTGCAACCCCGGTCGAGTGGCAGGAAGCGGTCATTCGCGCCGCGATCAGCCTCAAGCTCTGCCAGCACGAGGAAACCGGCGCCATCGTCGCGGCGCTGACGACGTCGGTCCCCGAGCACGCCGGATCAGAGCGAAACTGGGACTATCGATACTGCTGGATTCGCGATGCCTATTACACGGTCCAGGCCCTTAACCGGCTGGGCGCGCTCGACGTCCTTGAATCCTATCTCACCTATCTTCGAAACATCGTCGACGATGCGAGGGGCGGCCATATCCAGCCGCTCTACGGGGTCCGCGGCGAGACCGTCCTCGAAGAGCGGACCGAGCCCGGCCTCCCGGGTTATCGCGGCATGGGCCCCGTCCGGGTCGGCA
Source organism: Sphingomonas sp. (assembly GCA_032907585.1). Taxonomy (GTDB): domain Bacteria; phylum Pseudomonadota; class Alphaproteobacteria; order Sphingomonadales; family Sphingomonadaceae; genus Sphingomicrobium. The sequence continues at coordinate 10,770 of JAJJPO010000144.1, read as the reverse complement.
ACCAGGCCTACCAGCAGGTCCAGCACGACGCCTACGGCCAGATCGTCCTTTCGAACGTCCAGGCCTTTCTCGACCACCGGCTGCTGCGCATGGCGACGATCGAGGATTTCCACGCGCTCGAGCATGTCGGCGAGCGGGCCTTTCAGCTCCACGATGCTCCCGACGCGGGGCTCTGGGAGCTTCGTGGCCGCAAGCACGTCCACACCTATTCCGCGGCAATGTGCTGGGCCGCCTGCGACCGGCTCGCGCTCGCGGCAAGCGCCCTTGGCCTTAATGATCGCGCCACGTTCTGGGAGGAGAGGGCAGGGGCCATCCGCAAGCGGATCGAAGAGGCGGCATGGCGCGAGGGGCAGCAGACGATGTCCGCGATCTTCGAGGGGGACATCCTCGATGCCAGCCTCATCCAGCTGCTGGACCTGCGCTTCTTCGGGCCCGGCGATGCACGATTCCAGGGAACGCTTCGGGCGGTCGAGGAAGGACTGCGCCGGGGCAGCCACATGCTGCGTTACGCGACCGAGGATGATTTCGGCCTGCCGCAGACGGCGTTCAACGTCTGCACCTTCTGGCTGATCGAGGCGCTCCACGCGACCGGGCGCGAAGCCGATGCAAGGTCGCTCTTCGAGGAGATGCTTTCGCGTCGCACGGCCGCCGGGCTGCTTTCGGAGGACATCGACCCCTCGAACGGCGAGCTATGGGGCAATTATCCGCAGACCTATTCCCTTGTCGGCATGATCAACTGTGCCGTCCTTCTAAGCAAATCATGGAGTTCCATCAGGTGAGCCGCCTAATCGTCATTTCCAATCGCGTCGCTGCAGCCACGGGCGGTGCCGCCGGCGCCCACGGCGGTCTTTCCGTTGCACTCACCTCGGCGCTGCGCGAATCCGGCGGACTGTGGTTTGGCTGGTCGGGCGAGATCACCGACAGCTTCACCGGGCAGATAAGCTTCGAGCGCGAGCATGACGTCACGACAGCGACCGTCGACCTCGAGGAACAGGACGTCGATGAATATTACAACGGTTACGCCAACCGGACCCTGTGGCCGCTTTTCCACTACCGGATCGATCTCGCCGAATATGAGCGCGATTTCGCCGGCGGCTATCGGCGTGCGAACGAGCGCTTCGCGGACACGGTCATGCCGCTCATCGAGCCGGAGGGACTCTGTCTGGGTGCAGGACTATCACATGCTGCCGCTCGGCGACGAGCTCCGGCAGCGTGGCTGCGCCAACAGGATCGGCTTCTTCCTCCATACGCCCTGGCCGCCTCGCCGATTGCTGCTGACGCTCCCCGACGCGGCGGACCTCGTCAGGACGATGTTCGCCTATGACGTTATCGGTTTTCATACCGACGAGTGGAAACAGGCCTTCATCGAGTTCGCGGTCGCCGAGTGCGGCGCGGAGCATGAGGATTCGGTGCTGACGGTCGGCGACCGGAAGGTCCGCCTCCTCACCTGCCCGATCGGCATCGACGCCAGGGAATTCTCGGAGCTCGCGACGAGCCCGACGGCCACGAAACTGTTCGAACGAATGCGCCGGAGCGCCAACGGGCGCGCGATGATCGTCGGTGTCGACCGGCTCGACTATTCCAAGGGTCTCGAAGAGCGATTTCTCGGCTTCGAGCGATTCCTCGTCGAAAATCCAGAGGAGAGGAAAGAGGTCTTCCTCCTCCAGATCGCTCCTCCCTCCAGGGCCGCCGTCGAGAATTACCAGAAGATCCGGGCGACGCTCGAAGGGCTTTCCGGCCGGATCAACGGCGCACATGCCGACCTCGACTGGGTCCCGATCCGCTACGTCAACCACGGCTATGCGCGAGACGAGCTCGCAGGCGTCTACCGAGCCTCGAGGATGGCGCTGGTGACCCCGCTTCGCGACGGAATGAACCTCGTCGCCAAGGAATATGTGGCAGCCCAGGACCCCGATGACCCGGGGGTGCTTATCCTGTCGCGCTTTGCGGGCGCCGCCCACCAGCTGAAGGACGCGATCCTCGTCAACCCGTTCAGCGCGGAGGAGCTTTCCGACGCGATCCGGACGGCGCTCGCCATGCCGCTCGACGAGCGCAAGCGGCGCTGGAAGGCGATGTTCGACAATATCATGAGCGAGGATGTCCAGTGGTGGCGGCGGCGCTTCGCCGACGCGCTGCTCGGTGAATGAATGCTGGATTGCGCCGTCAGGATCCCCAGGGATCAGGCGGTGACGTCGTCACCTTCGTGAGATCGAATTCCACTCTGAAGAAACGATCCGGCCGTCGAAGCTCGTAGGCAAATATCCCGGGTCGGTTTTCCAGTGCCCAGACATTGGCAAGAGACTGCGGGATGTTGTTTCGAATGAAAAGCTCCCGGGAAAAGTCATCTGCCGGAAACTCCTGCCGGCTGATCGTGCCGGGCGCTTTTGTGGATCCGCCATATTGGGTCAGGGCATCGGGAGCGCCGTCCTCGTGGCGATGGTCGTGCTTGAGGGTGAGCCCGCCGTCCGTTCGGCTGATCACCCATGTTCGGGACCTGTCTTCTCCGACGTGAAAGGGGATGCGGATCGTGTCGGGTGAGCAGTGCTGCACGTGCATGACGAGCTTCTTGCCAGCGAAGCTCGCATCGGCCTCAACGGGAGGACTTGTGACCTTTCCCTCGAAAGCCTGGCCGCAAAGGCGAGAAACATTGGCGAAGAACTGCTCGTGCGGCTGAACCGGTGCGGCATGCTGTGCGCAGCCGGCAAGCCCGGCTGCAGCCAGCAAAAGAAATAGTCTCATGGGAGCGGTGTAGACCAGCGCATGTGCCCGTCAATGTCGTATTCGGGGGCAGAAATGCCCGATGAAAACAGTCGATCGATCCTCTCACCAGCTCTTGTCTGCTGCATTTAAAGCATCCTAACGCGAAAGCCGCGCCATTCTGGAGGAATGACGCGGCTTTTCAGTCACATAAGGACGGATGGTGGAGCCGAGGGGGATCGAACCCCTGACCTTCGCAATGCCATTGCGACGCTCTCCCAGCTGAGCTACGGCCCCGTCCGGAGGCGCCTTTAGGGGATGCTTTCCCGTCTGCCAACGGGTAATTTTCCCCCTCCGGTCGCTTTTCGTCAGCTTTCCTCGTCGTCGTCGCCGGTCGAGACGCCAAGATCCTCGTCGCCGGTCTGGAGATCGACTTCCTCGTCGGCGCTGGGCTCCTCGTCGTCGTCGATTGCCAGTTCGTCGGCAGCCAGGTCCTCGTCTTCCTTGGCCTTTTCAGGAGCGGCCGATTCGAACGGCAGGGGCTGCTTGGACTTCAGCACCGGTTCCGGAAGCCAGGCGTAGCCGCAGCTGATGCAGGTTACCGGGTTTTCCTTGGTGAGGTCGTAGAAACGCGTCGAACATTTGGGACAGATGCGTTTTGTGCCCCATTCGGCTTTGACCATCGGGTCATATCTCCATGAGAGGGTGGCTGGTTTGCTTCGGCCCAGCCGCAATCGGCGCGCGCCTTGCCATAGCGCAAAGCCCCTGTCAAAGCGCCGCTGCCATGAACGGTTCGACCTCTCCAATCATCATCGCGGTCGATGGCCCGGCCGCCAGCGGCAAGGGCACGATTGCCCGGGCGCTCGCGGCCCATTTCGGGCTCCCGCACATGGACACGGGCATGCTCTATCGCGCGGTCGCGCTCACCATGTTCCGGTTCGGCGGAGATCCTGGAAACGAGTTCGAGGCGCTCCGGGCCTGCGACGGGGTGGCGCAGGTGGATCCTTCCGATCCCGAGCTTCGAAGCGAAGCGGTCGGATCGATCGCCAGCAGGATCTCGGTCTATCCCGCGGTTCGCTCGGCACTGCTCGACCGGCAACGCCATTTCGCGGGCCAGGCCTCGGGGGCGGTGCTCGATGGAAGGGACATCGGGACGGTGATCGTTCCAGGCGCGTCAGCAAAGCTGTTCGTGACCGCGACGGCCGAAGTGCGGGCCCGCCGACGGATGGCGGAACTGCTTGCCCGCGGCATGCCGGCGCATTTCGACGACGTGCTGGTCGATATCCGTGCGCGCGACGCCCGCGACGCCGGCCGGGATGCCGCGCCGATGGTGAAGGCCGAGGACGCCGACCTCCTCGACACGAGCGAGATGACGATTGACCAGTCGATTGCCACTGCAATTTCACTCGTCGAACAGAGACTAGCCGGCAAGTGAGAAGCTAACGCTCCGCTTCACCGGGTCCGCGCTCTCCAGTCGAACCCTGATATCATCGCCTGGCGCGAGGCCATTGGTATTTACCCGGGCGATTACCGCCGGCGAACAAAGCTGGATCCTGGCGCCCCGCTCGTCGATGTCGGTGACGACGGCAGAGAATAGATCGCCTTCCCGCCCGAGACGGCTTGTTGCCTCGGCGAGGTCGATCACGGCCCTCGCGATCTGTCCAGCCAGCCCGTCGGCCTTTTCCATGACGGGCGGCAGGTGCTGGAAAGCATCCGTGACAGGTTCCGGGACCGCCCGTCCATTGGCGACCGCCAACGCCGCCTCGAGCACGTAGCGATCGGCCAGCCGCCTTAGCGGCGCGGTCACATGGGCATAGGTTGCAGCGACCGCGGCGTGCCACGGAACTTCGCCTTCGCGGTAAGGCTCGTAGGAAGCGCCATGGCCGGCCCGGCGGATCGCCAGCATCATCGCTGCATCGCCGGGAAGGTCGGGATCAAGCCGGCGCTCGAGCTCCTGGAGGCTTTCCTTCTTGGGCCAGCTGATGCCAAGCGCCTTGGCACTGTTTCGAAGGCGCCGGATCGCCCACTCCCGGGGCTCGTCCATCGTCCGAAAGAGGCCGGTGCCGGCAGAGTGAAGTGCCTGGGCGACGGCAAGGTTCGCGGCAAGCGAAAGCGCCGCGTTGCGCCGTTCGGCCTTGCTCTTGGGCCTCAGCTGAAGGCGAAAGCAGCCATTTTCGGCGATCACTTCCTGCTCGGGCGGCTCGACCCGGGCCGCGCCGCGGGCGCGCTCGGCCGCCTCGATGCGGCCCGTCAGCTCGGCAAAGCCGCCTGGCAGCTCCTCCTCTCTCACCGTTTCATAGCCATGCTTCGCACGGCTTCGAATTCGCCCGCGCTCGACCTGGTCGAGCAGCGCCTTGCCGGAAGGATCGACCCTCACTGTCAGGATGACCGCGGGCCGGTCTCCGTCCGGGAGGAGGCTCGCTGCGCCCTCGCTGAGCACCGGCGGATAGAGTGGCACCTTGCCGTCGGGAAGATATTGCGAGGTGCCGCGCTGCCAGGCCTCGGCGTCCATGGCGCCGCCATCGGGCACGAACCATCCAACGTCGGCGATGGCATAATGAAGCAGCATGTCGCCGCCTGCCGGCTCGATCGCGAACGCCTGGTCAAGGTCGGTGGAGCTCGAGGGGTCGAGGGTGACGAACGCCATGGCCGTCCGGTCAACATGGTCACCGATATCACGCCGGGCTGCTGCTGCTGCCTCGTTCCGGGCAGCGGCCGGCATGGCGGATGGCAGCTTGAACTGGGTACGGATTTCCTCGAGGCCCTGCCGCAGGAAACAATCGGGATCGCGAATTGTCCTCAAGGCGCGGGAGCCTTGAGGGAAGATTTGGTCGAGGCGGCGGTTGAAGTGATGGTCATGATCAAGGCAGGCAAGCTTAGGGCGTCTTCGCTGCCGGGCAAGGTGCGGTGCTGACGCCCAGGCGCTAGGGCACGCATTCCTCTCGCGCATTGCCTCGGAGGGCCGCTTAAGCTATGCGCGCCGGCGTCCGGCGGGTGAGGGATCGCTCGCGGTGGCCCGTCCCATAGGCGAGCGCATGAGGGTTCCAGGCGATGTCGCCCGGTTTTCCTCAAGCTATTTCGCCCGGGCAGCCATCGCAAGATCGTCATTCGGCGGATGCTCTCGCGACATGGGGTCGCGGGGGCGGCAAGGGTTTCACCAAGACCGCCAGATGGAAAGCCGACCATGGTGGGCCGGCTGGCGGCCGAAACGCTTAAACTGAAAGACATCTGATTTTATGGCCAGCACGGCATTTCCAAGCCGCGACGATTTCGCGGCACTTCTCAACGAGAGCCTGGGCGGCGAAGACGAGGCCTTCGAGGGCCGCGTCGTCAAGGGCACCATCACTGCAATCGAAAATGATCTCGCCGTCATCGACGTCGGGCTGAAGAGCGAAGGCCGCGTTCCTCTGCGCGAATTCGCAGCCCCCGGCCAGAAGGCCGACCTCAAGGTCGGTGACGAGGTCGAGGTTTTTGTCGACCGCGTCGAGAATGCCCAGGGCGAAGCCATGCTCAGCCGCGATCGTGCGCGGCGCGAGGCCGCCTGGGACAAGCTGGAGAAGGAATTCGAGGCCGGCAACCGTGTCGATGGCGTGATCTTCGGCCGGGTGAAGGGTGGCTTCACCGTCGACCTCGGCGGCGCCGTGGCCTTCCTGCCGGGTTCGCAGGTCGATATTCGCCCGGTTCGCGACGTCCAGCCGCTGATGGACCTCCCGCAGCCGTTCCAGATCCTCAAGATGGACCGTCGCCGGGGCAACATCGTCGTTTCGCGCCGTGCCATCCTCGAGGAAACCCGCGCCGAGCAGCGCTCGGGGCTGATCCAGACGCTCCACGAGGGCCAGGTGATCGACGGCGTCGTCAAGAACATCACCGACTATGGTGCTTTCGTCGACCTCGGCGGCATCGATGGCCTGCTGCACGTCACGGACATCAGCTACAAGCGCGTCCAGCACCCGAGCGAAGTCATCGCCATTGGTGACACGGTCAAGGTGCAGATCATCCGCATCAACCGCGAGACCCAGCGCATCAGCCTCGGCATGAAGCAGCTCGAGAGCGATCCGTGGGAAGGCGCCGGCGCCAAGTATCCGGTGGAAGGCGTGTTCAAGGGCCGCGTTACCAACATCACCGAATATGGCGCCTTCGTCGAGCTGGAGCCGGGCATCGAAGGCCTGGTCCATGTCAGCGAGATGAGCTGGACCAAGAAGAACGTCCACCCGGGCAAGATCGTCAGCACCAGCCAGGAAGTCGACGTCAAGATCCTCGAGGTCGACGAGGAGAAGCGCCGCATTTCGCTCGGTCTCAAGCAGGCCCAGTCGAACCCGTGGAGCGACTTTGCAGAGAAGTTCCCGGTTGGCTCGACCGGAGGGCGAAGTCAAGAACTCGACCGAGTTCGGCCTGTTCGTCGGCCTGCCTGGCGACGTCGACGGCATGGTCCACATGTCGGACATCGCCTGGGGTGTTTCGGGCGAGGAAGCGCTATCGCTTCACCGCAAGGGCGAGACCGTCAAGGCCGTCGTTCTCGACGTCGATGTCGAGAAGGAGCGCATCAGCCTTGGCATGAAGCAGCTCGAGCGCGGCGGCGTCGTCGCCGGCGGCGCGGGCGGCGTCAACAAGGGCGAGACGGTCACCGTCGAAGTGCTCGAGGTCAAGGACGGCGGGCTCGAGGTCCAGGTGGCCGAAGGCGGTGCTACAGGCTTCATCAAGCGCACCGACCTTGGCCGCGACCGCGACGAACAGCGCGCCGAGCGCTTCCAGGTCGGCCAGAAGTTCGATGCCCTCGTGACCGGCTTCGACCGCTCCAAGAAGCCCAACTTCTCGATCAAGGCGCTCCAGATCGCCGAGGAGAAGCAGGCGGTGGCCCAGTATGGATCGTCGGACAGCGGTGCCTCGCTCGGCGACATTCTTGGCGCGGCCCTCAAGGAGAAGGCCGAGGCAAGTTCGAAGAAATCGAAGTAAATCTCGGCCCGGGAACTTCGCGTTCCCGTTCCAAGGCAAGGGAGGGGCGCAGCTGCAGTCATGCATCTGCGCCCTTTTCCTTTCGCAGGCAGGCTGATACGGGTCTGGGTCGACGCCGGGGGCCGGCATGACTCACGAAATAGTTTGAGGACCGAGATGATCCGATCCGAGCTGGTGCAGAAGTTGTGCAGCGATTTTCCAGATCTCTCCCAGCGGGAGGTCGAAAATGTGGTCAGTGCCTTCTTTGATTCCATCACCGACCAGCTGGCCAAGGGGGGCCGGGTCGAACTGAGGGGCTTCGGAGCCTTCTCCACGCGCCAGCGGGATGCACGTACGGGCCGTAACCCGCGCACCGGAGAGGCAGTGTCCGTCAGGGCCAAGAAGGTTCCCTATTTCAAGCCGGGCAAGGAAATGCGCGAGCGGCTCAACCTGAACGGCGACGCCGAATAATTTGCGCTCCCGCCGGTCCGGGAGCAGATTGGGGCCAAGCGGACGTGGCGGAACCGGTAGACGCTGGAGACTTAAAATCTTCTGCCCGAAAGGGCGTGCGGGTTCGAGTCCCGCCGTCCGCACCATTACTTTCCATGATGCCGTCGAACGGCGGATTGTTGCCAGCCAAGCCGGAACCGGCGACCTGGCTTTTTCTCGGGAAGGAAACCCCGGACAGCTGCCCGGTGGCCCCAAAAACCCCGGAACGGGGCTGGCGATCTTCTGCCCACGACCGTGAGCATCGCATCGCTACCGGTCTACTTGCCCGAAATTCATTTCACCACTGGGGCATCGGTTTGCGACAGGGATAGAATGCGAAGTCTCGCTTTGGGTTTGCGCTGGTCGGCAAACCTTCGGATATCTCAATGTTTAAGCTCTAGACATTCGGAAAACTACCCGTCTGCACTCTCTTATCCGTCTTTTTTGGGCTTTGACCCACGTTCTTAAATGCTGATTTTTCGGGAAAATGCTTCCTTACGTTTAGAAAATTCGGTATAACGGGTGAGCAAGGCTAACTTAATGTCCGAATTTTCCGCCGCCACTTGTCCAGAAGTCCTCGTCTCCAACACGGCGATATCCAAGGCCGTGTATGAGGCTGTCGAGCGCGGCGAGCTGCGCAAGATCGGCTCGCGCCTTTATACGCGCAACCTGACCGAAGATCCCGAGCGGCTCGTGCGTCGCAACTGGTATCAGCTGATTACCGGTTACTACCCGGATGCCCTAATCACAGACCGCACCGCGCTCGAAAACAAGCCCGCCGAGGATGGCTCGGTATTTCTCGTCTCAACCAAGACAACCGAAACCCAGCTTCCCGGACTGACGCTGCGCCCCCGGCGGGGCAAGGATGCGATCGAAAGCGACAAGCCTTTCATCGGCGGCGCACGGCTCGCATCAACCCCCCGCGCCTACCTTGAGAACATGAAACCGTCGCGCGCGCGCGGCGGAAGAGTTCCTCGCACACTCACGCGTAGCGAACTGGAACAACGCCTGGACGCGCTCCTGCGTGGCCAAGGCGAAGGCGCACTCAACAAGCTGCGCGATGATGCGCGCGCGATTGCGTCAACTTTGGAACTAGAGGCAGAATACGAGGCGCTGAACGACCTTATCGGCGCCTTCCTTGGGACGCGGGAGGCCAAGACAAAGAGCGCAGTCGGCAGAGCGCGGGCCATAGGGCAGCCCTACGACCCCGACCGCTTGACCCTATTTGAAACGCTGTTTGGAGCATTGCGCGAAGCTATCCCGACACCCCGTCCGGCGTCAGCACCCTCAGGCGAGGCTGCCACCAATCTGGCCTTCTTCGAAGCCTATTTCTCCAACTTTATCGAAGGCACCGAGTTCAGCGTTCGCGAAGCCCGCGAGATTGTCTTTGAGGGCGCAATCCCGACCGAAAGACCAGAGGATGCCAATGACGTCCTCGGCACCTTCCGCATCGTTTCCGATACAGCCGACATGAGCACACTGCCAACGAGCAGCGAAGAATTTGAGGCGATCTTGCGCCGTCGCCATGCCACCATCATGGAAGCGCGACCCGACAAGAACCCCGGCGTCTACAAGGCCAAAGGCAACCAGGCGGGTAGTACCGTTTTCGTCGCGCCCGAGCTGGTCAACGGGACGCTCGAGCGCGGGTTCGAGTTCTACCGCGCATTGGAAGAACCCTTCCAGCGCGCGGTGTTCATGATGGTCATCGTCAGCGAAACTCATCCCTTCGCCGACGGCAACGGACGTACCGCCCGAATCATGATGAACGCCGAACTTGTGGCGGCAGGCCAGGAGCGGATCATCATCCCGACTGCCTATCGCACCGATTATCTCGGGGCGCTCAAGGCCTTTTCCAGGAATGGCCTCACCGCACCGCTTATCCGCATGCTCGATAACGCCCAGAACTACACGGGCAAGATCGACTGGCGCAGCTTTGAAGGTGCGCGCGCCATGTTGGAGGATACAAACGCCTTAGCAGAAGGCGAAGACACCAAGCTCAAATACATCTGAGCCGTTGGGCGTCCACCGCCGGGGGCGGGCTCTACGGCCTTGCGGTCCAAACCTGCAGGCCTCGCGCATGCATTCGCGTGCGGGGTTTCGGTGCGACCGGCGGCGCTGCCGCCGGTTTTTGAATTTTTTTCAGCCGTTCTTTGGCTTTTCAATGAATTTCCCGCCGTTCGCGCCAAATAGCCTTCACATCACCAGCACTGCGGCCGCCCAAACGGGAATATATGCATTAACTCGAACCATCGCGGGCATATCCTTGGAAAATCTCCGGAATGGAGGAAAAAAAATTAACTAACCGGGTTTAATCTTGCCCGCGTGCTGCGCCAGTATTTCACGAGGTCCGCGTTGCGGGAACAGAGCATTGCACTCGCCAACGCGAGGCGGGACATTATTGTCCTCAGCATCCTCATCGCGGCAGTGTTTCTCCTGATCTGGAACGGCACCGAGCTTTTTCACCGGCTTTCCTTTGCAAAATCCGACGTTGGGGCGAACCTTCGGGTCACGCTCATCGCGCTCACCCTCAACGTCGCATTGATCCTGTTCGGCTGGCGGCGCTACGTCGACCTCCAGCACGAGAGCGAAATGCGCCAGGAAGGCGAGGCGCGGGCAGCGCTCCTTGCCTCGACCGACGGCATGACCGCGCTG
>JAJJPO010000143.1:0-3258 GCA_032907585.1 Sphingomonas sp. | reverse complement strand
GGCAGATGAAGATCGTTGCCGATCCCCAGTGCAAGGCGTGCGGACAGGCTTAGGCCTTCTTTCGGGCTGGCGCCTTCTTCTTCCTTGCAGGGGCCTTGCGCTTCGACTTGGCCGGCCCCTTGGCGGCCTTGGCATCGATGAGCGCGATTGCCTCTTCCAGCGTAACGGAGGAGGGCTCGGCGCTTTTCGGCAAGGTCGCATGGACGGCGCCATCGCTGACATAGGGCCCGAAACGGCCTTCCATCACCTTGATTTCCTTGTCGCTTCCCGGGTGTCGGCCAAGAACGGCGATCGGCTCGCGCGAGCCGCGTGACCGGTTGCCGCTCGCGGCCTCGGCGAGCTTCACCACTGCCGCGTTCATGCCGGTATCGAACACCTCGGCAGTCGAACCCAGCCGGGCATATTTGCCGTCATGCTGCAGATAGGGGCCATAGCGCCCGATCGAGGCAATGATCGGCTTGCCGGTTTCCGGGTGGAGCCCGATTTCCCGTGGCAGCGAAAGCAGCCGCTCGGCCATCTCCGTCGTCAGCCCGTCCTGCGGGACATCCTTGGGAATCGAGGCGCGAGCGCCGTCGCGCTCCAGGTAGGGCCCGAAGCGGCCGCTCTTTAAAACTATGCCATTGCCGATCTCGGCCGGCCCCTCGCTGGCTGCTTCCTCCCCCTGCCCGAAGCGGCGCGTATATTTGCACTCGGGATAGTTGGAGCAGGCAACGAATGCGCCGAACCGGCCTCCCCTGAGCCCCAGCCGGCCATTGCCGCAGAGCGGGCAGAGACGCGGATCGCTTCCGTCCTCCTTTTGCGGGAACAGCCATGGCGACAGGAAATCGTCGAGCGCCGCGGTGACGTCCGACGGCTTCTGCTCCATCACCTCGCCGGCCTTGGGCTTGAAGTCCCGCCAGAAGTCGTCGAGCAGCTTTTGCCAGTCGAGCCGGCCGCCGGAGACGTCGTCGAGTTCCTCCTCCAGTTCCGCGGTATAGTCGAAGCTGATGTAGCGCTCGAAGAATCGCTCGAGAAAGGCGGTGACGAGCCGTCCGCTTTCCTCGGGCATGAAGCGGCCCTTTTCGAGCCGAACATATTCGCGGTCCTTCAAGGTCTGCAGCGTCGCGGCATAGGTCGAGGGACGGCCGATCCCGAGCTCCTCGAGGCGCTTGACGAGACTGGCCTCGGAATAGCGCGGCGGCGGCTGGGTGAAATGCTGGGTCGAACTGACCGCCGTCTTCACCGGCGCGTCGCCGGGACGAAGCTGCGGCATGCGCGCTGCTTCCTCGTCCTGCGGATCGTCGCGGCCCTCGTCGTAGAGCGCCATGAAGCCGGGAAAGAGAACGACCTGCCCGGTGGCGCGCAGGACCGCCCGCCCGGCCCCGTCGCCGAGCTCGACCGTCGTCCGCTCGAGCCTTGCCGATGCCATCTGGCTTGCAAGTGCGCGGTTGAAGATCAGCTGGTAGAGCCGGGCGTGGTCGCCCGAGGCTGCCCGGTCCTTCGAGAAATCGGTCGGACGGATCGCCTCATGGGCTTCCTGGGCGTTCTTGGCCTTGCTGCTGTACTGGCGCGGCTTGTCCGGCAGGTAACCGGCGTCATAGCGGTCGGCGACCGCCCGCCGGGCAGCGCTGATCGCCTCGGGCGCCATCTGCACGCCATCAGTACGCATGTAGGTGATGAGGCCGTCTTCGTAGAGCGACTGGGCAAGGCGCATCGTGTGGCTTGCGGAAAAGCCGAGCTTCCGGGCCGCTTCCTGCTGCAGGGTCGAGGTGGTGAAAGGCGGCGGCGGGTTCCTGGAGACGGGCTTCGTATCGACTGACGTGACCGTGAACCTGCCGTTCTCGACGACCTCGCGTGCTTCCTCGGCACTGCCGCTGTCGCCGATCGATAGCCGGTCGATCTTCTTCCCGTCGAGCCCGACGAGGCGGGCCGTGAACGGCGTTCCGTCGGATTCGAAAGTGGCCGAGACCTGCCAATATTCCACCGGCCGGAAGAGCTCGATCTCGCGCTCCCGGTCGACCACGAGCCTCAGCGCAACCGACTGGACGCGTCCTGCCGACTTGGCGCCCGGCAGCTTTCTCCAGAGGATCGGCGAGAGCGTGAAGCCGACCAGATAGTCGAGCGCCCGGCGCGCCCTGTATGCGTCGATCAGGTCCTCATCCAGTGCTCGTGGCCGGCCCATCGCCTCGGTGACGGCGTTCCTGGTGATCGCGTTGAACGTGACCCGGTCGACCCGTGCCGGAAGCGCCTTTCGCTTGCGCAGGATTTCCTGGACATGCCAGCTGATCGCCTCGCCCTCGCGGTCGGGGTCGGTCGCGAGGATGAGCGCGTCGGCCTGCTTTGCGGCGTCGAGGATGGCCTTCACCTGCTTGGCCTTGTCCGGATAGGTATCCCATTCCATCGCGAAGCCGTTGTCAGGGTCGACGCTGCCGTCCTTCGCCGGAAGGTCGCGCACATGGCCGTAGCTCGCCAGGACCTTGTGGCCAGGCCCCAGATATTTCTCGATGGTCTTCGCCTTTGCCGGCGATTCTACGACAACTAGCTTCAAGGCTTATCGACTCCTTGCGTACGTACACGCGATTTTCCGGCCCATTCCCAAAACCCGTCAAGCACCGCTGGAGCCCTGCCGGTGCTTTCCGGCCTACTGCCGACTGTCACCGACCATGCGCCTGCGCCGCCGGGCAATGAGCCCGTGGTTGCATTCCGCTTTGCTCGCAGGCCTTGCGGCCGACCCGCGGCTCGTCTCCGCCCAGCGGCACGCGGTCGCGCGCCGCGGCGAGCGCTTGTGGCCGACCCGCGGCTCTTCGCCGCGGGCCAGGCGGCCGATATTCTGGCGGTGCTGCCAAATGACCAGGAGCGCAAAGCCGAAAAGCAGCGGGAAGAGCGAATGTTCGCCGAGCAGCGCGGCAGTCAGGGGGGCGCTTGCAGCAGCGACCATGCCGGCAACCGAGCTGATCCTCAGCACGGCAAGGAGCCCGGCCCAGAGCGCCGCATAGACTGCAGCTGCCGGCCAGAACAGCGGGACGAGGACGCCGAGCATGGTCGCAACCCCCTTGCCGCCCCTGAACCGGAGCCAGACCGGGAACAGGTGGCCGCCCAGCGCCCCTGCTGCCGCAAAACGCGCCGCGTCGGGCGAGAGCTGGCTGGCGATGAGAACGGCAGCAGCGCCCTTCAAGGCGTCTAGCGCGAGGGTGGCCGCGGCGAGCCCCTTTGAACCGGTGCGCAGGACGTTGGTCGCGCCGATGTTGCCCGAGCCGATCTGCCTGATGTCTCCCTTGC
>JAJJPO010000142.1:0-3281 GCA_032907585.1 Sphingomonas sp. | reverse complement strand
GATGCGCCTGCCGCCGCCATCCTGGCTCCGGCTTCGGCCGCCGCGGATGCATCGCCATAGGAACCGCCGTCGGAAAAACTGTCGGGAGTCGTATTGATGATCCCCATCACCTGCGGCTGGTCGAGGCGAATGGTACGCTCGCCCATCACAAGTGGTGCGCGTGTGCCAGTGGTCCTTGCCCATTCGGCCGCCGTCGCCTCATCGAGACGATCACCCAGGACCTCGACCGGAACGATTTCCGAGAAGACGCGCCTTGTGCCCTCGACCTTGAGCAGCTCGACAAGCCCGAACCAGTTCAGCCCGCCGGCAAGGCGCGCGACCTTTCCGTCATGGCCGAACGGGGAATCGACGAAGCCGGTTGGCCGGATAAGGGTCCGCATGGCGCCTAGAGCGCCGCCAGGTGCTTCTGGCGCAACACGTCAATCGGCTGAAGCCTGCCTTCGATCTCTGCGTGCCAGAAAGTCCAGCCATTGCAGGACGGCGCCGACTGGAGCGCCGCGCCGACCTTGTGGATCGAGCCTGCATTCGCCTCGCACGAGATCGACCCGTCCGCGTTGACCCGCGCCGACCAGCGTCGCTTCGAATCCGTGAGAATCGATCCGGGTGGAACCATCCCGCTTTCGACCAGCAGCCCGAACGCAACCCTCGGCTGGCCGCGCTTGTCGGCCATGACCGTCATCGCGCTTTCATCGAGCGGCAAGGTCGCCTCGATCCGCTGCAGCGCGACCTTTACATAGTTGCGCTCGCGCTCGATGCCGATCCAGCGACGTCCGAGGCGACGTGCCACCGCCCCCGTCGTGCCGGTACCGAAGAACGGATCGAGCACGACGTCGCCAGGCTTGGTGCAGGCAAGCAGGACCCGGTAGAGCAAGGATTCCGGCTTTTGCGTCGGGTGGGCCTTCTCGCCGGCATCGTCCTTTACCCGCTCGGAACCGGAACAGATCGGAAGCACCCAGTCCGAGCGCATCTGAAGGTCGTCGTTGAGTGCCTTCATTGCCCGGTAGTTGAACGTGTAGCGCGCCTTTTCGTCCTTGGCGCACCAGATCAGCGTCTCGTGGGCGTTGGTGAAGCGCGTGCCCCGGAAGTTGGGCATGGGGTTGGCCTTGCGCCAGACGATGTCATTCAGGATCCAGAAGTCGGCGTCCTGGAGCAGCGAGCCAACGCGGTATATATTGTGATAGCTGCCGATCACCCAGATCGTGCCGTCGTCCTTGAGGATCCGCCGCGCCTCGGCAAGCCACTCGCGGGTGAAGTCGTCATAGGCAGCAAGGCTTTCGAACTTGTCCCAGTCATCGTCGCAGGCATCGACCTTGCTCCCCTCGGGTCGGAACAGGTCGCCGCCGAGCTGCAGGTTGTAAGGTGGATCGGCAAAGATCATGTCGACCGACTTGTCGGGAAGCCGCGCCATCTCGGCGATGCAGTCGCCCTCGAGGATGGTGTCGAGCGGAAGGCTCATCCGGCGCGCAGGCGAATGCGCCCGCGAACGCCTGGGGCTCTCCGTAAGCGGCAAAATCATGTTCATCTGTGCCCATCCCGATTGCTGGACGACCTCGATGAGTCAG
Source organism: Sphingomonas sp. (assembly GCA_032907585.1). Taxonomy (GTDB): domain Bacteria; phylum Pseudomonadota; class Alphaproteobacteria; order Sphingomonadales; family Sphingomonadaceae; genus Sphingomicrobium. The sequence goes on along the minus strand of JAJJPO010000142.1, from coordinate 1,719 downwards.
GGCGGACTCGCGGTCAAGGCGACCTCGTCCGGGGAGCCGTGACAGCCGATGAGAACAAATGGAATCCGCCAGACTCCCACGCACAACATGTTGAGTCCCAACCATCCGTGGGGACTCAATCCCTAGTGGTGTGACTCCAAAGACTCTCGCTTTGAAATTATTCGAGCGGCAGAGGCACCATCTGCTCTACCTGGTCCCTTACCTTCGAAAAACTCCGCCGGTGGTGGGGCGTGATGCCGAGCGTCTCGATCGCCCGTATATGTTGCGGCGTGGGATAGCCGCGGTTCGTTTCCCAGCCATAGCCCGGATAGTCGAGCGCGTAATTGGCCATGATCCGGTCGCGGGTGACCTTGGCAACGATCGAGGCTGCGGCAATGGATCGGCATTTCGCATCGCCGCCTACTACGGCCCTGGACGGTCGCTGCCAGCGCGGCGTCGCGTTGCCGTCGACCAGGATCCATGCCGGCTCGAACCCGAGGGCTTCTACCGCGCGCTGCATGGCGAGCATCCTCGCCCAATAGATGTTGATCTGGTCGATCTCCTCGACCGAGGCGATGCCAACGCCGATCAGGGCGACCTTTTCCAGCCGGGAGAAGATCGACTCCCGGGTCTCGAGATCCAGCTTCTTGCTGTCGTCGATGCCGCGCGGGAACTTCTCGCGGTCAAGAACGACCGCCGCCGCGACCACCGGCCCGGCGAGCGGCGCGCAGCCGGCCTCGTCGACTCCTGCCAACGGCTGGGGATAGGGAAGTTCGAGCTTGAAACAGGGCCGCTTCACGGGGGGCAATGCTAATCAGGCTACCGCAGAGTCGCCAGTCTTTGCTTTTGAATTCTGTGGATTATTCCGCGAGGCGCCAGGGCGGGAAGCGCCTCGCCTCCCCGGCCCGGTAGAGAAATATGGTGTTTCCGGCAGGGTCACGAAGCCGGGCCTCGCGCCACATCCACGGTTGATTGCGCGGGCCGTGCTCGAACAATAGCCCGGCCCTCGCCAGCCGCTCGACCCGCTCGTCAAGATCATCGCATTCGAAATAGACCGCGACGGTGTCGCTGCTTTGTGCTTCGGGATCGCATTGGACCGAGAAAGTGACCCCGCCAGCTTCGAACCGTGCATATTGGTTCTCGGGGCTGTCCACGATCTGCTTGAGCCCGAGCTTGCGGTAAAAATCCACCATCTTCGGGAAATCCGTGCCGGTCACGGTCACCTGGTTGAGGCGAAGGCCAAGCCCGGTGTCGAACCGCACCGCCTGCTGGCCGAGCGGTCCATGGCCGCCGCCGAGGCCCGGGGCCTCATGAAGGGCCATTCGAACGAACAGCCTTGCCCGTTCCACCGCCTGGGCGAGGCCAAGGCCCGCGCCGAGGTAAAAGGCGATGCCGCTCGCAAGGGTGCAGCCGGTACCATGGGTCGAAGACGTCTCGATGCGCTGGCCCTGCCAGCTGGTCATATTGTCTTCCTCGATCAGCGCGTCGGCGAGTGCATTGCCCTCCTCGTGACCTCCCTTGATGAGCACCGCGCAGCGATGGGCGGACACCAGCTTCAGGGCCCCGGCGACCTCGTCCTCTTCGCCTGACAGGCGCCTCAGCTCGGGAAGGTTCGGAGTGGCGATGGTCGCGACATCCATCAGCTTGCCGAACGCCGCGACCGTGGCATCGGCCGCGAGTGCCGCGCCGCTCGTTGCGACCATTACAGTGGCGATTACGACCGATATTTCCTCGAGCCCC
>JAJJPO010000141.1:0-14522 GCA_032907585.1 Sphingomonas sp. | reverse complement strand
GAAACGCTGGACGCCGAGGATGACGTGATCGCGCGCGGCAAGTTCCGTTCGCATTCGCTTCTGGCGACGCTGACCTATAACTTCTACACGCCGCCGCCGCCTCCCCCACCGCCTCCACCGCCTCCGCCTCCGCCGCCACCACCGGCGACGCAGACCTGCCCGGATGGATCGGTGATCCTGGCGACCGACATGTGTCCGCCGCCACCGCCGCCACCGCCCCCGCCACCGCCGCCGCCTGAGCCCGAACGAGGCTAAGGATGTCGCCGGGCTGGCGTGGCCAGCCAACTGGACCGGAACGGTCCGGGAAGACAATTCCCGGGCCGTTTTCTTGATGCACTGAGCGGCTCGCGCGAGGCGCGAAATCCAGTCGACCGCCAAGCTCTGCTTGTTGAAGGTGATGCGGCCATATCTGGTGTCGACCGCCGAAAGCGGACGGGGGCAATATCAGCGCGGGTCGGAAAGACTTCCTGAATGCGGTTCAATCCCCGCCTGCCAGGAGCGCGTCCCAGGCGCGTAGGCGCCGTAGGTCCCGTGCACTCCGGGCGGCACTTCGAGAAGCGAAAAATCGCCGTCAGCCGGATTTCTGAATACGGGTTTCGCAACGGTTTCACCGTCCCCGAGAGGCTGCCCAAGCACCTTTGCAGCGTCCCCGTCGGGCGACCAGTAGAGATTGTTTGCGTGGACCGCCGACATGAACCCGTGGGGATTGTCAGCGCTGAGGAAGATTCGCTGCGATTTATCAACATAGAAAATGTTGCCCGCGATCACGACACCCTTGTCCCTGTCACCTTTGCAGCCATTCCAGCAGACAGCCCAGAAGAGCGAGCGTAACGACCAGACATCGGTCATTGAAATATCCGGGATGCGAGTACGGATGACCGTGTTGTTCACGATCCGCAAATTGCGAATGCCGTTCGTACCGACAAATTTGTCGACGTCATCACTCACATTGTGATCGACGACGATGTCTCGCGAATTGCCCGCGATCTCGAGGAAACCTCCTTTCGTGTTGATCGACACGTTGTGATGGATGTGGATGTCGTGCGCGTTGAAGGTCGGGTCCTCGCCATCCAGCTCCACTGCGGCACCATCCAATCCGAACGCGCCGCCGTAAAAGCCGTAATTCTCGATGCGATTGTAACTGACCACGTTGTGAGGGCCGGCAGATGGGCGTTGGGCAGGTAGGTCAGGTCGATGTCGACCGACAGGCGCGGCATGTCCCATTCGAACAGGTTGATCGCCGTCCCGCCTTTGAGCGCGAAAACGGGCTCGGCCATGACGAGCGGGAGGAGGTCGAGAAGGAGCCGGACTTGATCGCGATATGCATCAGCCGGCATTGGCAACCAGCGCTTTGGGCAGCAGGAGTTTATATTTGGGGACGTAGCGCCCCATGCGCACGAGGCTGCGATCCCCGGTGCCGAGATCGAGGCGCGCCGCATCCAGATGACGCATGACGGGGAGGTTCGCCCGTTCGGCCATGTAGAGGAAGAGCCTCTTCACCTTGACGGACTCACAGGCTTCCAAGAGCGATTGCATGAGCTTCGGCCGCAGCGTCGTCATGCTCTCGACGATGAGCGCCGCTTCCATCAAATCAAATTCCTTGGGCGCGAGATGGAGAAGCTCTAGGATCGCCCGCTCCGGGCTTGCGCATTGCAGCTTGAAACCCTCCGGGGCCTCTTGCTGCGTTATGCCCATGCCTTCCGGCAGGAGTTTGGTTTGAAGGTGCCGTATCTCTTCGCCCCAATGCGTTTTGAACCAGAGGGGAAGGGCGGTTTTCAGGGGCGAAACAAGGTAGGCCTTCGAATGGACGAAGCGCACATAGTGCCCGTGCCCAAGCATCTCCAAAGCGGTGAGCGCACCGACGTGCAATGGAAGTTTTAGCTGCGTTTGGATGCTGTATAGCGCCCCTTGCCAAGTGACGGTCTCGTGTGGCCGCTTGAACGCGCCTCGTCCTAGAGAAGCTAGCCATCGCGAGCGAAGGTAGTTTTGAACGGCCTGAGGCGTGATGCCGAGCTCGCGCAGATAGGCACTGGTCGCCACTGTATGCGGCGTCCAGCGCGTCAACAGTGACCTTAGATTTTCGTTGCTAGATATACGCACGGCTCATCAATGGCATATTTTCCAAGGTGGCGCCAGCATCAACCTTGAATAATCCAATCTAGATAATTCCCGCATTTATCCTGAAACGATAAAGCAAGGCGCGATGCGGCGTCAGCGTGCTCGAAACAGCAGGAACGTCGGCTTTCAGGCGCACTGGGCGGCGGCACGAATGACCGATCTTGGGCGCGCAGCTGCAGTCGCTTCCCGATGAACGAACGGCGGTTTAGACGGCCTTTGAGCACGAAAGCTGCCGTTCCCGCTTCCCACCAATCGCAGACGTGGGGTGGAGCCAAACCAACGTCCGCTTTCGGGAGTCGCCAACCGATTCGGGAACGACGGCGATGGGCGCAAAGCAGCCGTTCGTACGCATCGCTGTCACGGCGCTGAGTTGCGTGAGGGGATCGCACACTTGTCGGGCACGCCACTTGGCGCTGAGCCGCCGGACCAACTAATTCATTGAGAAAAATGGCGCGCCCGGAACGATTCGAACGTCCGACCCTCAGATTCGTAGTCTGATGCTCTATCCAGCTGAGCTACGGGCGCTTGCCGGGGCGTGCCTTAGGGTGGAGGATCGAAGCGCGCAACCCCTTTTCCCTTCGAGAAGGGTCAGCATTGCGTCGGGCAACGCCTCCCCCTAGACCGCCCGGCATGAGCCGCTGGAAAATATTAGGCCTGGTGCTGCTGGCTCCTGCATGCGCGCCTGGTGGACTGGCGGAGCCCAGCCTCGCGCCAAGGGCAGCCGAGACAATCGACCCGCGCTTGCCAGTGCCGGACAAGGTCTTCCAGGGTACGCTCGATGCTGAGCTTGCCAGGAGGCTCGGTGAGCTGGTTGGGACAGTGCGCAGCGGGGTGCCCGTCTTCAACGGCCGGGAGGCCGAGGCCAGCAGGCTGGCGGGCCAGGCGGGCGGGAGCGGAAGCGAGAGCTGGATCGCTGCCCAGCAGTCGCTGTCGCGCCTGGTCGAGCAATATGGCGTTACGACACGGGCAGCCGCGGACATTGATGAACTTGCCTCGAGCGAAGTTGGAGCCAGGCACTGGATCGAACCTGCCGACCGCGAGGCAATCGTGGCCGCGGCGAGAGAAGTCGCCGAGATCAGCAAGGCCCAGTCGGCCGCGATCGACCGGATAACCGCCCAGCTACAGCGCTAGCTTCGCGCGGGCCTCGGGCCAGTCGGCGGCATCGATCCGATAGACGATCGTCGGGTTCATCTCCGGGCCAAAGCGGGGATCGTTGAAGTCGAGATCCTCGCGGCGGGTCATGCCGAGCCGCTTCATGAGGCCCTGGCTCTCGAGATTGGGTCCAATGGTCAGTGCGACCACGTGCGGGGCGCCGAACTTTCCGAACGCAAGGTCGAGGGCGGCAGTGGCAGCCTCCTTGGCATAACCCTTGCCCCAGGCGCTTTCGCGAAGGCGCCAGCCGATTTCGAACTCCCCTGCGATATTGCTGCCTTCGGCATTTACCCGTTTCAGGCCGCAGAAGCCGAGCAGCTCGCCATCGTCCCTGCGCTCGAGCAGCCAGAAAGTATGACCATGGTCGCGCTGATAGCCCAGCAGGCGTTCGACTGCCGCGTCCCAGATTTGCCGGTCCTGGACACCGCCCAGATGCCTCATCACGGCAGGTGTGTTCATGACCTTGAAGAAGCGATCGCCATCGCCGGCGCCCCACTCGCGCATCACCAGCCGCTCGGTCTCGGCAACCAGCTTTGTCATCGGCGATGCCCCCTTCGAGCGACCAGGAAAAGAAAGCTGCCAGCGAGCAGGAATGCAAGGAATGCCTTCCATTCGCTGACGCCCGACTGGGACGCTGCCCATATGATTAGGAGTCCCGCTGCCAGCGGCAGCAATATGCCCTGTCCCCAGCGCAGCTCGCCTTGCATGAAGTCGAGCCGTGGCACGGCGGCGATGCACGCCATGTAGGCGAACAGGCGGGAGACGGTGCTGATCACCGCCAGCGTGACAAAGGTCCCGGTCAAAGAAAGCGCAAGGCCGATCGTCCCGACGAACAGGATGGAATTTGCAGGAGTTGCAAACCGGGGAGAGATGCGCCCGAACCAGGCCGGCAGCATCTGCTGGTCGGCAAGGCTCGACGTGATCCGCGAGATGGAAGTGACCGCGCTGAGCTGGTTGGCAAGGACCGAGACGATCGCGGTTGCGCCGATCAGCACCGCGCCCATCGGGCCGAGCGACTGGGCGGCAAGCTCGGCAAGCGGCGCATTGCTGGCGCCGATGCCGGAGGCCGAATAGGCAAGCTGGACCAATATGTAGAGAAGAGTGACCGCCGCCACGGTGATGATGAGCGCATGCGGTATGGCGCGCCTCGGCTCGCGGGTCTCGCCGGCAGGGATGGTCGCCGCCTCGAAGCCGACGAAGGCATAGAGCGCGGTCAGCATGATCCCCTCGACGGCGGAGAATTGGGGGAGCTCGGGCGCCGAGATCGGGGCGAGCACCAGTCCCAGTGCACCGATGAGGAGGAGCGGCGTGAATTTCAGCATGGTCATCGCGCCAAGCGTGTCGACAGCTCTCCTTATGCCAACGATGTTGATCATCGTGATGGCGGCGATGGTGACGACGATCGTGGCCGGCCCGTTTAGCGGCGGCCAGAGCGCTCCTGCATAGGCGGCGAGCACATGGGCATTGGCAGCGAGCGCGGCCGCCCTCGCGGCATAGAGCATCCAGCCCGCCTGGAAGCCGATGAAGGGGCCAAAGGCAGCCGATGCATAGAGCTGTGGTCCGCCCGAGCTATCGAACCGGCCGGCGAGGTCGGCATAGCATTGGGCGATCAGCAGGGTCCCAAGCCCTCCGATCAGCAGCAGCCAGGGCGCGAAGCTGCCGACCGCTGCATCGAGGGTCCCCGGAAGGCCGAAGATCGCCGCCCCGACCATTCCGTTGGCAGCGAGAAAGATCGCGCCCCAGATGCCGACGTCGCGGCGGGTCTCGGCCTGTCCTTCCTCCGGCGCGTCAGCCATTGATCAGCCGGGCGGCAAGCGGGGCATGATAGGTCAGCACGCCCGACGCCCCGGCTCGCTTGAAGGCCAGCAGCGTCTCGAGCAACAGCGCGTCCCGGTCAGCGGCCCCTGCCGATCCTGCAGCCTCGATCATCGCATATTCCCCGGACACCTGGTAGGCGAAGGTCGGAACCTGGAACCTGTCCTTCACCCGGGCGAGAACGTCGAGGTAGGGAAGACCGGGCTTCACCATCACCATGTCCGCTCCCTCGGCGAGGTCCAGCGACACCTCGCGAAATGCCTCGGCGCCGTTGGCCGGGTCCATCTGGTAGCTTCGCTTGTCGCCCTTCAGCAGGCCGCTGCTCCCGACTGCGTCGCGAAAGGGGCCATAAAAGGCAGAGGCATATTTGGCGGCATAGGCCATGATGGCCGTGTCATGCTTACCAGCCTCCTCGAGGCCGCGCCGGATCGCGCCGACCCTGCCGTCCATCATGTCCGAGGGAGCAATGATGTCCGACCCGGCGCGGGCCTGGACGAGGGATTGTTCGACCAGCACGGCCACGGTCTCGGCGTTGAGGACCCTCCCCTCTTCATCGGTCAGCCCGTCGTGGCCGTGGACCGTGTAAGGGTCCAGCGCGACATCGGTCAAAATCCCGATCTCGGGAACCGCGTCCTTGATGGCGCGGGTCGCACGGCAGATTAGATTGTCGGGGTTGAGCGCCTCGCTGGCATCGGTGCCGCGCAGCCTGGCCGGCGTGTTTGGAAAGAGCGCGATGCAAGGGATTCCGAGCGAGCGTGCTTCCCTGGCCTTCCCGGCGAGGCGATCGACCGACCAGCGGCTCACCCCCGGGAGCGAGCCAATCGGCTCCTCCACGCCCTCGCCCTCGCAGATGAACAGCGGCCAGATGAGGTCGCTGGGATGAAGCCGGCTTTCAGCAAGGAGCTCGCGGATCCAGGGAGCCGACCGGCCGCGCCTCATCCGCAACGCCGGGTAGGATGGAGCTGGATAGGATGGAATGACCATGGGGCGGGCTCTAGCCGAGATGCATTAGGGAAAGAAAGCCGTTCCCCGAGCATTGAGCATGCATGGCCGATGCGCTGCCGAAACGGGCTATGCTGGTAATCAATGCCCGCAGCAGGCGTGGCGCCGAGCTGTTCGACGAAATTCGCGATAATCTCGCCGCCCACGGGATCGAGCTCATCGACGCCCATCTCGTCAGGAACCCCGAGGTGATGGAGCCAATCATCAAGGCGGCCATCTCCAAGGCGCCGATGGTGATCGTCGGCGGCGGCGATGGTACATTGTCCTCGGCGGTCGACCATTTCGTCGGGACCGACACGGTCTTCGCCTTCCTGCCGCTTGGCACCGCCAACAGCTTTGCACGGACGATCGGCATTCCACTCGATCTTGCAGGCGCCATCGACGTCATTGCCCATGGCCGGCGCAAGCGGATCGACCTCGGGATCATCGATGGCGACTATTTTGCCAATGTGGCGGCGCTCGGGCTCAGTCCGCTGATCGCCGACACGGTCCCCGACGCCCTGAAGCGCTATTTCGGGGTCCTGGGTTACGTGGCCTGGGCGCTGAGGGTTGCCTTCAGGTTCCGGCCATTCAGGCTCCAGCTTCTCCTCGACGATGGAACGGTCGTGAAAAGCTGGGCGACGGAAGCCCGGATTGCCAACGGCAGCTACCATGGCGGTGTCGAGCTGGTTGAACGTGCGCGCGTCGACAGCGGCGAGATGATCGTCCAGGCGGTGACCGGAAAGAGCCTCGCAGGGCTCGCGTGGAGCTGGTTTGCAACGCTGTTCAAGCTCCGCCGCCGAAAGCAGCACCTGACCGAATGGCGGGGCAAGCGGATGGTCCTCGACGCCCACCCGAAACAGAAGATCAGCATCGACGGCGAGATTGCAGCGACGACCCCGGTGGTCGTCGAGGTCGCACGCGGCGCGATCGAGGTTGCAGCGCCGCGCTAACCGAGCCTCGCCAGGGCCGCCGACAGGCGTTCGACCTCCGCCGCGCGGTCCTCATGGTCGGCCCGAGCCTTGGCCACCGCCTCCGGCTTGGCGCGCTCGGCAAAGGCGGGGTTGGCGAGCCTCGCGGCGAGGCTGTCGCGCTCCCTGGCGGCCGCGTCAACGGCCTTCGCCAGCCGGGCCCTCTCGGCGTCGAGGTCGATTGCGCCCTCAAGCGGCATTGCCAGGGTCACCCCGCCGACAACCACCTGCGCCGAACCGGCGGGCACCGTGTCAGCTGAGATCGCGGCACCAAGCTTTGCCATCCTGGCGAGCGTTGCCTCGTTCCTTGCCAGCCGGTCCATCATCGCCTGGTCGCCGCCGATGACATGCGGTGACAAGGTCGCGCTCCAGGGAATGTTGAGCTCGGAACGCATCGCCCGGACCTGGTCGATGAGCTCGACCAGCCCACCGATCTCGCGCGCGGCGTCGGCATCGCGCCTGGCCTTCGGCTCCGGCCAGCGCGCGACGATCAGGTCGTAGGGCCTTTCGCCCATCGCGTGCCACAATTCCTCGGTGACGAAGGGCATGAAGGGATGAAGCATGACCAGTATCTGGTCGAACGCCCATGCCGCGACGCTGCGCGTTTCATCGTCGAACGATCCCTTGATGAGTTCGACGTACCAGTCGCAGAACGTGCCCCAGGTGAAGTGGTAAATGGTGTCCGCCATCTCGTCGAAGCGCAGGTCGTCGAATGCCCTGTCCAGCTTGGCCAGCGTCTCGACCAGCTCGCCGATGAGCCAGCGATTGACCGCAAGCGCGGCTTCCGGCGCGGCGATGGCCTTCGATGCGCCAACCCCGTTCCCCTGCAGGAAGCGGGCAGCATTCCACAGCTTGGTCGCGAAGTTGCGATAGCCCTCGACTCTTTTTTCATCGAGCTTGATGTCGCGGCCCTGGCTTTCCATGGCAGCAAGGGTGAACCGCACCGCGTCGGCGCCATATTTGTCGATGAGGCCGAGGGGATCGACCGTGTTGCCCTTGGACTTCGACATCTTCTGGCCGTGCGCGTCGCGGACGAGCCCGTGGAGGTAGAGGGTGCGCCAGGGCACCTCGCCCATGAATTCGAGGCCCTGCATCGCCATCCGGGCGTCCCAGAAAAACAATATGTCGAAGCCCGAGATGAGCACGTCATTCGGGTAATGCCTCCGGAGGTCCTCGGTCTCGTCCGGCCAGCCGAGCGTCGCGAACGGCCAGAGGGCCGAGCTGAACCAGGTGTCGAGCACGTCCTCGTCGCGGCGCAGCTGCCTGCCGCCGGCCTGCGCCTTCGCCTCTTCCTCGCTGCCAGCGACATAGGCATTACCCTCGTCGTCATACCATGCGGGGATGCGGTGCCCCCACCATAGCTGGCGCGAGACGCACCATGGCTGGATGTTCTCGAGCCAGTTGAACCAGGTTTTCGACCAGCTCGCGGGAACGATCCTGATCTTGCCCGACCGCGTCGCTTCCATTGCCCGCTCGGCAAGCGGGGCGACGTTCACATACCATTGGTCGGTGAGCCAGGGCTCGATGACGACGCCCGACCGGTCACCGTAGGGCGTCGCGATAACCCGGTCCTCGACCCGCTCCAGGCTGCCCTCTGCCTCCAGCAGCTCGATCACGCGCTTGCGGGCCTCGAACCGGTCCATGCCGAGCAGTTCTTTTGGCACGAGCCCGTCCGCCGTCTGGACGATGCGCGCCTGCCCATCGAGCATGTTGAGCATGTCGGCCGGGCGGATGCCGGCGCGCCGCCCGACCTCGAAGTCGTTGAAATCATGGCCGGGCGTGATCTTCACCGCGCCGGAGCCGAGCTCGGGATCGGCATGTTCGTCGCGGATGACCGGGACCAGGCGGCCAGTGATCGGCAACCTCACCTGTTTTCCGACCATGTCATTATAGCGCTCGTCGTCCGGGTGAACGGCAACCGCCATGTCGGCCAGCATCGTCTCGGGCCGGGTGGTAGCCACCTGGATGATGCCCGACCCATCGGCCAGCGGATATCTGAGATGCCAGAACTTGCCCTGGACTTCGCGGGTCTCGACCTCGAGGTCGCTGATCGCGGTCTGGAACCTCGGGTCCCAGTTCACCAGCCGCTTGTCGCGATAGAGCAGCCCTCGCCGGTGCAGTTCGACGAAGACGTGGGTAACCGCCGCCGAGAAGCCGGCATCCATGGTGAACCGCTCGTTGGCCCAGTCACAGGAGGCGCCCAGGCGTCGCAGCTGGCGAGTGATCTGGCCGCCGGATTGCGCTTTCCATTCCCAGACATGGTCGAGAAATGCCTCGCGACCTATCTCGGCCCGCTTCAGCCCCTGGCTGTCGAGGTTGCGCTCGACCACCATCTGCGTGGCGATGCCGGCATGGTCGGTCCCGACCACCCACAGGCTGTCCTTGCCCTGCATCCGCGCATGGCGGACGAGAATGTCCTGCAGCGTATTGTCGAGCGCGTGGCCGATATGGAGCGAGCCGGTGACGTTCGGCGGCGGCATGACGATGGTGAAGGGGTCTGCGTCGGGCCGGTCGGGCCGAAACAGCCCATTGCCTTCCCAATGGGCATACCAGCGGGCTTCAATCGGGCCCGGTTCGAACGTCTTGGCAAGCTCGGTCATGAAGCGGCGGTTAGCGGGCGCCGCGCACGCCCGCAACTACCCCTTCGCCCGCTACCTCGCCGGCTTCAGCCAGCGGTCGAGCCAGGCAAATACCTCATTGTGCCACTGGATCGAGTTCTGCGGCTTCAGCACCCAGTGGTTCTCGTCCGGGAATACCAGGAGCCGCGAGGGGATGTTGCGCCGCTGGAGCGCCGTGAAGCTGGCGAGACCCTGGGTGTAGGGGATCCGGAAATCCTTCTCGCCGGTGATGACGAGCATCGGTGTCTTCCACTTGGCCACGTGGTTGACCGGGTTCCAGCGCTCGAACTCGGCCGGGTCCTCATAATAGGTCTTGCCGCCGTGCTCCCACTCGTCGAACCAGAGCTCTTCCGTCTCATAGGCCATGGCCCTCGCATCGAACACGCCATCATGCTGGACGAGGCACTTGAACCGGTCCGGCCACTGGCCCGCAATCCAGTTCATCATGTAGCCGCCATAGCTCGCGCCGAGCGCGCAGGCATTGCTCCCGTCAAGCGATGGATCGTTTGCGGTAGCGAAGGCCAGGCCCTTCTGCAGGTCTTCGAGAGGCTTTCCGCCCCAGGCACGGGTGATGCTGTCCGTGAACTGCTGGCCGTACGCGGTCGAGCCGTGAAAATCGACGCTGACCACGGCATAGCCAGGCGACGACAACAGCCTCGGGTTCCAGCGATAGGACCAGCCATTGCCGAAGCTTCCCTGCGGACCGCCGTGCACGACGAACGCGATCGGCAGCTTGCCGACATGGGTCTGGGGTTTCAGCGTGAAGCCCCAGACGCGGTCATCGTTGGCGCCGGCAAAGCTGAACTTCTCGAACTTGATCGGGTCAAGCTCCGCGAGGAGGGCGTGATTGACATCGGTGAGCCGGCGCGTCGTGCCCTTGCGGTCGAGGAGGTAAAGGTCGTCGGGAGCCTTGAGGCTGTTCATCGCGTAGACGATCGAGCCATCGGCGAGCGGCACTGCGGCATGCGCCGTTCCGCTTTCGGTGAGCTTCGTCACCCGGCCGCTTGCAACGTCGACCCGGAACAGCGGGTTCTCCATCACGTCGCCGGCGTCAACGATCAGGCTCCGGCCGTCCCTGCTCCACTGCAGCGAGCCGGGAGAGCGGTCCCAACCGGCTGTGAGTTCACGGACCTTGCCGCTCTCAAGGTCGAGAAGCTTGATGACGTTCCGGTCGCTCTCGTATCCGGGTCGGGCCATCGAGAGCCAGGCAAGCGTTCGCCCGTCGGGCGAGAGGCTCGGCTGGTTATCGGTTCCATCATTGCCGGCAGTGAGGTTGGTCGGCTGGGCGGACCCGTCGGCCGGCACCGAGAAAATATCGAGATTGGTCGACGTCGGCTCGATGCGGCCTGCCTCGCGAAGCGCGAAATAGACGGTTTTTCCGTCCGGGGAGACTGCAATCTCTTCTCCGCCCCCAAAGGGCTTGGACGGCGTGTCGCCGACAAGCGCTCCAGTAACGGGGACGCCCGGGCCGGTAACCCGCCCGTCGACGATCGGGAAGGAGAATATGCGGCTTCGCACCCCGGGCTCGACCCATGTGTCCCAGTGGCGAACGAAGAGCTGGTCATAGACCCGGCCCGACCCCCTCTTCTGCACGACCGGAATCCCTTCACAGGCAAAATCCGTGCAGCGAAGGTCCCGGTCCGCCCAGACCAGCAGGCGGGAAGTATCGGCGCTCAGCTTGAACCCGGAAATATCGCCCTTGAAGCTGGAGATGCGGGCTGGCTGGCCGCCAACGGGCATACGGAACAGCTGGTCCTGGCCGTCGACCGGCGCGAGGTACCAGATCGCCCCGTCGCCGCCGAAGACGGCGTCATGGGCTCCCGCGGCCAGGCCCGCAACTGGCTCGGCCGAAGCGTTGCGGGCGCGAAGGTCGAGCATGTGCACGACGTTGTTGCGCTTGTTGGCGGCAAGGTCGGTCGTCGAGAGGGTGAAGATGGCATAGCGGCCGTCCGGGGAAACGCTGGGCGCTCCCAGCCGGCGCATCATGTGCAGGTCCGTCGGGGTCATCGGACGGGCTACTGCCGGAGTTGCGAGGAGGGCGACGGCCGCGACGCCTGCGGCAAGCATACGGATAAGCATGGAAGTCAGGGGTAACGGCCCCGTTCCAAACGTTCAACCGATTGCTTCAGAGCGGGCGGCCGGTGATCCTGTGGATTTCGCGCTTCACATGCTCGTCGACGATCGCCGGAAGATGCTCGTCGAGCCACTGCTTGAGGATCGGGCGCAGCATTTCGCGGACCATCTCCTCGAGAGGGTTGCCCTGGGGCTGCGGCGGGGCAGTCGCGGCAACGCTGGCCAGCTCCTCCAGCTTCATCCGGCTTTCATCGGCGGCTTCTTCCTCGAGCAGCGGCGGACCAAGGTCAGCCGGCGCCGGCTGGGGCGCCGCCATGCTTTCATCGAGCTCGAGGACGTCTTCGCTTTCCGACTCCGGTTCGCCGAGCGGCGGAGCCGCGGCACGAACTTCCTTCTCCTCGGCGATCACGCGCTTGATCGACGCGAGGATGTCTTCCATCGAAGGCTCACGGGCACCGGCCATCGGGCTCCTATTGCCTATCGCGAGGCGGGAGTCACGCCCTGAGGCTGTTCAGCGGGCGTAACGGTGCTGGTCGCAACCGGGTCGTGGCGCCGGTCGCTCGACCAGTCGCTCCAGTCGCCGGCAACGCGGCGATAATTGCCGAGCGGGTCGTATAGCGGGCCTCCCTCGAGACCAAGATCATCCGCCTCGGCCTGCCCCATCGCGTTGAGCAGCTGGAAGCCCGCGACATAGGCATCGCGCCTGGCGGTGACCAGGAGCACCTGCGAATTGAGAAGTTCCTGCTCGGCGTTGAGGACGTCGAGGATGGTACGGGTGCCAACGCTGTTCTCGGCCCTGACGCCCTCGAGCGCCAGTTCGTTGGCCCGCACCGCGACCTCGTTGGACTTTATTTCCTCGAGCGCGGCCCGGTAATCGGCAAATGCCGAGCGCGTCAGCGACACGACTGCGCGCTCCGATGCCACGCGCTGTTCCAGCGCCTGGCCTTCAAGCGCCTGGGCCTGGCGGATCCTCGCCGAGGGGAGCCCGCCCTGGTAGAGCGGGATCTGGCCGAGGAGGCCAATGCTGGTGGCGGTTCCGGACCGCGCCGCGCCGCCAGTCTCGCCGTTGATGGTCCGTGCATAGTCGCCCGATGCCACTGCCGATACCGTTGGAAGGCGGGTGCCGCGGGCAGAATTGACGTCGTAGCCGGCTGCCTCGGCCTGGCGCGTCGCGGCGATCAGGTCGGGATTGTCGGCCAGAGCGATCCGGACTGCCTCGTCGGCGGTCGAGGGCAGAGGGGGAAGCGGCGGCGGCGGCTGCAGCTGGTCGGGACGAACCCCGATCACCCGGCGGTAATTTTCTTCGCTGGCGGTCAGCCGTCCCTGCGCGTTGATAAGCTGTGCCCGGGCAAGCTCGAGCCTCGCCTCGGACTGGGCGACGTCGGTACGGGTAACGTCGCCGATTTCGAACCGGTCTCGGGTTGCTTCGAGGTTGGTCTCGAGCACCCTCACGTTATTGGCGCTCAGCTCGACGGTGGCTCGATCGCGGATAACGTCCATATAGGCTGCCACGGCTTCGGTGAAGACATCGCCTTCCACCGCGCGCAAGGTCGCCCGGCCCGCCTCGACGCGGGTCTTTGCCGCCTCGACGCTGTTGCGGACGGTGCCACCGCGAAACAGGGGATAGGAAATGTCCACGCCGCCGGTGACGAAGGGTCCCTTGCTGAGACCGGTGTCAAAGCGTCCGCTTCGGGTGAGATCGCGAGTGACGCCAACGCTGCCGGTAACGGTCGGGCGCCCGGCAGAGCGCGCGATGGCGACCCCGGCATCGGTCGCCTTCAATGCTTCCCGCTGGGCCGTGAGGGTCGGATTGGCCTGGTAGGTCGAAACCAGCGCCTCGCGCAGCGTGGCGGCGGATGCAGTGCCCGAGGCAAGCGCGACGAGCAGCGTTGTGATTGCGAGATGACGGGTCACGGGCGGCCTCCGCTCCATTTCAGAAAGTGAAGGCCATTGGCCGTTCGAACCCGGGGATCAGGTCCACGTCGGAATCGGCGATGCTTCGCCAACCTATTGCGCCATTGGCGCTCTGGCCAATGAACAGGCGGGTCACCCCGCGATCGACAATGGCGCCGGCAATGATGCCCTCGGGCGCGAGCTGCTTTCCAAGCGCTGCCGGAATTTCCTCGACCGCGCCGTCGAGCAGGATGAGGTCGTAGGGAGCTCCCTTCGACCAGCCCTTGGCAAGATCGCCCACCTGCGTCTCGATGCCGTTTTCACCGGCCGCTGCGGCAAGAGGCCTGCTTATTTCCAGCGCCGTCACGTCAAGCCCGATTTCCTTCAGCACCGCTGCTGAATAACCGGTTCCCGAACCAATCACGAGCACCCTTTGGCCGGGAAGCGGCCCGGCTTCGTGCAACAGTCGGCCCAGGGCCGCGGGCGGCATCATCGTGCGTCCTTCGCCCATCGCGAGGGGCCTGTCGAAATAGGCCAGCGCACGGGCCCTGCCCGGCACGAAGCGCTCGCGCTCAACCTTGCCCATCGCGGCGAGGACGGCGCCGTCCGCAACGCCCTGCGGGCGTAGCTGGCTATCGACCATCGCCCGGCGAGCCAGACTGAAATCCTGCATGGAACCCTCGCTCAATCTCGACTGTACTATGCCACTAAGACAGCAGCAGTACAAGGCTCCCTTATCGGCTCATGGCCGTTCCGCCAAGCATGACGCGGATCCGTTTGTCGAATCGTTCGGTTGACAAGCGACGGGCCGAGCCGCCAAAGGCCGGACCCGCGAGGCCCGATGGCGGAGGGGTTACGCAGAGGACTGCAAATCCTTGCACGCCGGTTCGATTCCGGCTCG
>JAJJPO010000140.1:0-3334 GCA_032907585.1 Sphingomonas sp. | reverse complement strand
GCGGTCGTCATCCGCTGCGAGCGCCAGACCTTCTTTGCGGGTGCCGACATTACCGAGTTTGGAAAGCCCCCGGTCATGCCCTGGCTTCCAGAGGTGGTCGACAGGATCGAGAATTGCTCGAAGCCGGTCGTCGCCGCGATCCATGGAACGGCGCTTGGCGGCGGGCTCGAAGTGGCGCTCGGCTGTCATTACCGGGTCGCGGTCCGCGACGCGAAGCTCGGCGTCCCGGAAGTGAAGCTCGGCCTCCTTCCGGGCGCCGGCGGGACCCAGCGACTCCCTCGGGTGGCCGGCGTCCAGAAAGCGCTCGAGATGGTGACCTCCGGCGCGATGATCTCCGCAAGCGATGCGTTCGATGCCGGGCTGGTCGACCGGCTGGCCGAGGGGGACCTTCTCCAGCACGCGGTCGCCTATGCAGAGGAGGTAAGGGACATTCGCCCGCTTCCAAGGTCGAGCGAGCGCGACGAGAAGCTCGCCGAGGCACGCGCCAACCCCGCCATCTTCGACGAGTTCCGCAAGGCCAATGCCCGCAAGTTCCGCGGCTTCGAGGCCCCGGAAGCCAATATCAAGGCGGTCGAGGCGGCTGTCGCCAAGCCATATGCGCAAGGGGTCATCGACGAGCGCAACCTCTTCATGGGGCTGATGGCCGGCACCCAGTCGAAGGCGCAGCAATATTTCTTCTTTGCCGAGCGCAAGGCCGCCAGGATCGAGGATATCCCCGAGGACACGGCGCCGCGGTCCATCAAGCGGGTCGGCGTGATCGGCGCCGGCACGATGGGCGGCGGCATCTCGATGAACTTCCTTTCCGCCGGCATCCCCGTGACCATCGTCGAGACCAGCCAGGAAGCGCTAGATCGCGGCACCGGCGTCATGCGCAAGAACTACGAGGCGAGCGCGTCGAAGGGCCGGATGACGAGCGACGAGGTCGAACAGGCGATGGGCCTCCTCGAGCCCAGCCTCGACTTTGAAAAGCTTGCAGACTGCGACCTTATCATCGAGGCCGTGTTCGAGCAGATGGAAGTGAAGAAGGATGTCTTCACGAGGCTCGACAGGATCGCGAAGCCCGGCGCCATCCTTGCCTCCAACACCAGCTATCTCAACATCAACGAGATCGCGGCAGTGACTTCGCGGCCCGAGGACGTGGTCGGGCTCCACTTCTTCTCGCCCGCCAACGTCATGAAGCTCCTGGAAGTGGTGCGCGGCGCAAGGACCGCGCCTGACGTGCTGGTGACGGCAATGCAGCTCGCCAAGAAGATCCGCAAGGTGGCGGTGGTCGCGGGCGTCTGCCACGGCTTCATCGGCAACCGCATGCTGATGCCGCGCCAGGTCGAGGCGACCAAGCTATTGCTGGAAGGCGCCACGCCCGAGCAGGTCGACAGGGTCCATGTCGAGTTTGGAATGCCGATGGGTCCGTTCCAGATGGCCGACCTCGCCGGGGTGGACATCGGCTGGCACCGCGATCCTGGCCGCATCGAGAATATCCGCGATGCGCTTTGCGCGATCGACCGCTGGGGCCAGAAGAAGGGCGCCGGCTTCTATGACTATGACGACAAGCGCCGTCCGAGCCCGTCGCCGGTCGTCCAGCAGATCATCGAGGATTTCGCTGCAAAACAGGGCGTCACCCGCCGCCAGATCGACGACGAGGAGATCATCCAGCGCACCCTCTACACCATGGTCAACGAGGGCGCGAAGATCCTCGAGGAAAAGATGGCCCAGCGGGCTTCCGACATCGATGTCGTCTGGGTCTATGGCTATGGCTGGCCGGTCTATCGCGGCGGGCCGATGTTCTGGGCCGACACGGAAGGGCTTTCGAAGATCGTGGACGGCCTGAAGGAGCAGGAAGCAAGGATGGGAGATGATTTCAGCTTCTCCGGCCTCCTCCTCGACAAGGCATCGAAGGGCGAGAAGTTCACGCGTTGACGGGAACGATTTTCAGCCAATAACATCCAAGCAATTGCGGCTGGCCGCCTGTCCCCGGTCCTGGATTTCGGGGACAAGCGGCCAGTTCATGCGTTTGAAAGCGAAGGAATTAGGCAAACGGGCTCATAAGAAACCGGCAAAAAGGGAAGGGGAATTTTGATGGCAGACTATATGGTCGATGAAAGTACCGGCCTTCGGGCGGTGCGTTACCGGTCAATCGTCGTCTGGATCCACTGGATCACCGCTGCATTCGTGGTCGCCCAGGTGATCCTCGGTTTCTACTTCCACAGCCTGCCCCGCGGCCCCGAGCGGATGGACATATTCACCTGGCACAAGACGGTTGGCGCGACCATTCTCCTCCTCGCTCTTCTTCGCCTCGCGGTCCGGCTGATGAACCCGCCGCCGCCCTATCCGTCCGATTTTCCCAAGTGGGAACGTTTCCTCGCGGTCTGGAACCACCGCTTATTCTATATCCTCTTGATCGCGCTTCCGCTGACCGGGCTCGCTGCAGTCTCCGGGAGGGCCGAAGACGGGCTGGTTCCCTTGAAATTCGGTCTCGCCCTGCCGGCGATCCCGGGCATTTCAGAGGACAATGATTTCGGCGATGTCCACGAGATACTGGTGTTCACGACGCTTGCGCTGGTCGTGCTCCACGTCTCGGCAGCGCTCTACAACCAGTTCGGCTCGAAGACCGACGTCGCCGACAGGATGCCGCCGTTCAAGGCAAGGAACAGGCAAGCCTAGTCGACGGGCCTCGCCCGGCCCTCGTCCGGGAGCAGCCACAGCATCGCCGCCGCGAGGCCGGCGACCCCGGCGGCGATGGTGAAGGTCTCGGCTGCGCCGCCGCGGTCCCAGAGCCAGCCGGCGCCGATGCTTGCGAGCAGCGTGGCAATGCCGCTCACGAAAAAATATGCGCCGAAGCTGGTTGCCCGCTCGGCCTCGGGCGCTGCATCGGCGACCATCCGCGCGAATATGCCCTGGGTGAGGGCCATGTGCGCTCCCCAAAGGGCGATCCCTGCAAATACCGCCCAGAGCTGGGTCGCATTGGCAAGCCAGAGGTCGGCGACGACGAGCATGGCGATCCCGCCAAGCAGCAGGCTACGGGGCTCCATCCGGTCGCTCAGCGCTCCTGCCGGGTAGGCAAGGACGAGGAAGGCAAGGCTGAACATCGCGAGCGCCAGCGGCGACCAGGCGGGCGCAAGCCCGACATCGAGCGCCTTCAGGATGAGAAAGCTCTCCGAGAAGCGTGCAAGGCCGAACAGGAAGCCGATGAGGATGATCCGCCTCACCCTCTTGTCGAGCGTTCGCCATCCACCCCAGGTGGCGGGCGAAGCGCCGGCCTCGTCATGGCGGGCGGGCTCCTTCAGCATTGCCCAGGCGAAGAGGAACGAGAGGAATGCGGGGATGGCGGCGATCC
>JAJJPO010000139.1:0-14686 GCA_032907585.1 Sphingomonas sp. | reverse complement strand
CTTGCGCTCGATGGCGTTCTCGATCTCGTGCGCGACACGCTCGACCGGATCGTTGGCGTGAGGCTGCTCACCGAGGACGATGACGTGCTTCTCGCGACCCGCAACGGCAAGGCGATCCGCTTCCGTGGAACGGACGTGCGCGAATTCCAGAGCCGGGCGTCCATGGGCGTTCGCGGTATCCGGCTCATGAATGACGACCAGGTCATTTCCATGTCGATCCTGCGCCGCGTCGGCACGACGCAGGAAGAGCGCGAAGCCTATCTTCGCTGCCCGGCCTGGCGCGAGAAGGACGAGGAATGCTCGCTCCCCGCCGAGCGCTATGCGGAGCTGGCCGAGAAGGAGCAGTTCCTCCTTACCGTCACCGAACATGGTTATGGGAAGCGGTCGTCGACCTATGAATATCGCCGCACCAACCGCGGCGGCCAGGGCATCATCAACATCGTTACCTCGGAGCGCAACGGCGGCGTCGTTGCGAGCTTCCCGGTCAAGCCGGGCGGGCAATTGATGCTGGTTACCGACCAGGGCAAGATGATCCGCACGACGGTGGGCGATATCCGCATCGCCGGCCGCAACACCCAGGGGGTGACCATCTTCAACGTCGCCAATGGTGAGAAGGTTGTCTCGGTCGCTCGGATCGACGAGAGCGAAGAGGAAGAGGTCGAGCTGGAGGGCGGCGACGAGAAGGCGCCGGAGACCGGCGCGACGGTTGGAGAGGATCTGGCGTCCGGCGAACAGTAAAGAGGAACGAGGTCGTCGGCGGACGCGTTGGTTGAGCCAGTCTATTTGACCAGCGATAAGGAGATGCCAATGCCGCTAGCCAACAACGCCCTCGTCCTGGTCACCGACGGTCGCAAGACGCTCTTCTTCCGCAATCATGGCGATGAAAACCAGATCGATCTTCGGACCGAGGCCCATGACGAGCGTCCGGACCTCAAGGACAGCGACATCAAGTCCGATGGTCCCGGAGTGCAGGCGCAGTCAGCGGGCTTCGGCCGCCAAAGCTACGAGGAAACCGACTTTCACCAGCTCGAGGAAGATCGCTGGGCGCACGCCGCTGCCGAAGAAGTCAACCGGCGGGTCCTCGAGAATGGATTTGATTCGCTGGTCGTAATCGCGCCGCCCAAGACGCTGGGGACGATCCGCAAGAAGCTCCACAAGGAGGCCGAGCGGCGGCTGGTGTGCGAGATACCCAAGGAAATGACGGGGCGGCCAATTCCCGACATCGAGGCGCTGCTGCTCGAGGAGACCAAGGCGGAGTCCCCGTCCCCCTTTTAAGGAAAGAGATGAGTAACGCTCGCCTCGGGCGCCGCGGCTGAGATCAGCAGCGACCGGTGGCAACCGGCCGGCTCTCGCTCGTAGCATAGCAGCGCGCTCGGCATCTCGCCTGCCAGCTCGCGCATCTGCTCGGCCTCGACAATTGCCTCGGGAAGGTCGAGCTGGGCCGAATAGATCCGTTCGAGGTCCTTTTGCCGCCCTGCCCGGGCCGCTGCCCTTCCCTCCGCCGGGGTTCCGAGTGCCCGCAAGTGAACATAGTCGATCCCGGCCTCGGCAAGCGCGTTCTTCAACGGCGTCTTGGAAAAGCCGGGCCGGCGCGAAAGCGGCAGCGCGCGCACGTCGATGACGCGCCTGACCCCGGCCCCCTGAAGGGCATCGATAAACTCGGCGACAGTAGTCGCTTCATATCCGATGGTGAACAGTTCGAGCGGCACCCGGCAAGCCTAGTCCCCGGTGGCGGGCGCGTCGAGTGATGGTAGGGGCGGGCGCACTCGGCGAATTGACCCGAACACTCCCCAAACTGCCTCGACTTGGCGGTGCCGCAGGGGCTAATGGCGCGGCCGTGACCCATGATGTGCATATTATCGGCGGCGGCCTCGCCGGTTCGGAAGCCGCCTGGCAACTGGCCCGCTCTGGCCTGAAGGTTCGGCTGAGCGAGATGCGCGGCGCGGGCGACAGCACGCCTGCGCACGAGACCGACCGCCTCGCGGAAATGGTCTGTTCCAACAGCTTCCGATCGGACGATCCCGAGAATAATGCCGTCGGCCTCCTCCACCAGGAAATGCGGGCGCTGGGATCGCTTGTCATGGCATCAGCAGACCGGCACCGGGTGCCGGCGGGCTCGGCTCTCGCCGTCGACCGTGAGGCCTTCGCGGCCGAAGTGACGTCAAGGATCACCGCCGAGCCCAATATCGAGCTGGTACGGGAACGGGTCGACCAGCTTCCTTCAACCGGACTTGCAATCATTGCCACCGGGCCACTGACCTCGCCTGGCCTTTCCGAGGCAATCGCCAGGGCGACCGGCAGTGACGCGCTTGCCTTCTTCGACGCAATCGCGCCGATCGTGCACCGTGACAGCATCGACATGTCGGTCTGCTGGTTCCAGTCCCGCTGGGACAAGGGAGACGGCAAGGATTATATCAATTGCCCGATGACGAAGGAGCAGTACGAAGCCTTCGTCCAGGCGCTGAACGATGGCGAGAAAGCGCCATTCAAGGACTGGGAAAAGGATACACCCTATTTTGAAGGGTGCATGCCGATCGAGGTGATGGCCGAACGCGGGGTGGAGACGCTGCGCTTCGGGCCGATGAAGGCCGTGGGGCTCGATGACCCGAGGACCGGTCGATGGCCCTATGCGGTGGTCCAGCTGCGCCAGGACAATGCGCTCGGCACCTTGTGGAACATGGTCGGCTTCCAGACCAAGCTCAAACATGGTGAGCAGGTGAGGATATTCCGGACCATTCCGGGCCTTGAAAATGCAGAGTTCGCAAGGCTCGGCGGGATCCACCGCAACAGCTTCATCCGTTCACCCGAACTGCTCGACCGCGAACTTCGACTGAAGGCGATGCCCAATGTCCGCTTTGCCGGCCAGATCACGGGCTGCGAGGGCTATGTCGAAAGTGCAGCGATCGGCCTCCTCGCCGCGCGCTTCGCAGCGGCCGAAGCCAGGGGCAGCAGGCTTTCGGCGCCGCCGCCCGAGACCGCGCTCGGCGCCCTTCTCTCTCACATCACCGGTGATGCAAATGCAGAGACCTATCAGCCGATGAACATCAATTTCGGCCTGATGCCGCCGATCGAAGGCCCGAAGGTGAAGAAGGCCGACCGCAAGCGGCGCTACACCGACCGCGCGCGCCAGGCGCTCGGGGCATGGCTGCAGGAAGCAGAGCCGCTGCCGGCCTAGGCAGCAGCAGCCCTTCTTGCTGGCCCGAGCCCCTAGGCGACCCGCCCGAACAATCGATGAGACAGTAGCGCGGCCGCCCGACCCGGGGTCGCCTCGGGCTCCACGCCCGGCAAGTGCCTCATGTCGCGGGCGGCGAGGCGTGCCAGCGCGGTAAGCGGGCGTAGCCGGCGGGAAAAGGCATGGCCTGCAAGGGCCTCGACCTCCGCTGCCGCGCCCGTCACCGGGAGATTGCGGCGGATGAGCTGGCTCATTGCGAACAGCCTCCCGGCGATGGCCAGCATCGGGTCTTCGCCGCCGAGCATGCGGGCCCCTATCGCGAACAGAGCTGCGCCGCGCTTCCCAACGCGGTCTATGTCCGGCTCTTCTTCGAGCAGGGTCGCCCATCCATCCTCGAGCTCGGCGAGCATTGCGCCCGTCACGCCGCGGGGGAAGAGATGCGCGGCCACTGCCTTCAGGCGCGGCTCGGGTGGCGGTGGCCCGCCATCGAGCCGTTCCAGTGCTTCCCGCCACCAGGCCAGGCGGATCGTCCCCAGCGCGGGCTGGGTCGAGGAGGATACGACCTCGCCCATCGCGGCATCGATTGCCAGGAGGGCGTCGAACGCCGGCCGATGCTCGGCCGGCCAGTGCAGCCGGACGAGGTCATGGTCGCTCAATTCAGCGATAGCTGACCGCCTTGGCCGCCTTCACCACGTCCTCCGCCTTGATGATCGCCATTTTCTCGAGGTTGGCGGCGTAAGGAAGCGGCACGTCGGCGTTGGTTACCCGCAGCACCGGGGCGTCGAGGTCGTCGAAACCCTCTTCCATGCAGAGCGCCATGATCTCGGAGGAGATGGAGCAGGTCGGCCAGCCTTCCTCGACGACAACCAGCCGGTTCGTCTTCGCAAGCGAGGTCAATACCGTCCTGGTGTCGAGCGGCCTGAGCGTCCGCAGATCGATGACTTCCGCCGAGATCCCCTCGCCGGCCAGCTGATCCGCTGCTTCCAGTGCGACGCCGACGCCGATCGAATAGCTGACCAGGGTGACGTCGCTACCCTCGCGAACGATCCGCGCCTTGCCGATCGGAAGGACATAATCGTCCATCTGCGGAACATCGAACCGCTGGCCGTACAACAGCTCGTTTTCAAGGAAGACGACCGGGTCCTCGCTCCGGATCGCCGCCTTGAGCAGCCCCTTGGCATCGGCAGCGCTGTAGGGCGCAATCACGACGAGGCCGGGAACGCTGGCGTACCACGGGCCATAATTCTGGCTGTGCTGCGCCGCGACACGCGCCGCCGCGCCATTGGGCCCACGAAATACGACCGGGCAGCGCATCTGCCCGCCTGACATGTAGTTGGTCTTGGCGGCCGAGTTGATGATGTGGTCGATCGCCTGCATCGCGAAGTTGAACGTCATGAACTCGACGATCGGCTTCAGCCCGCCCATGGCCGCGCCCGAGCCAAGCCCGGCAAAGCCATATTCGGTGATCGGCGTGTCAACGACCCGCCTCGGCCCAAACTCGTCGAGCAGCCCCTGGGTCACCTTGTAGGCGCCCTGGTACTGGGCGACCTCCTCGCCCATGACGAACACGCGCTCGTCGGCCCGCATTTCCTCGGCCATCGCGTCGCGAAGCGCTTCGCGAACCGTGAGGCTCGTTACCGGGGTGCCTTCCGGCACTTCAGGGGCGTCACTGGTGGCCGCGACGTCGGCGACGAGGTCCCTTGCCGCCGTCTCCATCCGGGGGGGAGCCGGCCGGGGGGATTCCGCGGCGCTGACAGGCGCGGACGAGCGGGGTTCGTCGGCCTTGGGGGCAGCCGCCGGGGCGGCCTCGCTCTCGCCTTCGCCACCAAGGATTGCGATTACCGTTCCGACCTTCACGCCATCGGTTCCCTCGGGGACGAGGATCTTGCTGATCCGCCCCTCGTCGACCGCCTCGAACTCCATCGTCGCCTTGTCGGTCTCTATCTCGGCGAGAATGTCACCGGGGGAGATGTCGTCGCCCTCCTTCACCAGCCATTTTGCAAGCGTGCCCTCTTCCATGGTCGGCGACAGGGCGGGCATTTTCAGTTCGAGGGCCATTAGTAGCTCTCCACCAGGACGTCGGTATAAAGTTCACTGGCATCGGGTTCCGGCGCATCCTCAGCGAACTTGGCAGCTTCCACGACGATATCCTTGATTTCCTTGTCGATTGCCTTGAGCTCCTCTTCCTTCACGCCGAGCTTGGCCAGTTCCGCCGCCGCATTGTCGATGGGATCACGGTGTTCGCGGTAATCCTGGACCTCCTCCTTGGTCCGGTACTTGGCCGGGTCCGACATCGAATGGCCGCGATAGCGGTAGGTGAGAAGCTCGATGATGATCGGTCCCTTGCCTGCCTTGGTCCAGGCCATGGCTTCCTCGGCCGCGCCGCGGACCGCGAGGACGTCCATCCCGTCGACCTGGATGCCCGGGATCCGGAAGCTTTCGCCGCGCTTGTAGAACTCGGGCTCGGAAGCCGAGCGTTCGACGCTTGTCCCCATCGCGTAGCGGTTGTTCTCGATCGCGTAGATTACCGGCAGGTCCCACAGCTTGGCCATGTTGAAGCTCTCGTAGACCTGGCCCTGGTTGGCCGCGCCGTCGCCGAAATAGGCAAGGCAGGTGCCGCCATCATCGCTGTAGCGGTGCTTGAAGGCGAGCCCGGTCCCGAGAGCGACCTGGGCGCCGACGATGCCATGGCCGCCGTAGAAGCCATGCTCGACGCTGAACATGTGCATCGAGCCGCCCTTGCCCCTGGATATGCCGGCGGCGCGCCCGGTGAGCTCGGCCATGATCACCTTGGGATCAATGCCGTAGGCGAGCATGTGGCCATGATCGCGGTAACCGGTGATGACGCTGTCGCGCCCGACCTTCATCGCCGACTGCAGCCCGACGGCAACCGCTTCCTGGCCGATGTAGAGGTGGCAAAAGCCGCCGATCAGCCCCAGGCCATAAAGCTGCCCGGCACGCTCCTCGAAGCGCCGGATGAGCAGCATCTGCCGGTAAAAGTCGAGCAGCTCCTCCTTGCTTGCCTTGTAGCGTCCAGGCTCCGCCGGTCGTTCCCGGTTTGAAGCCGCTGGAGCCGCACTTCGCGCGGCCTTGCGGGCGGTTTTCGCCACTTGCCTCTCCACTATTGTCATGTTCGGGCGCGCTATAGGATCGACATGCCCGCAAGGGCAATGCCGAGAGCGTCCGCCTCTAGATAGTTATGCGGAAATCAGTCTTCCAGCGGCACCACGACCTCGTCCGCCCGGACGAGGCCGAGGTCCTTGCGGACCATTTCATCGGCAAGGTCGGGATCGGCCCGGCGCGGATCGAGCAGCTTCGACTTGTGGCGGAGCCGGTCGCGTTCGGCTTCGAGCATTGCAAGCTCGGCCCTGCGCTGCTCGAGCTGCTGGGAATAGCCATGCCAGGCGAACAGGCCGTTGGGCCCGGCGATGGCATGGCCTGCGAAGGTGCCGACGAACAGGAGCGCCGCGACCGGCCATGCGGCGCGACGGATCAGTCCAATGCTCCTCGGTTTTCCCCTCATATGGCTACAAGAATCAGAAAGACGGCATGAAGGCAAGCGCTTTCATGCGATTGATTCACAGAAATTTTTCAAGGGTTTCACGAGTCGGCGCGTGAACGCAGTGCCAGGATGCCGGGATAGGTCGCCGCGTCGCCGAGCTCCTCCTCGATGCGCAGCAGCTGGTTATACTTGGCGGTTCGGTCGGACCGGGCGAGGCTGCCGGTTTTGATCTGGCCGCAGGCGAGGGCGACGGCAAGGTCGGCAATGGTCGAATCCTCCGTCTCCCCGGAGCGGTGCGACATCACCGCCGTATAGCCCGAGGACTGTGCCAGGCGGACGGCGTTTACCGTCTCGGTCAGTGTTCCGATCTGGTTGACCTTGACCAGGATCGAGTTGGCGATCCCGGCCTTGATCCCGGCCGAAAGGCGCGCCTCGTTGGTGACGAAGAGGTCGTCGCCGACCAGCTGGACACGCGTTCCGAGCTTCTCGGTGAGCGCGTTCCAGCCCGCCATGTCGTCCTCGGCCATCCCGTCCTCGATCGAGGCGATCGGGTAGGAATCGCAAAGCTCGGCCAGATAGTCCGCCATCTGGTCGGAAGAAAGGCTGAGCCCCTCGCCTTCCAGAACGTAGGACCCGTCCCTGAAATATTCGGTCGAGGCGCAGTCGAGCGCGATCAATATGTCGCGGCCGAGACCATATCCCGCCGCCTCGGTCGCCGCGGCAATGAAATCAAGTGCTTCGCGGGCGGAGCCGATATTGGGGGCAAAGCCGCCCTCGTCGCCGACCGAGGTCCCAAGGCCCTTCGAGGCAAGCGAGGCCTTGAGCGCATGGAAGATCTCCGTGCCGCAGCGAAGTGCCTCGGAAAAGTCCGGCAGCCCGACCGGCATCACCATGAACTCCTGGAAGTCGATCGGGTTGTCCGCGTGCGCGCCACCATTGAGGATGTTCATCATCGGTACCGGCAGCATGGTTGCGCCAATGCCGCCGACATAGCGGTAAAGCGGCAGGCCGCGCGCTTCGGCCGCGGCCCGCGCTGAAGCAAGGCTGACGCCGAGGATCGCATTGGCCCCGAGCCTCGCCTTGTTTGGAGTTCCATCCAGTTCGATCATCACCCGGTCGATGTCGGCCTGGTCCTCTGCCTCGAAGCCGAGCACGGCATCGGCGATCGGGCCGTTGACCGCGCGGACCGCCTCGCTGACGCCCTTTCCGCCCCAGCGGGCACGGTCGCCGTCCCGCTTCTCGACCGCCTCGTGGGCGCCGGTCGAAGCGCCCGAGGGAACCGCCGCCCTGCCCATCGAGCCATCCTCCAGCGTCACGTCCACCTCGACCGTGGGGTTGCCCCTGCTGTCGAGGATCTGGCGGGCATGGATGTCGACGATCGCGGTCATGAAAAATGTCCCTTGTTTTCGATGAAACGGCCGGCAGGTTCGTTGCGGCCCCTATACGGCGCGCGGCAAAGCGTGCAACTTATCGATGGGCCGGAACGATGGTCGGGGGTACCGGTTGAGCGGGGTAAAAGGAGGAGTTGAGAAGATGGCCGATCCCGATGAACTTCCCGAAGGAACCGACACCGTTATCGCCGGAGCATCCGCAACTGAAAACGAGGAGGCCCTGATCGTGCGCGAACCCACTGCCCGCGACAAGGCAATTGAAACGATTCGAAGCAGCACCGACCGGTTTTCCGGCCAGGCGGCCGACAAGGCCCGTGACTTCGTCGGCCAGGGGCTCGAGCGGTCCGGAGAAGCCCTTGCCAACGTCTCGAAGCTGATTGGCGATACTGCCTCCAGCCTCGACGAGCGGCTCGGCGAGGAATATGGCGAATATGCCCGGCGCGCCGCGAGCGCGATCGAGGACGCCGCCAATCGCGTCGCCGCCAAGAATCCCGACGAACTCATCGAGGACACTCGCGAATTTGTCCGCAAGAGCCCCGGCGTAGCACTCGCGGGCGCGGCGATCATCGGCTTCGCGCTGGTCCGGCTGGTCAAGGCTGGCCTCGACCAGGGCAAGGACGGCGGGAACGGACGCAAGAAGAGCTAGCCTATGCCCGAAGCGCGCGAGGAAGAGGTCGCTGAAAAGCCTATCGGCGAACTGTTCGGCCAGCTGATCGACGAGGGCAAGGCCTATGCGAGGGCCGAGCTCGGCCTCGCCCGGGCTACTGCCGAAGCCAAGGCCGAGGCAGCGAGGAAACCGGCGCTGCTTGCCGGCGCCTCGCTGCTGTTCCTCATCGCCGGCGTCGTCGTTCTTTGCATGAGCCTGGCGCTTGGGCTGGCGACCTTGCTCGGCCCGCTGGCTGGCGGTCTCGTCGCTTCGCTCATCACCCTGGGCGTTTCCTATGGCCTGTTCCTCTGGGCGAGGCAGGAAGCGGGCAAGATAAAATGAGCGATTCGCCCAGGATCACGGCGGCGCGGATCGAGGTTGCAAGGACGCGCGCCGCCCTGCTCGAGACTGCCCATGAGCTCCAGGCGAGGCTCCAGCCCAAGACGCTGGCAAGCGAGGCCTGGGAGAAAGCCAAGGACAAGGGAGCGGACATCGCGGAAGGCGCCGTGGACGCCGTCGCCAAGCGGCCGCTTGCAGTCGGCGGCGCGGTCGCTGCGATCGCCATGTTCCTCGCCCGCGAGCCGCTGAAGGCCGCGACGGTAAAATTCTACGACGCCATGACGCCACTTTTCGAACCGCGGACCAGCAAGGCTGAACCGCGGACCAGCGTAGCGGCGGGGGAAAAACCTGCCGCGCCGGTTCCACCAGCGGCGCCAGCGCGGCCAAAGGCGCCGGCGCGGTCCAGGCCGCGCAGCACGCGCCGCAAAACCCAAAGCAAGACGGAGACAGCATGATGGCCACCAGTGAACAGAAGAACCGCCAGGCCGCCCCGTCCACGCGCCAGCGCGCGATCGAGGCATATGATGATGCACGGGAGCGCGCGCGGGACGAGATCGAAAGCTCCCCCCTGCTGGCACTCGGCGGCGGCCTGGCGCTCGGCGCGCTGGTCGCGGCGATACTGCCGAGGACCCGCACCGAGCAGCGGCTGCTCGGCGATTTCGGTGGGCGAATCACCGGGACGGCACGCAGCGCCTATGCGGCTGCAACCGAGGCAGGCCGCGAAAAGCTGGCCGAGCTCAATGTTGCCGAGCAGGGCAAGGGCGCGGTCCAGGGGCTGGTCGACGGCCTGACCGAGGCAGCCCGCACGAGTGGCAGGGCTGCCCTTGATACAGCGCGCAGCAAAGGCTGATTGAAGCTGCTGCGCCTTTGATGCTAGCGGGCCGCGAATGAGCAAGCTCCATCTAGTTTTTGGCGGTCGGGTCAAGGACCCACAGGGCCTCGAGTTCGTCGACCTCGGCAGCGTCGACCTGGTCGGCCTTTATGACAGCTATGCCGCAGCCGAGGAGGCGTGGCGCGGCGCCGCCCAGCGCACCGTGGACGACGCCGAGATGAAATATGTCGTGGTCCACCTCCACCGGCTGCTCGAGCCGGACATGGAGGGAATTACGAGGCCAAGGCAGGGCTAGGCCCGGCGATACCGCCAGAGCAGCAATGGCTTCTGGAGAAGCAGGCCGGCGACGAACCCGCCGATGTGCGCGGGCGTTGCGATCATCACTCCCGCGCCCCCGGCGAGGATCTCCGCCATCCACTGCAGCACGACCCAGGCCGCCAGGAGCCACAATATGTTGATGTAGCGGTTGAGCCTGGCATTGGCGGTCAGGTGCCTAGGGCGCCCGAAGAACAGTGCGTAAAGCCCGAACAAGGCGCTGATGGCCCCGCTCGCTCCAACCATCGGGATCGGGCTTAACGGATCAAACAGGAACTGGGCGAAAGCCGCGACCAGTCCGCCGACGACATAGGCGAAGACGAGCCCTGCCCCGCCGACCACCCGCTCGACCATCGTCCCGACGAAGAGCAGCATGACCATGTTGACGCCAAGGTGCAGCCAGCTGCCATGGAGCAGCGCGCTGGAAACGGGCGTGATCCAGGCCGGAACGGCGCCCGGCAGGCTGGCGCCCGAGAGACGCGCCGGGATCAACCCGGCGAAATGGGCCCAGTAATCGATCCCGCTGAAGATCGCGAAGGTCGAGATCGCCACCGTTACGATGGCGATCCAGGCTGTTGCGGTGAGCCGCCGGGTCACGCGCTAGATGAACTCGATCTTGGCGACTTCGTAATAGCGCTCGCCGGCCGGCGTCGTCACTTCGACCTCTTCGCCGACCTCCCGGCCAATGAGCGCGCGACCGAGCGGTGAATTATAGCTGATCCTGCCGACCCTCGCGTCCGCTTCCTGCTGGCCGACCAGCTGGTAGCGCACTTCCTTGTCCTCCTCGTCGACCAGGGTGACCGTGGCGCCGAACACCACCTTGTCGCCCGAAAGGGTCGAGGGGTCGATCACCATGGCCCGGCTGAGCCGGTCCTCGATTTCGGCAATGGACGCCTCGATGTGGCCCTGCCGCTCCTTGGCCGCGTGATATTCCGCATTCTCGGAAAGATCGCCGTGAGCGCGAGCTTCCTCGATCGCATCGATCACTGCCGGGCGCTCGATGGTCTTCAGCCGCTTGATCTCCTCGGTCAGCGCCCTGTGACCCTCGGCCAGCATCGGCACCTTGTCGCTCGCCATGATTCAACCGTCCTTTGTCAAATACTTGCCCCGGCGCCGACCTCGAGGAGGGCGCATGCCGGAACCAGTTTGTGAAGAAATTCTACCCTTTGGTCGCCGAATAATAGGATTGGAGCGATCTTACTTCAAGTTCGCGCCCGCGCAGGGTCTCGATCGCCTTTGCAGTCGCGATGCTGGCAGCGGCAGTCGTGAAATAAGGCACCTTGTTCTTGAGCGCCGCCTCGCGGATTGCCTGGCTGTCCTTGAGCGACTGCCAGCCCTCGGTCGTGTTGAAGACCAGCTGGACATCCCCGTCGACAATCCGGTCGACGATGTGCGGCCGGCCCTGGGCCACCTTGTTCACCCGCTCGACGGGCAGCCCCTCGGCCTCGAGGTGAGCAGCCGTTCCCGAGGTCGCGATCAGCCGGAAGCCAAGGTCGACCATCTTCCTCGCGGCCGGGACGATATGCTGCTTGTCAGTGTCCTTCACGGAAACAAACACCGTGCCCGAGTCCGGGAGACGAACGCCGCCTCCGAGCTGCGACTTGGCAAAGGCGATGTCGAAATTGCTATCGATTCCCATCACTTCGCCGGTACTTTTCATTTCCGGTGAGAGCACCGGGTCGGTTCCAGGGAAGCGCGCGAACGGAAAGACGCTTTCCTTGACCGCAATATGGCCGATATCGCGGTCGATCGGACCAAGGCCGGCAAGCTTCTCGCCGGCCATGACCCTTGCAGCAATCTTGGCGATAGGCCGGCCGATCGCCTTCGCAACGAACGGGACGGTACGGCTGGCGCGCGGGTTGACCTCGATGAGGTAAACTTCTTCGTCCTTGACCGCATATTGGACGTTCATCAGCCCCTGCACCTTCAGCGCGAGCGCAAGGGCCCGGGTCTGCCGCTCGATTTCCGCCACCACCTTGTCCGAAAGGCTGTAGGGCGGAATTGAACAGGCGCTGTCGCCGGAATGGACGCCCGCCTCCTCGATATGCTGCAGCACGCCGGCAACGACGACCTCGGTTCCATCGCAGATGGCGTCGACATCGACCTCCATCGCGTCGCGCAGGTAGCGGTCGATGAGCACGGGCGCGGTTCCCGAGACCTGGACCGCGGTCGCGATATAATGATCAAGCTGGTCGGGGCCATCGACCACTTCCATCGCGCGGCCACCAAGGACGTAGCTCGGCCTGAGGAGGACCGGATAGCCGATGCGCTCTGCGACCGCGAATGCCTCGTCCCTGCTCCGTGCAAGGCCGTTGGCAGGCTGTTTCAGGCCGAGGCTGTCGACCAGCCCGGCGAAGCGCTCGCGGTCCTCGGCAAGGTCGATGCTGTCGGGAGAGGTTCCAAGGATCGGGATCCCGCTTTCCTGCAGCTCGGCCGCGAGCTTCAGCGGGGTCTGGCCGCCGAGCTGGACGATGACGCCCTCGAGCGTCCCGCCCTCCATCTCGCGGTGGATGACCTCGAGTACGTCCTCGCCCGTAAGCGGCTCGAAATAGAGCCGGTCGGACGTGTCGGGGTCGGTCGAGACGGTCTCGGGGTTGCAGTTGACCATGATGGTCTCGAAGCCTGCGTCCTTGAGCGCAAAGCTCGCGTGGCAGCAGCAATAGTCGAACTCGATGCCCTGGCCGATGCGGTTGGGGCCGCCGCCGAGAATGACGACCTTTCGCCGCTGGCTGGTTTCCGCCTCGTCTTCCGGCTCTCCGAACAGCGGCGCCTCGTAGGTCGAATAAAGATAGGGGGTCGCGGCATCGAACTCGGCGGCGCAGCTGTCGATCCGCTTGAACACGGGGCGAACGCCGAGCTTGAGCCGGTGCTTCCTGACCTCCGCCTCCGTCACGCCTCCGGTGAGGCCCTTCAGGGCGTCGTGGACCACGCCGGAGCCGCGCGCCGCCGTTTCCGAGAGCTCCCGCTCGACATGGGCGGAGCGAAGGGCGAGCTGGCCGAGCCGACGGTCGGAAAAACCCATTGCCTTGAGGCGCCGCATCCCGGCGACGTCCCGGGGCAGTCCCTCGCTGCGGATCTCCTCCTCGGCGGCAATGATCTCGGCAAGCCGCTCCAGGAACCACGGGTCAAAGCCGGATATCTGGTGGATCCGCTCGATGCTGAAGCCATGGCGGAGAGCCTCGCCGGCGACCAGCAGCCGGTCGGGCGTTGGCCGTCCCAGCGCATTCTCGATTTCCTCTTCGGAGGCCGTCTCGAGGCCGCGGACGCGATCGAGGCCGCACAGCCCGGTCTCGAGGCCGCGCAGAGCCTTCTGGAGGCTCTCGGCGAAGCTGCGGCCGATAGCCATCACCTCGCCGACCGACTTCATCGCCGTCGAGAGGAGCGGCTCGCTTCCCTTGAACTTCTCGAAGGCAAAGCGCGGGATCTTGGTGACCACGTAGTCGATGGTCGGCTCGACGCTGGCGGGCGTCGCGACCCCCGTGATGTCATTGGCAATCTCGTCCAGCGTGTATCCGACCGCGAGCTTGGCCGCGACCTTGGCGATCGGAAAACCGGTGGCCTTCGAAGCTAGCGCCGAGGAGCGCGAGACGCGCGGGTTCATCTCGATCACGATCATCCGCCCGTTCCTCGGATTGATCGCGAACTGGACGTTGGAACCGCCTGTTTCCACGCCGATTTCGCGGAGCACCGCGATCGAGGCGGAGCGCATCCGCTGATATTCCTTGTCGGTCAGGGTGAGCGCGGGAGCGACGGTGATCGAGTCGCCGGTGTGCACGCCCATCGGGTCGACGTTCTCGATGCTGCAGATGATGATGGCATTGTCGTTCCTGTCGCGGACGACTTCCATCTCATATTCCTTCCAGCCGAGCAGCGATTCCTCGATCAGCACCTCGTTGGTCGGGCTCGCATCGAGGCCGTTCTTGACGATCTCGACGAATTCCTCGCGGTTGTAGGCCACTCCGCCGCCGGTCCCGCCAAGGGTGAAGCTCGGCCTGATGATCGCCGGCAGGCCGGTGGTGTCGAGGAGCGCCAGCGCATCGTCGAGGTTGTGGGCAATGCCCGAGCGGGCGCTTTCCAGCCCGATGCGCTCCATGGCGGCCTTGAACTTCTCGCGGTCCTCGGCCTTGTCGATCGCCTCGGCCTGCGCACCGATCAGCTTGACGCCATATTTGTCGAGGATCCCGGCGCGGTTAAGGCTCAGCGCCGTGTTGAGCGCGGTCTGGCCGCCCATCGTCGGCAGAAGCGCATCGGGCCGCTCCTTCTCGATGATCGCGGTGACGACCTCGGGCGTGATCGGCTCGATATAGGTCGCATCGGCAAGTTCCGGGTCGGTCATGATCGTCGCCGGGTTGGAATTGACGACGATCACCCGGTAGCCCTCCGCCTTGAGGGCCTTGACGGCCTGGCTTCCCGAATAATCGAACTCGGCAGCCTGGCCGATGCCGATCGCGCCGGCACCGATGACGAGGATGGAGCTGATGTCTGTGCG
>JAJJPO010000138.1:0-14783 GCA_032907585.1 Sphingomonas sp. | reverse complement strand
CTTCGTATAGCCAGCGCCGCCGAGCGCCTGTACTGCCTCGCCGGCTACCTTGAAGGCGCTCTCGCTCGCCAGGAGAATTGCGCCTGCCGCGTCGAACCTCGTCGTCCTTCCGGCGTCGCAGTTTTTCGCGACCTGGTAGACATAGGCCCGGGCGCTGTTGAGCGCGACATACATGTCGGCGACCTTGGCCTGCATCAGCTGGAACGCGCCGATCGGCTTTCCGAACTGCCTGCGCTCGCGGACGTAGGGAATGACGACATCGAGACAGGCCTGCATGATGCCGAGCTGGATCCCGGCGAGCACGGTCCGCTCATAGTCGAGCCCGCTCATCAGGACCGAGACGCCGCCATTTTCGGGGCCCATGATATTTTCCGCCGGGACAAAGCAGTCCTCGAACACCAGCTCGCTGGTCGGCGAGCCGCGCATGCCGACCTTGTCGATCTTCTGCCCGATCGAAAATCCCTGCATCCCGCGCTCGATGAGGAAGGTGGTGATGCCGCGGCTGCCCTCTTCGGGCGAT
Source organism: Sphingomonas sp. (assembly GCA_032907585.1). GTDB lineage: Bacteria > Pseudomonadota > Alphaproteobacteria > Sphingomonadales > Sphingomonadaceae > Sphingomicrobium. Next base: position 14,263 of record JAJJPO010000138.1, on the reverse strand, counting down.
GTCTTGGCATAGACGACGATGACATCGGCATAGGCGCCGTTGGTGATCCAGAACTTGGTCCCGTTGAGCCGGTAGCCGTTCCCCGACCTTTCGGCCCTCAGCTTCATTCCAACGACGTCGCTGCCTGCCCCTGCCTCGCTCATCGCCAGGGCCCCGACCTTCTCGCCGCTGATCAGCCCGGGCAGATATTTGCGCTTCTGTTCCTCGTTCGCCCAGCGGCGGATCTGGTTGACGCAAAGGTTCGAGTGAGCACCGTAGCTAAGCCCTACCGAAGCCGAGGCGCGGGCAACTTCCTCCTGCGCGACGACATGCTCGAGATAGCCAAGGCCAAGCCCGCCCCATTCTTCCTCGACGGTGATCCCGTGAAGACCAAGCTCACCCATCTTCGGCCAGAGATGCCCTGGAAATTCGTCCTTCTCGTCGATTTCCGCAGCGATCGGAGCGATCTGTTCCCGTGCAAAACGCTCGGTCGTGTCGCGGATCATGTCCGCCGTCTCTCCAAGGCCAAAATCGAGGCCGGGCATGTCGCTCATCAACTTTCTCCTGTCGCCGGGCCGCTAGCAGAGTGCGGGCCGACTTGAAAAGTCGCTCTCCTCCCCGGCCGAAATGCTGCCGGGCGCGCCTGGCCGCGATCCGGCCCGGGAGTTCAGTGGCGTAAAGGTGGCGGATTGCAACGCAAGCTGATTGAACCCGCGCGCCGGGAGGCTTATGTGCAGTGCAACAACTTTCCAGATGCAGCGAGATTTGCCCATGTCCAGCGACCAGATCGTCATTCTTTCCGCAGCCCGCACGCCGATGGGGTCGATGCAGGGCGCGCTTGCCGGCGCCACGGCGACCGATCTCGGCGCGACGGCGGTCAAGGCGGCCGTCGAACGCGCGGGGGTCAAGGGCGACGAGATCGATCGCATCTACATGGGATGCGTGCTTCCCGCCGGCCTCGGCCAGGCGCCCGCGCGCCAGGCCGCGATCAAGGCGGGCCTGCCAAAGTCGGTCCAGGCGACCACCGTCAACAAGGTCTGCGGTTCGGGCATGCAGACGGTTATCATGGCCGAAGAGGCGCTGAAGGCCGGCAATGCCGACCTCATCGTCGCTGGCGGAATGGAGTCGATGACCAATGCGCCCTATCTACTGAAGAAGCATCGCTCAGGTGCGCGCATCGGCCATGACACGGCCTATGACCACATGTTCCTGGACGGGCTGGAAGACGCCTATGAGCCGGGACGGGCGATGGGCACCTTCGCGCAATGCACCGCCGACGAATATCAGCTGACCCGCGAGGAGATGGACAATTTCTCCATCGAGAGCCTGTCGCGCGCCAAGTCGGCGATCGAGACCGGCGCCTTCAGGGACGAGATCGTCCCGGTGGTGATCCAGGGCCGCGGCGGCGAGACCGTGGTCGATACTGACGAGGCCCCGGGACGCGGCCGCCCGGACAAGATCCCGACGCTGAAGCCGGCGTTCGCCAAGGAAGGGACGATCACGGCGGCGACCAGTTCATCCATATCCGATGGCGCCGCCGCGCTCATCCTCACCCGCCAGTCCGAGGCCGAGGCCAAGGGCCTGAAGCCGGTGGCCCGGATCGTCGCTTCCGCGGCGCATGCGCGCGAGCCGGCGGAGTTCACCATCGCCCCGGCCGGCGCGATGGAGAAGGTTCTCAAGAAGGCTGGCTGGAGCGTCGACGACGTCGACCTCTGGGAGGTCAACGAGGCATTTGCCTGCGTCGCGATGTTCGCGATGCGTGACCTTGGAATCCCGCACGAGAAGATCAACGTCCACGGCGGCGCCACGGCGCTTGGCCACCCGATCGGCGCCAGCGGGGCCCGGCTCATCGTCACGCTGATCGGTGCGCTGAAGGCCAAGGGCAAGAAGCGGGGCGTCGCGAGCCTCTGCATTGGCGGGGGCGAGGCCACCGCCGTCGCGGTGGAGCTGGTCGACTGACCATCTTGCCGCGGGCCTCACCGGCCCGCGACAATTTCCAGCTGAGCGCCGGCCCTCGCCGGCGCCCAACAGCATCAGGCAGTCTCGAGCAGGCCTTCCTCGGCCATTGCCTTGATCACCGCGGGACGCTGGGCGACACGCCGGACGAAGGCGGCGACGCTCGGCCATTCGTCGAGTGAAATGTCAAATGCCCTGGTCCAGCTGAGGATGACGAACGCATAGGCGTCCGCGACACTGAACTGGTCGCCGAAAAGATAGTCACGCCCGTCTCCGAGCAGATATTCGACATGGCCAATCCGGCTGCGCAGCTTCTCCAGCGCCGCTTCGCGGGCCGCGCCCTCGAGCGGGCCGAAAAAGGGACTGAACGACTTGTGCAGCTCGGATGAAAGGAAGCCCAGCACCTCGTGCAGCCGCGCATCGCTAAGCGCGTCGCCCGTCGGGGCAAGGGTGCCTGGCCTTAGGCCGGCAATGTAGGGCAGGATTGCCCCGTTTTCCGTCAGTATCTCGCCGCCGTCCAGTTCGAGGGCGGGAACATAGCCAAGGCGGTTTATCTCCCGGAAGTCGCGCCCGTCCTGCGTCTTCTTGGCGCGGATATCGGTCTTCACCAGCTCGACCGGCTGATCGATTTCGAGAAGGGAGATGTGCGACGCCATCGAACAGGCGCCCGGTGAATAATATAGCTTCATGGCAGTCTCCTTTGCAGCCTTGGAACGACAGCCAACTGGGCATGAAGGTATCCTTGGACAAGCAGGTTTCTTGCAGAAACCGGCTTTTCGGGTTACCCGTGGGAAAGCTGGTTTCGCCGGCCTGGCGAGCTTTGGAGGAACGAGGAAGAGACAATGTTGAAAGTGCGCCGGAACCAGAGCCCTCCGCCGCCCGGCGGCTGCCCCTTGTCCGAGTGCATGACCGTACTGAAGGGCGCCTGGACGCCGCATGTCATCTGGCACCTTCGTGGCGGTCCGCGGCGCTTCAACGAGCTGAAGGTCGACATTCCCCCGATTTCGGCCAAGGTGCTCTCGGCCCGGCTTCGCGAACTGCAGGAGCGAGGGGTAATCGCCCGCCAGGGGCTCGAGACGTCTCCGCCATCGGTGGAATATCGGCTGACCGACCTTGGCGCCCAGCTCGTGCCGGCGCTCGAGGCAATTGCGGAAGTAGGCTACCGGCTCAACAGCCCGGCGCCGGCAAGACCATCCGGCAAGGCAATGGTCGAACTCGGCTAGCCCTCGCCGGCAAGGTGCTGCGCTCGAGCATGCATTCGACGGCCTTTATTCCCGGCTCGTCAGTCGTCGAACTCTTCGCCGGCGCTTACGCCCCAGAGGTCTTTCTGGGCGATCCAGCCGCCGCGCTTCCCCACCTTCATCCGGCACCAGCTGCCGTCGCATTTTTCGAGCCGGCCTACGACCCCCGCCTCGGCACGATAACGGACTGGTGATGCAGCGTCGGGGCGGCTGTGAAGATCCCGTGGGCTGCCTGGCCGCACGATGCCGGTACGCCGGTCGCTCAGGAGCGTGACCAGCATCCATCCCTGCTGCCCATCCGGGTCCTCGATCCTGCGCCAGTTGGGATAGACCTGCACCACCCGGATCGGGAGGTCGCGGCGCTTGTACAGCCAAATCCCCGGATAATTGCGGCCCGGACCGGTGCGCATCATCGCTTCGCCGCTGGCGATGGATGCCCAGTAGGGCGGCTTTCGCTCCTGTGCGCCTGCACCGCTCGCAAGCGACAGGAGGACTGCAATCGCCAACCCCCGCTTCAGCATCAAGCGCCCGTCAGGATGCGGTCGACGAGCTGCTTCACGGTTGGAACGAAGCCGTTCGAATAGAAGGGATCATTCTTGAAGCGGAAGGCCGAGTGACCCGCGAACATGAGGTTCTGCTCGACGTCGCCGCCATGGGCGATGTCCTGGAGCGTCTTCTGGATGCAGAAGCTGCGGGGATCGGCAAGCCGGCCCGTCGAGTTCTTCTCATTGTCGGCCCAGCTCGAGAAGCTGCACTGCGACAGGCAGCCCATGCAGGCGGCCTGGTCGGCACGGATCTGCTTTTCCTCCTCGGGCGTGACGAAAACCAGCGTGTCGTCCGGGGTCTTCATCGCGTTGGTGAAGCCTGCGCCATACCATTCGCGCGCATGCTGGAGGTCACCCTTGGTAACCCAGAAATTCTTCTTGTTGCCGATGCCGACATCGAGCTCGAAATGATGGTCGCCGATCGGCTCCTTGGTGAAGGCGATCTGTCGGTCGCTGCGCATCTCCAGCTGTCGGAGGAAGGGGTTGCGCACCGCCGACGAGTAAAAGCCGGTCGGGCTGAAGCGATGCAGCAGGACGTCGCCCTCTTCGAGCGTCATCAGCCGCGCCTTCCACGCGGGCGGGATCGGGCTTTCCTGGGTCAGCAGCGGCCGGGTTCCGAACTGGAAGGCGATCTGGCCAAGTTCGGGGTTGTCGATCCAGTCGTTCCACTCGTCGAGGCGCCAGACGCCGCCGGCCATGACGATCGGCACGTCGTCGCTGATGCCGCCTTCGCGCATCACCTGGCGAAGCTCCTTGACCCTCGGATAGGGATCCTGCGGCTGGCGCGGGTCCTCGGCGTTGGAAAGGCCGTTATGGCCGCCCGCGAGCCAGGGATCCTCGTAGACCACCGCGCCGAGCAGGTGGGCGACCTTGGAATAGGCACGCTTCCAAAGTGCCCTGAAGGCCCGCCCCGAGCTGACGATCGGGAGATAGTTGACGCCATATTGGGCGGCGATCTCGCTCAGCTTGTAGGGCATTCCAGCGCCGCAGGTGACGCCCGCGACGAGGCCCTTGGTCCGCTCGAGCACGCCATGAAGCACCCGCTGGGCACCGCCCATTTCCCACAGGACGTTGATGTTGATCGCGCCCTTGCCGCTGCCGATGTCATAGGCGCGCTTGACCTGTGCGACGGCGCCATCGATCGCATATGCGATCAGTTCCTCGTGGCGTTCCCGGCGGGTAAGCGACTTGTAGACCTGCGGGATGATCCGGCCATCCGGATCATAACTGTCCGCGTTGACCGCGGACACCGTGCCAATGCCACCCGCTGCTGCCCACGCACCGGAACTCGCATGGTTCGTCGCCGAAACGCCCTTACCGCCTTCCACCAACGGCCAGACCTCGCGGCCGCCATACAGGATAGGCTTCAAGCCCTTGAACAATTACCTCTCCACCATTGCCTTGCAGGCCCTATAGGCCGCTGACGCTCAAATGGCGCGTAAAAAAATCACTCGTCGGCCAGGGCATAATCGAGGCCAATATCCACCGCCGGCGCCGACTGCGTAATCCGGCCCACCGAAATATAGTTCACGCCGGTCTCGGCAATCGGACGGATCGTCTCCAGCCTCACTCCTCCCGATGCCTCGAGCGGCACGCGCCCGGCCACCAACGCGACAGCCTGCCGGAGGGTTTCAGGAGGCATGTTGTCGAGGAGCAGCCGGTCCGCCCCGGCGGCGAGGGCTGGCTCGATCTGCTCCAGCCGGTCGACCTCGACCTGGATCGGCAGCCCCGATCCATAGTTCCTCGCCGCTTCAACGGCCTGGGCGACGCCGCCACATACCCCGACATGGTTGTCCTTGATGAGGAGACCATCGTCGAGGCGCATTCGGTGGTTCTCGGCGCCGCCCATCCTCGCTGCATATTTCTCCACTGCCCGAAGGCCCGGGATCGTCTTTCTCGTGTCGAGCAGGATTGCGCCGGTGCCCTCGATCGCATCGACGTAGCGGCGGGTCATGGTCGCGATCCCGGAAAGATGCTGAAGCGTGTTGAGCGCCGATCGCTCGGCGGTGAGCATCGCCCTCGCCTTGCCGTGAAGCCGCAGCAGCACGGACCCGCTGTCCGCTCGCTGGCCATCCCCGACAAGCTTCTCGATGCCGACCATCGGGTCGAGCTCGCGGAAGAAGGCGATTGCAATGTCGATCCCGGCGACGACGATCGGCTCGCGGCAGTTCATCTCGGCGGTGAAGCGGGCGTCTGGCGCGATCGTCGCGTTCGAGGTCACGTCGCCGCCCGTCCCTAGGTCTTCGGAAAGGACACGCTCCACGAAATCCTGGAGGTCAAAGCCGGCTATCTGGGTCATTGCCCCGCCCTAGGCCGGGCTTTGACGCCAGCGCAAGCCGGCTTACACGCTGGATCGATGGATCGAACGCAGGCCAACAGCGGCACCAGGGAAGTGAGCGAACGGCTCCGGTTCGACGTTGCCGCCCTCGAACAGTGGATGGCAGTTCACGTCGAGGACTTTGCCGGTCCGCTTCGCGTAAGCCAGTTCAAGGGCGGCCAGTCCAATCCGACCTACCGGCTCGACACGCGCTCGGGCCGCTCCTTTGTCCTTCGCCGCAAGCCGCCAGGAAAGCTGCTGCCCGGAGCGCACGCGGTCGAGCGCGAGGCCCGGGTAATGGCTGCGCTCGGCGCTGCCGGCTTTCCGGTCCCCCGGGTGCACGGGCTGTGCGAGGATGAGGGCGTCATTGGAACCCCCTTTTTCGTCATGGACATGGTCGAGGGCCGCATCGTCTGGGAGGCCCATTTCCCGGGCCTCGCTCCAGCGGAGCGCAAAAAACATTTCGACGCGATGAACTCGACCATCGCCCGGCTCCACTCGTTCGACCCGGTGGAACTCGGGCTCGGCGACTATGGCCGTGCCGGAGGGTTCGTGGAGCGACAGGTGAGCCGCTGGTCGCGCCAGTATGAAACCGACGTCGAGGCCGGACGTGTCGCGGCGATGGACAGGCTCGTCGCCTGGCTGAAGGACAATCTGCCACCGGACAGCGGCGAATCCAGAATTGTCCACGGCGATTATCGCTGCGACAACATGATCTTCGCGCCGACGGGGCCGAGCGTCGCGGCGGTCCTGGACTGGGAGCTTTCGACACTCGGCGACCCGGCCGCGGACTTCGTATATCACCTCATGATGTACCGGATGCCCGCCGGCATGTTCACTGGCCTCGCCGGGCTCGATCTCGCCGAACTCGGCATCCCCCGCGAGGAGGAATATGTCGCCGCCTATTGCGAGCGAACCGGCCGGGGCAGCATAGCCAATCTCGACTATCTGATCGTCTTCGTGATCTTCCGCCTCGCGGCGATCTGCCACGGCATTCGCGGCCGGCTTGCCCGGGGAAGCGCCGCGTCGCGGCATGCCGAGGCGACCGCGGCACTGACCGAGCCGCTCGCGGAGCTTGCACTCGCGCAGCTCGGCGCTTCTAGGCACCGGCACTCGCACTGAAGCCCAAATGAATTTATCTAAAGTTTAACGCCGGCGAGCTGATTCGCCGGCCGCATCGGACGGGGGCAGGGCAATGCAAGGGTCCGCGCTGGGAAACCGGAACTGAGCATGGACCAGCCGCGCCGCTGGGCCAGGGACGCCAGCCCGCTCGACGGCGACGAACGCCCGACGTTCGAGGGGGTCATGCGCGACCTGAAACAGGTCCCGCCGACGCGCCTGATCGTCACCGCCCTGTTCATTGCATGGGCAATCCTGTTCGCCCGCTACAGCTGGGAAGCGCCGGTCGACCTGCCGGGCATTGGCAGGACCGTCCCCATCGCGACAGACGCCGAACGCGCATTGTTCGATCTGCGCCAGACATTGAGCGAGCGCCGCAACCGGGTCGGCCAGGACAAGCGCTTCCTGCTCGTCCCCTATACCCAGGACACGCTGCGGGCGACCGAGAAGCGTTCGCCGCTTGACCGGGCGACGCTGTCGCGGGCCCTCGCCAGCATCGACCGCCTCGGGGCAAGGGCGATCGGCATCGACATATTGATCGACCAGCCGCAGCAGGAAGACGCCGAGCTCCTCGCCACCCTGAAATCGATGAAGACGCCGGTCTGGCTCGCCTATGCGACGCGCCAGACTGCCGGGCCGGAAATCGAGCAGTGGCAGCTTGAATATATGGACCGGATGTTTGCCGGGCTTGCCGGGACAAAGGTCAGGCCGGCGTCGGTCCGTTTCGAGGTCGACGGCGACGAGGTGCTGCGCCACTGGCCATCATTGCCTCCAAGCCTCCCGCCCCTGATGCCGATCGCGCTGAGCGGCGCGCGGAAGGATTTCTCCTACGCCGGCAGTGTCGACTTCCGCCTGCCCGCGACGCAGCAGGACGTGTTCGCCTCGATACCCATCGACCTGCTGGCAATGGCACAGGTGCCCGAACTGGTCGCTGACCAGGTGCGCGGCCGGATCGTCATGATCGGCGGCGACTTTCCGAACATCGACCGCTTCGAAATTCCGTCGACCCGTCTCGATGGCGGGACGATGAGCGGCCTCGAGGTCCATGCCTCGATGGCGGCGCAGCTGCTTGACCTGCGACTGCCGCGCGGCGCCAGCCCGACCGCGATGTGGGTTCTCGCCGTCCTCGTCGTGCTGTGCGGGGCCTTTACCGCGATGCTCGACGTGCGCCCCTGGGTGCTGTCGCTGGTCGTCCTGGGCCAGGCGATCTTCTTTGCAGGGTCCCCGCTGCTGTTCGAGTGGACCGGGCTCGACACCTATGGCCTGCCGGCCTTCGGCTGGCTCGGCGGATGGGCGCTTGCCTATGCGGCGACCGGGGCCGCGGTCCGTGCGGCGGGCTCCGAGCAACGGCGCTACGCCCAGTCGGCTCTCGGGAAATATCTGCCACGTGACATTGCGGCGCAGATATTGCGTGACCCGGCAAAGCTGTCGCTGACGGGCGAGAAACGCGCTCTCTTCACCATGTTCAGCGACATAGAGGGTTTTACCGAGCTCAGCCTCGAGTTGCCTCCAGACCGCGTTGCATCAATCCTCAACGCCTATCTCGACGGCATGTGCGATGTCGTCCTGTCCCACGGGGGGACGATCGACAAGTTCGTCGGTGACGCGGTGGTGGCATTCTGGGGCGCGCCGATTGCCCGCCCCGACGATGCCGACCGGGCCGTGAACTCGCTGCTCGGCCTGATGAAGTTCACCCGGGAGTTTTCCGAGGAGCAGGCGGCCTTAGGCATTCGTCTTGGAAGGACCCGGATCGGGCTGCATTACGGCGATGCGGTGGTCGGCAATTTCGGTGGCGAGGGCCGGCTCAGCTACACTGCGCTCGGCGACGGGATGAACTGCGCCTCCCGGCTCGAGGGAGCCAATAAATATCTCAAGACGGCCGCCCTCGTCAGCGACGAGGCGCGCGCGCAAAGCTCGCTGGACGTGTTCCGGCCGATGGGCCGGATCATCCTGTCCGGGCGCGGCGCGCCGGTCGTCGTGTGGGAGCCAGCGCCGGACTTCGACGCCTCGCTCCGTCACGATCTTGGCCGGCTTTGGCTGGCCTTCGACGGAGGAGATCGTTCCGCCCTCGACGCAATCGAACAAATTTGCTTAACCTGCCGCAAGGACGCGGCGCTTGCGGCCTTCGCCTGCCGGCTTCGGGAGGCGGGGCCGGGAGGCGCGGTCCAGCTCAAGGAGAAATGATATGGCCCGCCTGTTGCTCCTCGCGGCGACCGCCGCTTTCTTCATCCCCTCGGTCGCCGGCGCGGCCGTCCTCGTTGTCCGCTCATCCGGCCCGTCCGCTGCGGCCTATCCGGCCGGCAAGGCGCTTTCGGACAACCATGTCCTCAAACTGAAGGCGACCGACACGGTCATCCTGCTCGATTCCCGTGGCACCCGGACGCTTACCGGGCCTGGAAGCTTTGGCGCGGCGGCAGGGGCCGCTCCCGTCTCGGCGGCCAGGACCGCTACCACCGGCTCTCGCCGGGCAAGGCTCGGAGCAGTCCGCGGCGCAGGGAGGAGGAGCGTCTGGCAGGCTGACCTTGGCCGGTCAGGCAATGTGTGCATCGCCAACCCGGGCGAGCTGACCCTTTACCGCCCGGACGCCAGCACGCCGGCCGAAGTGGTGCTCACCGATTCCAGCGGCAACAGCGCGACGGTGCGGTTCGACGCACAGCAATGGGAAGCGTCCTGGCCGTCGCAGCTGGAAGTCAAATCGGGAACCAGGGTCAAGGTCGGTGGACTTGGCGAGCCCGCCACGCTCACGCTTCACCAGCTCTCCCCGGTCCCTGCGGGCCTCGAGGGAATGGCGCAAAGCCTGATCCGCGCCGATTGCCAGGCGCAGCTCGACGTACTCATCGACACGTTCAGCGCGCGGTCCGGAGGATAAGGCTCGCATGACGGTCGACCTCGGCCTTTATATCGGGATCTTCGCATCGATCCTGGTGGCATTGCTGGCGCGCCCGCGCCTTGCCACCCACCTGCTGCTCGGCCTTGCCGGACTGCTTGGCCTCGTCCTCGCGATCGGCACATATGGGATGCTGGGCGCAGTCCTCCCGTTCCTGATCCTCATTGTCGCTGGAGTGCAGGCGGTCAGCATCATCGGGGCCGACCGGGCCGCCCGCTTCACCCCCGACGAGGAGGCGATGATCAACGGCCCGCTAAAGGGCCTGGGCCGCGCCCAGGCGCGAAGGCTGATCGACCAGGGCGTTTGGATCGAGGGCCGGCCCGGCGACGTGCTGATCCGCGAAGGCGAGCCGGCGGCACAGCTCTTCTATCTCGCGTCGGGCGGCGGAAAGGTCCATGCGCGCGGCAACCTCGTGGGCAACATCGGCCCCGGCCAGCTGATCGGCGAGGCGACCGTCCTTGGCGAAGCTGCGGCAATTGCGACGGTCACCCTTACCAACAGCTCTCGCCTGTGGTGCGCCCAGGGCAAGTCGCTCAACGCCTATCTTGCAGCCAATCCCTACGCGCGGCACGCGCTCGAGCACAGTTTCACGGTCAGCCTCCGGCAGAAGCTCGACGCGATGAACCGCGCCGCGGCTCCTGCCGGCACCACTGACTAGTTGGTCGGGAAGCCGCGGCGCTTGAGCAGCGCCTCGACCTCGGGGTCCCGGCCTCGGAACTGGCGATAGGCCTCGGCCCGGTCGGTCTCGTTGCCGGTCGACAGCAGATAGGTCCGGAACGCGTCCGCGGTCTTGCGGTCATAGGGATTGCCGGCCTCCTTGAAGGCCTCCCACGTGTCGGAATCCATCGTCTCTGACCAGAGATAGCTGTAATAGCCGGCCGAATAGGCGTCCGAGGAGAAGAGGTGGCCGAACTGCGGCAGGCGATGCCGCATCACCATCTCCTTGGGCATCCCAAGCTTGGCAAGCGCCTCGCGCTCGAACTTGTCGGGGTCGACCACGCCGTCGGGCCTGGTGTGGAGCATCATGTCAACCAGCGCCGAGGACAGATACTCGACCGTGGCGAAGCCCTGGTTGAACGTCTCCGAGGCCTCGATCTTCTTGACCAGTTCCTCGGGCATTGGAGCACCGGTCTTGTAATGGCGCGCGAACTTGTCGAGCACCGGCCGGGTCAGCAGCCAATTCTCGTTCACCTGGCTTGGATATTCCACGAAGTCGCGAGGGCTGCCGCCGAGCGACGGGTAATGGACGTTGCTCAGATAATAGTGAATCGCATGGCCAAACTCGTGCCACAGCGTCTCGGCATCGTTCAGGCTGATGAGGACCGGCTGGCCGGCCGGCGGCTTGGTGAAGTTATTATTGTTCGAGCCGAGGACGATATCGTCGCCAAGGAGGCCCGCGCGGCTCCGGTAGGTGGTCGCCCAGGCACCGGAACGCTTGCCCTTGCGGGCATAGGTGTCGAGGTAGAACAGGCCCGTCACCTTGCCGGTCTTGGCGTCGGTGACCTCGAATGTGCGGACGTCCGGGTGGAATACCGGGACCTTGCCCGTGTTCTCGGTGAACTTGAGGTCGTAGAGCTGCTCGGCCGACCAGAACATCCCGTTCACGAGGTTGTTGAGCTCGAAATAGGGTTTGATCTCGTCCTGGCTGAGATCATATTTCGCCTTGCGCACCTTCTCCTGGTAGAAACGATAGTCCCAGGGCTCGATGCTGGTGACCCCGTCGCTCGCGGCGAAGGGCTTCATGTCCGCCACTTCCTGCTGGACCCGGGCCACTGCCGGTTTCCACACCCGGATCGTGAGATCCATCGCCTTTGCCGGCCACCTGGCCATCGTGTCCTGCATGCGCCAGTCGGCGTGGGTTTCGAAACCGAGCAGGTGCGCGCGGTCGGCCCTCAGCTTCACGATCTTTGCAATCAGCGCATTGGTGTCATTGGCATCGCCATTGTCACCGCGCTGGACGAACGCCCTCCACAGCTTTTCGCGGAAGGCGCGGTTGGTGCCGAAGCTGAGCACCGGCTCCACCGCCGAGCGGGTGTTGGCGATGGCGAAGGAACCCTCGGGAAGCTTCGCGGCCCTGGCCGCGGCCGCTGCGGCCTCCTTCACGTCGTCGGGAACACCGGCGAGCTCTGCCTCGGTTGCAGTCGTATAGGTCGACTCGTCGGCGAGGAGCTTCGCGTTGAAATCGGAAAATGCCGCCGCAAGCTGCTGGTTATACTGCGACAATTGGGCCTTCTCGGCCTCGTCGAGCTTGGCGCCCCGGCGGACGAAACCCTCGTAGGTCCGGGTCAGAAGCCGGAGCTGCTTGGCATCGAGGCCGAGCTGGTCACGGCGCGCGTATAGATCCTCGATCCGGTCGAACAGCCCCGCGTTGAGGTTGATCCGGTCATAGGCCGCCGACAGCTTTGGAGACCATTCCTTGGTCAGCGCCTGGACCTCGGGCGTTGCAAGGTTGCTCGAGTAGACGCCGAGAACCGACTGGACATTGCCGAGCCGTTCGCCGGCCTTTTCCATGGCGACGATGGTATTCTCGAAGGTCGGCTTCTCGGGGTTCGCCGCGATCGCGTCGATCTCGCGAAGCATCTCGTCAATGCCGAACTGCAGCGCCCCGGGGAACTGCCCGACTTCGACCTGGTCCCACGGGGGAACTCCATCATAGGGACCGGTCCATTCCTTGAGCAGGATATTGTCAGGAACGACCGCGGTTGCAGTGGCGGCGGCAGCAGCGCCTCCCTGTGCGGCGACCGCCGGCCCGGTTGCACAGATGGCAATCGCGGCAGCACCGCAAAGCAGCATGTTATTCAACTTAAAACCCCTCCAGGACTAGGAAAATTCTGTCGCGCTTCTAACGGGTTGACCATGAATGGCCGGCAACAATTTCGACGAGCGGTGGGTCCGCTCGATGAAATGCGTCAGCCCAGAAGCTGGTCAGCGAGTAGCAGCAACAGCTTCGTATCTATAGCCGCCCCTTCCGCCCGCTTGCCGGCGACGAAGGAGGCGACATCTGCGCGCGCCACCAGGTGCACCTCGATCTGCTCATGCTCGGTTCCGCCGCCATCACCGGTCTTCACCAGCTCATGTGCCCTCACCAGCGTGTAGCTTTCCGCGACCATGCCAGGGGAGCTGAAGAACTCGCCGAGGACCTCGATCCTCCCGGCGGTGAAACCCGTTTCTTCCTCGAGCTCCTTGACCGCCGTCTCCTCGACGGTGGCGTCGGGGTCCTCGTCGCCCACCAGCCCAGCGGGAAGCTCGACCGACTTGCGCCCGCCGAGCGGGACGCGCGGCTGCTCGATGAGGACGAGCCTGCCTTCGTGCTCGGCCAGGATCACGACTGCCCGGACGCCGCCGACGCGCTGGACATATTCCCAGCTGCCGTCGCGAACGACCCGGATATATTTGCCCTCCCAGGGGACCTCCTGGCTCACAGCTCGATCAGCTTGTCAGGAATTTCATTGCTGTCCTCGCTGCTTTTCGGGAAATGGCTGGCGAGCACTTCGCCGATTATCCCGACCGCAGCGATGATCCCGTCGGCGGCGCGCCCCTGCTTCACCTCGGACAGGAGAGCCTGCATCGCCTCGCCCCAGGTCTCCGGCGTGGTGACGCTGGTGATCGCCTCGTCACCGACGATCTCGGCCCGGTGTTCTGCCATCGACAGATAGATGAGGATGCCGGTCCGTCCGACCGTCCGGCGCTCGGCGCCGGTCCTGAACAGCATTATTGCCCGCCGCCTTACCCGCCGCGTCTTGGTCGCCCCCGGCGTCAGCAGCATTCGCAGCGGCCGCCACTTGAGAAGGAAGAGCACGAGGAGGAAAGTGGATAGGGCGACAAGCAGGAGGAGCGTCAGCAGCTCGCGCAGGGACGGCCCCGCGGTCCAGCCCTGCGCCAGGTCGTACAGGCCGACGAGCTGCTGCGGCAGGGCCGCGAAGAAGCACAGCAGCGCGACCAGGGCGAGGACGGCCCAGTGGAGGCCGACATCATGATAGGCGTCGGACTGGTCAGCAGAAATGGCGATGATCTCGCCATCGCTCAGCTTTTCGGCCTCTGAAATCGCAGCGCTGACCCGCGCATGGTCATCGGCGCTCATTCGCAGCATCACCAGCTTCCCCCTGCACCGCCACCGCCAAAGGTGCCGCCGCCGCCGGAAAAGCCGCCGAACCCTCCTCCGCCGCCGCCCCAGCCGCCGCCACCCCAGCCGCCGCCACCCCAGCCTCCGCGACGTCCG
>JAJJPO010000137.1:0-14790 GCA_032907585.1 Sphingomonas sp. | reverse complement strand
CGCTCGGCCGGCGAGCGCACTGCTCGGCCACTCGCTGCCCTCGCTCCTTGGCGGCCACGCGGAACTTGGCAAGGTGCTGCTCGAGAAGCAGCCGTTCAGCAATCTCGAGATGGAACTCCAGAGCGCCCGCGGGCCGCGCTGGATCTCGATTGCCGGCGATCCGATCATCGACACTGCCGGGCGGTTCGGTGGCTTCCGCGGCGTGGGAAGCGACATTACCGAGATTCGCCATACACAGGAGCGGCTCACCCATCTTGCCAACATGGACGTGCTCTCGGGCCTTCCGAACCGCGGCCGGGTTCGCCAGCTGCTCGGTGAGGCACTTCGCCAGGCGACCGTCAGCAATGTGCCCTGCGCGATCATGTTCCTTGACCTCGACGGCTTCAAGCCGGTCAATGATACCTTCGGCCATCCCAAGGGCGATGCCATCCTCCAGGCAGTTGCCAAGAGGCTGTGCGACCAGGTCGGCCCCGACGGCCACGTCGGCCGGATGGGCGGCGACGAGTTCGCCATCGTCGTTACCGATGCCCAGTCCCGCCAGAAGGTCGAGCAGCTTGCCGAGCGGATCATCGGCTCGATCAAGGAACCCTACATGATCGACCAGACCGAGATCCGCATCGGCGTCTCGATCGGTTGCGCGTTCGGCCCGATCGACGGCGCGACAGTCGATGATCTCATCCTCAAGGCCGACCTGGCGCTCTACGAGGCCAAGGGGGCGGGGCGCGGCTGCGCCAAATATTTCTCGTCCGAGCTCCAGACCGAGCAGGACGATCGCGTCCGGCTCGAAACGGACCTGCGTGCAGCCATTTCCGCTGGCCAGTTCCACCTGATGTACCAGCCGCTGGTAAACGCGAAGACCCAGAAGCTGGTCGGCTTCGAGGCGCTGCTGCGCTGGAACCATCCGCAACGCGGCTTCGTCCCGCCCAACGTCTTTATCCCGGTTGCAGAGGAAAGCGGCCTCATGCCGGTGATCGGCGACTGGGTCATCGACGAGGCCTGCCGGGTGGCCGCGTCCTGGCCCGAGCCCATCACGGTTGCGCTCAACATCAGCCCGAAGCAGATTCTCCCGGCCCTTCCAAACGTCGTCAGCAGGGCCCTTGGCCGCTACAAGCTGCCGGCCAACCGGATCGAGCTGGAAGTGACCGAGGGCGTCTTCCTCGGCGACAATGGCGCGACGCTCGACGTCCTGAAGCGGCTTCGCGCGCTCGGTCTTGGAATCGCGCTCGACGATTTCGGGACCGGCTATTCCTCGATCGGCTATCTCAACAAGGCGGTCTTCCACAAGCTCAAGATCGACGGCAGCTTCGTCCGCGAGGCGGGCTCGCGCCAGGAGAATGTCGCGATCATCCAGTCGATCGTCCAGCTCGCCAAGTCCTTCCGGATGTCGGTGACCGCGGAAGGTGTCGAGACTGCCGAGGACTTCGAGCGGATGCGCGATCTCGGCTGCGACACGATCCAGGGATATCTGTTCGGCCGGCCGCTCAGCTACGAGCGGGCCAACCAGATGGTGATGGGGCTGGCCGCAAAGCGGATGGCTGGCTAGGCCGTAAGAAAGTGGCCCTGGAACAGGGCGGACCTAGGCGTCGGCCGGCACGAGGGCGAGGCGCACCGCCTCTTCAAGCGCCGCTGCGCGGAAGGGTTTTGAAAGTATGGCCGCGCCGGGAGCCACCCGGCGAATGGCATCCGTCTCATTGTAGCCGGATACGAAGAGTATCGGCTGGTCCGGGCGGCTGGCCAATATGTGGCCCGCCACGTCGGCGCCCGTCAGGCCCGGCATGATATAGTCGACGATCACGAGGTCCGGCCGGACCTTGCCGAACAGCTCGATCCCTTCCTTCCCGTCGGCCGCTTCGGCCACTTCGTGCCCCAATTCCTCGAGGCCCGCGCAGATGAAGTGCCGGACGTCGGGATCGTCGTCGATGACCAGTATCTTTGCCGCCCGGGGCGACTTCGCCAGGCCATCGCCCGCCTCCAGGCCAGCCGCCGAAACGCTCGCCTCTTCCTCCGCACGGCGCAGGTAGATCCGGACGGTCGTTCCCTTGTTCCGCCTGCTTTCGATGCGAACCGATCCGCCGCACTGGCGGGCCATGCCATAGACCATCGAGAGGCCAAGCCCGGTGCCCTTGCCGACCTCCTTGGTAGTGAAGAAGGGCTCGATAGCACGGGCGAGCACGTCCGGCTCCATTCCGCTCCCGGTGTCGTGGATCGCGAGCTCGACGAAGGTGCCCGAGCCGAGCTCGACATCCTCCTCGAACCTGCAGGTCCGGGTGCTGAAGGTCAGGGTGCCGCCCTCGGGCATGGCGTCGCGGGCATTGATCGCGAGATTGAGGACGGCAAGCTCGAGCTGGGTCGGGTCGGCCATGACCGGGGTAAGGCGCGGATCGAGGTCGAATTTCTTGTCGATGCCGGGGCCAAGCACGTTGCGAAGCAGCGGCCGCATTTCCTCGATGAGCGGGCCGACAAAGGTCGGCTTCATCTCGAGCCTCTGCACCCGGCTGAAGGCGAGCAGCTGTGCGGTCAGGCGGGCACCGCGGTCCGCGGCGGCAAGGGCGTTGGTGGCGTAGCGCAGCAGCTTCTCGTCCTGGACCCGCTTGATGATGAGGTCGAGGCCGCCAACCACGACGGTCAGGAGATTGTTGAAGTCATGGGCGATCCCGCCCGTAAGCTGGCCAAGCGCCTCCATCTTCTGGGATTGGCGCAGCTGGTCCTGGGCGTGGCTGAGCTCCGCGGTCCGGTCCGCCACCTGTTTCTTCAGCGCCTCCTCGGCTTCCTTCGCGAGCGTGATGTCGGTCGCAACGCCGATGAAGCCCGACAGCTGCCCGTCCGGCCCGAGGCGCGGCTGGGAAACCGAACGAAGCCACCGCCATTCGCCGTCGTGCCGGAGATAGCGTGCCTCGAGCGTGAAGGGCTTGAGGCTTGCCTCCCCCGCGACGCTCTCGGCGATCACCCGCTCGACGTCATCGGGGTGGATGCGGGTCCGCCAGTCGAGCAGCCGTGCCTCCTCGCGCGAAAGACCGGAAAACTCGGCATAGGCGTCGTTGACGAAATCGCGTGTCCGGTCGAGCCGGGTGACCCACATCATCGCCGGGGCGGAATCGGCGATGCGGCGGAAACGGGCCTCGCTCTCGCGAAGCGCAAGTTCGGTCGCTCTCTGCTCGGTGACATCCTGGACGACCAGGATCACCCCGATCGTCTCTCCTTGCGGGTTGCGATGCGGGACATATTGGGTCTGGACGTGGAGCAGGCCGCGCCCCGGGTGGTCGAAATCGGCGATGAACCATTGCGGCTCGCCGCGAAGAGCCGCCTCCAGCATTGGCCGGCGAAACTCATAGGGCTTCGCGCCGAGAATTTCCGAGAGGGTTCTTCCAAGTATTTCCTTCCGCGGCCGCTCCATCCACTCGGCAAGCGTCTTATTGACGAACAGGTAGCGCTGCTCGCGGTCGACGTAACCGACCATTACCGGCAGCGTGTCCGCGATCGCCAGCACGCCTGAAAAATCGAAATGCTCCGTGGTGAGCGCGAGCGTTGCCGCGACGGACTGCATGTCGCTCAGCGCTGCCTGGCCCAGCTCCGTCCGGTCCTGCTCGCCCCTGGGCGACTCAACTTCCCCCCAGTCCGCCATGCGGCCAAGCTGGCCCAATTCGTTCCGAGAGTCACGCATCCTGTGGATAAGTGAAAATAAGGTCCGGAAATATCAGTCGAAATGAAGGCGCCGGTAGCGGCCTCGAAAATATAGGAGCGGATCGAGGCCGGGTTCGAACGTCGCCTTGCGCACCTCTCCGACGAGGATGAAATGATCGCCCCCGTCGTGCACCGCGTGGCGGGCGCATTCGAACACCGACAAAGAGTCGCGAAGGACCGGGACGCCATGTTCGCCAAGTGCCCAGGGCGTACAGCCGAAACGGTCTTCGACCCGCGTGGAGAAGGTGATCGAGGCCGGCTGCTGGCCCGTCTGGAGCACGTTGACCGCGAAATGCTCGGCTTCGCTCAGCGGCCCGGCGCTGGCCGTTGCCTTCGCCACGCAGACCAGCAGCAGCGGCGGATCGAGGCTCACCGAGGTGAAGCTGTTGGCGGTCAGGCCGACCGGCCGCCCCTCGCCATCGAGGCAGGTGACGACCGTGACTCCCGTTGCGAAACATCCGAGCGCGTCGCGCAGGGTTCGAGGGTCGGAGCCGGTGCGATACTCACGGGACAAGGGCGCGTCGGTCATCCACCAGCCAATAGCCCCCGCGCCCCGCTGCGTCACCCCGCGAGGCGGCCAAGGCCGGAAAGGTCCAGCGATTCCAGTTCGGCCGCCACGGATTCCAGCGAGTCCGAGACGAAGTAGAGCGGCTGGAAGGCATCGCTCCGATAGGGCGTTGCTGCCGCGTCCTGGAGCGTGAACCGCGGGCGCGGAACTTCAGCTTCCAGCGCGAAATGCGCCTCGCCGAAGCTGGAGGCGAGGCCGGCGCCGAGGATCTTCGCTTCCCCTCCCTCCAGCGCCAGACCGAACTCGACGGTGTGCCAGTAGAGCCTCGAGATTGTGTCGCCGTGACCGGCAGCGACGGCCTCCCTTCCAAGGCGGCCCATCGCTTCCATCAACCGGGCTACCGGTTCATGGCCGAGCATCGGCACATGGCCGAAGATGTCGTGGAAGCAGTCGGGCTCCTCGAGATAGTCGAGGCTTGAGCGAGGGCGGATGAAATTGCCTATCGGGAACATCCGTTCGGCGAGCATGGCGAAGAAGGCATCGTCGGGCACCAGGCCCGGCACCGACACGCAGCGCCAGCCCGTCAATGAAAACAGCCTGTCGTTCAGCCGGTCGAGGTTTGGAATGCCGGGCTGGTCGAGGCCGAGCGCCGGGATGCCGGAAATGAACGGCGTCACGATGCGCGAGCCAAGATAAGGCAGCTGGCGCTCGAACAGCAGGTCCCAGACGCCATGGTCCTCGGCGCTGAACCGGTCCCAGCCCTGGGATACAATGTGGCGGGCCCAGCCTTGACTGGTGGCCGGCGCCCGGTCGACGCCTGGTGAAGCGGATTCCCCGACTTCTCGAAACATTCTTCACTCCTTTTCGCGGGCAATAAAAAACCCCGCCGAAGCGAGGTCTGGGTGGGCGATGGTCCTGGCTGGTAAGCGCGCGCGACGGCTCAGCCGGTTTCCACCGCCTTTCGATAATAGGAGAGCGCAGCCGGCGTCATGCTCGGCGATCCAGG
Organism: Sphingomonas sp.; assembly: GCA_032907585.1. Classification (GTDB taxonomy): domain Bacteria; phylum Pseudomonadota; class Alphaproteobacteria; order Sphingomonadales; family Sphingomonadaceae; genus Sphingomicrobium. Next base: position 9,595 of record JAJJPO010000137.1, on the reverse strand, counting down.
GATGAATTCAAAGGTCACGCTCATCGTGACGTTACTTATCGCATCAGCCCGATGAATAAAAGCCGACCGGTCCAAGGGATCGATTTTCGCGGCCAATTGCAGCCCCTCGGCAATTCTTGCCGCCCCGGCGGGACTGATGCTCGAGGCGCGGCACGTTCCAGGGCCGCGTCCCGCCCTTGCAATGCGCGGTCCCCGAGCGCAGAGGATCCCCGTCACAAGGAGTATCTGCCATGGCTACCGCCGCTTCCGCCGTCGAGCTCGGCCCCCTGGGTCTTGAGAATCCGATGGGCACCGACGGCTTTGAATTCGTCGAATATGCAGCCCCGGACCCCGAGCTGCTGCGCAATCTGTTCACCAAGATGGGCTTTCCGGTAATCGCGACCCATCGCCGGAAGAATGTCACGCTGCACCGCCAGGGCGACATCAACTTCATCATCAATGCCGAGCCTGAAAGCTTTGCCCAGAAATTCGCGGCAGAGCATGGCCCGTCTGCCTGCGCAATGGCCTTCCGGGTGAAGGATGCCGCCCAGGCCTTCGAGCGGGCCATCAGCCTCGGCGCGAAACCGGTCGAGTCCGACGTCGGCCCGATGGAGCTTCGGCTTCCCGCCATCGAGGGTATCGGCGGGTCGCGCCTCTATCTCATCGACCGCTACGGGGACAGGGGCTCCATCTACGACGTCGACTTCAGGTTCGAGGATGGCTGGGAAAAAAGTATCGCGGCGCACGACAGCCGCCTCACCTACCTCGATCACCTGACCCATAACGTCCACCGCGGGCGGATGAGCTTCTGGGCCGAGTTTTACGAGCGCCTCTTCAACTTCCGCGAGATCCGCTACTTCGACATCGAAGGGAAGGTCACCGGGCTCTTCTCCAAGGCAATGACCAGCCCGTGCGGCAAGATCCGCATTCCGCTCAACGAGAGCCAGGACGACAGGAGCCAGATCGAGGAGTTCCTGCGCGAGTATAAGGGCGAGGGCATCCAGCACATCGCCCTTGGAAGCTCCGACATCTACAAGAGCGTCGACATTCTCCGGGACCGGGGAATCCCGTTCCAGGATACGCCCGACACCTATTACGAGCAGGTCGACGAGCGCGTGAAGGGACATGGCGAGCCGACCGCGGAACTGGCCAGGCGCCGGATCCTAATCGACGGCGCGCCGACCGAGGGGCAGGGGCTGCTGCTCCAGATCTTCACCCAGAATGTGATCGGGCCGATCTTCTTCGAGCTCATCCAGCGCAAGGGTAACGAGGGCTTTGGCGAAGGCAATTTCAAGGCGCTGTTCGAATCGATCGAGCTGGACCAGATACGCCGCGGGGTGATTGACGCCGAATGAGCGGTGAGGACGCCGACGCGCTTGCCCGGCGCGTTGCCAATGCAATGCTCGCCAACGAGGGCACGGGAAAGGCGTGGGGCATCGAGATCGAGGAGGCCCGCGAAGGCTATGCCCGGATCCGCATGCGGCTTCGCGCCGACATGCTCAACGGCCATCGCCAGGCCCATGGCGGCATGATCTACGCACTCGCCGACACCGCCTTCGCCTATGCCTGCAACAGCCGCAACCTCAGGACGGTCGGGGCGCAGGCGACGATGGTCTTCCTCGACGCGGCGAAAGAAGGCGAGCTGCTCATCGCGGAAGCGCAGGAGCAGGCGCTGGTTGGCCGCTCGGGCGTCTACAATGTGAGCGTCAGAACCGATACCGGCCGGCCCGTGGCGGAGTTCCAGGGGTTTTCAAGATCGATCGGCGGTTCCTACATAGATAGCGGAGAAACCGATTGAACGACGCCTTTATCTGCGATGCCGTCCGGACCCCGATCGGCCGATATGCCGGTGCGCTGAAGGAAGTGCGCGCCGACGACCTGGCTGCCATTCCGCTGAAGGCTCTGAAGGAACGCAATCATGGCGTCGACTGGTCGACGCTGGACGATCTCATTCTCGGCTGCGCCAACCAGGCCGGCGAAGATAATCGCAACGTCGCGCGCATGGCAGCGCTGCTCGCCGGTCTCGGTACGTCCACTCCCGGGACCACCATCAACCGCCTGTGCGGCTCCGGGCTCGATGCCGTGGCCATGGCGGCCCGGGCGATCAAGTCAGGTGAAGCCGACCTGATCATCGCCGGCGGCGTCGAGAGCATGACCCGGGCGCCGTTCGTCATGCCAAAGGCGCAGGCGGCGTTCGGCAGGGCCAATGCAGTTTATGACACGACCATCGGCTGGCGGTTCGTGAACTCGAGGCTCAAGGCGGAATTCGGGATCGATTCCATGCCGGAAACGGCCGAGAATGTTGCCGAGGAGTTCCAGGTCAGCCGCGAGGACCAGGACAGGTTCGCAGCGGAAAGCCAGCGCAGGGCAGCGGTAGCCCAGGCGAACGGCCGGCTAGCTGCCGAGATCGTGCCGGTCACCATCCCGCAGCGCAAGGGCGATGCCCTGGTGATCGAGCGGGACGAGCATCCGCGCGAAACGAGCATCGAGGCGCTTTCGAGGCTGAAGCCGATCGTCCGCGAGGGCGGCAGCATCACCGCTGGCAACGCCAGCGGTGTCAACGACGGCGCCGCGGCCATGATCATCGCCTCGCGCACCGCCGTCGAGCGGTTCGGGCTGGAGCCCCGGGCCCGGGTCATGGGCGCGGCGGTCGCCGGAGTTCCACCACGTATCATGGGGATTGGCCCTGCGCCCGCGACCAACCGGCTGCTCGACCGGCTAAGCCTCCAGGTCGGTGACCTCGATGTCATCGAGCTCAACGAGGCATTTGCAGCCCAGGGCCTTGCAGTGATGCGCCAGCTGGGGCTTCCCGACGATGCCGCCCACGTCAATCCGAATGGCGGCGCGATCGCGCTCGGCCATCCGCTTGGCATGTCGGGGGCGAGGCTCGCGCTCACCGCCACCGAGGAACTGGGGCGCCAGGGCGGCCGCTATGCGCTCGCCACCATGTGCATCGGTGTCGGACAGGGGATTGCGCTGGCACTGGAGCGAGTGTGACGAGGAAGGCCATCCGGGCCGTCCTCGAGACGGTCATGGACCCGGAAATCCCGGTGATCTCGGTGGTTGATCTCGGCATCGTGAGGGCGATCGAGGAAGGGCGGGTGATCATCACGCCGACCTATTCGGGTTGCCCGGCGACGGACGTCATCGAGCGGTCAATCCGCGAGGCCCTGGATTCGAACGGATTTCGGAACGTCGAGATCGAGACCAGGCTCGACCCGCCCTGGACGACCGACTGGATCAGCGAGGCCGGGAAGGCGAGGCTTCACGACTATGGCATCGCGCCGCCCGAGCTTGCGAAGACCGCGACCTGCCCGCGCTGCGGCTCGACCAGCACCCGGGAAATCAGCCGCTTTGGATCAACGCCCTGCAAGGCCCAGTGGCAATGCCAGGACTGCCTCGAGCCGTTCGACCGCTTCAAGTGCCACTGATCAGCCGCACTGGCCGCGGTGAAGCAGCTTGTGGTCGGCAAGGGTCAAGGCGACCATCGCCTCGACCACCGGCGCCCCGCGGATGCCAACGCAGGGGTCATGCCGACCTTTCGTCACGGCCTGCTTCTCCTCGCCCGCGGCATTGATGCTCGGGACCGGGATGCGAATGGAGCTGGTGGGCTTGAACGCCACCCGCAGGACGATCGCCTGCCCGGTGGAAATGCCCCCGGCGATGCCGCCGGCATGGTTTGATTCGAAAGTGGCCCCGGCGCGCATCGCATCGGCGTTCTCGCTGCCCTTGAGCCGCGCGGCACCAAAACCCTCGCCAATCTCGACACCCTTGACCGCGTTGATCCCCATGCAGGCTGCCGCCAGCTCGGAATCGAGCTTGGCGTAAAGCGGGGCCCCCCAGCCCGGCGGGACGCCGGTCGCAACGCATTCGACGATGCAGCCAAGGCTGTCGCCGCTTGTGCGTGCCTCGTCGAGCAGCTCCTGCCACCTGCTCTCGTCCGTGACACCGCCGATTTCGGTCACGGCAGCTGCAATCCCGACCTCCGGGATCACCAGCCTTGCAACGGCGCCCCCGGCCACCCGCATCGCCGTTTCCCGGGCGGAGGAACGGCCGCCGCCCCGGGGATCGCGGATCCCATATTTCGCCTCGTAGGCGAAGTCGGCATGGCCGGGGCGAAGTGGAGCCCCTTCCGGGTAGTCGGCCGACCGGGCATCCACATTGTCGATCATCATCGCAATTGGCGTTCCGGTGGTCCGGCCCTCGTACAGGCCAGAAAGGATCCTCACCCGGTCCGGCTCCTGGCGTGGCGACACATTGGCCGAGGTTCCCGGCCGGCGCTGGTCGAGGAAGCGCTGCACGAAAGCCTCGTCCAGCTCGATTCCTGGCGGGCAGCCATCGATGACGCAGCCGATGGCCGGGCCGTGGCTCTCGCCCCAGCTGGTCAGCCGGAAGAGATGGCCGAAGCTGTTGATGCTCATTGGATATCCGCTCCAATCGACCGCATGACGTCCTCGAAGCCGGGGAAACTCGTGCCGATCATCTCTGCCTGATCGACTTCGACGGCTCCATCCGAAGCAAGCCCCAGTACAAGGAACGCCATCGCGATCCGGTGGTCGCCACCGGTCGCGATGCGCCCGGCGCCTGGCACCTTCCCACGGCCAAAGATGCGCAGGCAATCGCCATCGGCGAGTGCGCTGACGCCGCAGGCGGCAAGACCGGCGACGATTGCGCCAAGACGGTCGCTTTCCTTCACCCGGAGTTCCGAAAGTCCTTCGATCACGCTCTCGCCCTCGGCGAACGCGCAGGCGATCGCCAGCGCAGGGATCTCGTCGATCATGGCCGGCACCCGCTCTGCGCTCACATGGCATGGACGAAGAAGCGAGTGGCCGACCTCGACATCGGCGATGATTTCGCCGGACTGGATCCGTTCGCCCGAGAGGCTGATGTCCGCGCCCATGGAATCGAGCGTCTCGTAAAAGCCGGTGCGAAGCGGGTTGACCATCATGCCGCGAACGATGACCCTCGAACCCGGGACGATCGCGGCCGCTAGCAGCGGAAAGGCGGCGGAGGAAGGATCGGCGCCGATCGCGAGCTCGCAGCCCTCGAGGGCGCGGCGCTCCCCGAGCGCAACGGTCCAGCCATCCGGCGAGTCCTCGACCGCCAGTTCGCAGCCAAACCGCGAAAGCATGATCTCGCTATGGTCGCGGCTCGGCACGGGTTCGATGACACGGACGTCCGCGCCTGTCCCGAGCCCGGCCAGCAGGATGGCGGACTTCACCTGCGCCGAGGCGGGCTCATTGCGATGGCTGATGCCTCCCAGCCGTCCTCCTTCGATGGTCAGTGGCAGCCGGCCATCCCCCGAAACCGTGGCGCCCATCCGCTGCAACGGCCCGGCGACCCGGTTCATCGGACGGGAGGAAAGGGATTGGTCGCCGACCAGCGTCGCGGATACGCCTGGCATCCCTGCCACCGCGCCCATCAGCAGCCGGGCGGCCGTCCCGCTGTTGCCGCAGTCGACCGGCTGGCCCGGGCTCGTCCACCCCGCCCCTTCGACGTCCCACTTCCTTCCCTCGCGCTCGACCCTTGCGCCGAAAGCCCGCACCGCTTCGGCGGTCGCCATGACGTCAGCACTTTCCAGGAGCCCGGAGATACGGGTCGTGCCTTTCGCCATGGCGCCAAGGATGAGCGCCCTGTGAGAACAGCTCTTGTCTCCCGGGACGGCGGCCTCCCCGGCAAGCGGCGCTTTCCGTCGCGCGGTGAGCTTCACCCGATCAGCGCCGCGACATGGGCCGCAAGATCGATGGCCTGCGCACGGTTGAGCCGTGGATCGCACGCGGTGAGCCAGTTCCTGTCCAGCTCGTCGATCGAGGCCGGTCCCCTTCCGCCGATACATTCCGTGACATCGAGCGCGCACATCTCGAGATGGACGCCGCCGGCATGAACGCCCTCGGCCCTGGCAATCGCAATGAAGGCGTCGATCTCGGCCAGGATGTCGGGAAGGCGGCGGACCTTGCGCCCTTCCACCATCGTCGTGTTGCCGTGCATCGGGTCAACGGTCCAGACGATGTTTCGTCCGCGCATTGCCTGCATCAGCGGCGGCAGCAGCTCTGCGACCCTGTCCGCTCCGAGGCGCGCGATCAGAACGAGCTTGCCCGGGCGGTCCCGGGGATCGAGCCGATCGACGAGACGGAGAAGTTCCTCCGGACAGATGGTCGGCCCGCATTTCACGCCGACCACATTCTCGACGCCCCGCAGATATTCGACATGAGCCCCGTCGGGCTGCCTCGTCCTGTCGCCAAGCCACAGCATGTGCCCGGAGGTCGCCCACCAGCGGCCGGCAGGATCGCGGCGGGTAAGCGGCTCCTCATAGGGGAGCAGCAGTGCCTCGTGGCTGGTGAAAATGGTCGGCCCGGATCCACGCGCAGCGGCCAGGCTCGCCGCAGTTCCGACCGATTGCATATGGGCACGGATCATCCGGGCGGGGTCGGGCGCCCGTGCGCCCGCCTCGAACTCGGCGTCATTGACGATGTCGCCGCGATAGGCCGGGAGGACCCTTCCGTCCCGGACCTCGTCCTGGACGCTTCGCGGCTTTGCAAACTGGCCGGCAATCCGGGCGACCTCGACCAGCCGGCCCTCGACCGCCGGCCTCAGCCGTTCCGCCATGGCATCGAACAGGCCGCTGATCCCGGCGACCTGCTGAGCCACCGGGTCATCAAAGCTCTCGGCGCAGTCTCCGCCCTGTAGGAGGAAGCCCTTCCCGTTGGCGATGTCGGCCATCAGCTCGCGCAGGCGAGCCGCGTCCTCGAGCGCGATTATCGGGGCCGCATGAGCAAGCCTGCCGTGGATCAGCGCAAGCTCCGCCGGATCGTCATAGGATGGCATCTGCAGCGCCGGGAGGCCCCGCCAGCTGCCCGGGTACCATCCTTCAGCATTGACCAGCGTCGCGTTCATGGCGCCGCGCCCTAGCGCATCGCCCCGCCGGCGCAAAGAAGTTCCACCGCCTGGTCATAGAGGACGCGGCTTGCCGCGGCGACCACCCATCCTCCTTCGAAGTCGCTGCCACCGCACCAATCCCCGAAATGGCCGCCCGCCCCGCGGACAACCTCTACCAGCGCGTCAATGTCATGGGGTTGCAGTCCGGATTCTATGACGAGGTCGAGATCGCCCGTCGCAAGGCGTGCATATGCCATCGCGTCCAGCCCGAAACGCGTGACACGGCAGGCCCGTCGCACCCGCTCGAAGCCATCATGGTCCTTGCCTTCGAAAAGGTTGGGATCGGTCGTGGACAGCCTTGCCTCGCCAATCGCCGAGCAGCCGCTGGTGCTGACCGGGCTGCCGTCCCGTTCCGTCACGCCGCCGACCGCTACCAGGCGTTCGCCGAGCGCCGGCAGGTCGATCATTCCCGCAATATGCTGGCCATCCTCGAGCAGGCCGACCAGTACCGCCCAGCTGGGGAGACCGCAGACAAGGGCGCGGGTGCCGTCGACCGGGTCCAGGCTCCACCGGAACCGAGCTCCGGGCCGGACCATTCCAAATTCCTCGCCCCATATCCCGTGGTCGGGAAAGCGATCCTCGATGGCGGCCCGCAGCGCCCGCTCGGCTGCACGGTCGGCCTCGGTGACCGGGTCGAAGCCGCCTTCCTCCTTGTTGTCGCAGCTCAGGCCGCGGGCGAGCTCCGCTGAAATGGCCTTCCTCGCACGGCCTGAAAGCTCCTTGAAAAATTGCCTGTCCATCGCTCCTCCCCACAAGCATCGACAGGCCAGCGAGGCAAGGGCCATCCTGCGCCGCGAAAAATCGAGAGCCAGCCGTGCCGCCGGGGAAACCGACGGGCAACCGGATCGTTAGCCAAAAGGGGGCGCCGACTGCGCGCATCCGACTTCTTCCACTTTCTAGCCGAGGCTTGATGCTGGACTTCGACATTCTTCCTTCGGTTGGCAATCATCCCGTGGGCGGGAGCCTGGACGAAGCGCCCTTTGGCCATCTTGCACTCGTCGGGAATGCGCTCCCCAGGAAATGCGGCCTTGCGACCTACACCAGTCATGTTGCCGATGCCCTGAGGCACCGCTTTCCCGGGATGCGACTGGACCATTATGCAATGGATGACGGAACGGGCGACTTCTATCCCGATCCGATCATCACGATCGACGCGGACTCGCTCGATTCCTACCACGCCGCGGCCGAGCGGATCGAGGCGAGCGGCGCCGAGGCCATCTGGCTTCAGCATGAATATGGAATTTTCGGCGGCGAGGCCGGATCCCATATACTGGAGCTGGTCGGAGCTACCGACCTGCCGCTGGTCCTGACGCTCCACACGGTCCTAGAGGAACCGAGTGAAGAGCAGGAGGTAGTGCTGCGGCGGCTGGTGGATCGCGCCGAACGGACCATCGTCATGGCATCGCGTGGCGCCGAGATACTCAAGCAGCGCTATGGCGTCCCCGAGGAGCGGCTCAGGACCATCCCGCATGGCGTCCCCGACCGGCCGCTTCGCCAGCCCGATGAATTGAAGCATCGCTTCGGCTGGGCCGGGCGCAAGGTCCTCATGACGTTCGGGCTGCTGGCTCCTGACAAGGGCATTCGCTACATGATCGAGGCGATGCCGGCGATCATCGCCGACCATCCCGAAGCATTGTACGAGGTCATAGGAGCAACCCACCCGAACCAGGTCCGGCACGAGGGCGAACGCCATCGCCGGATGCTGAAGGACCTCGCCCGGGACCTTGGTGTCGAGGAACATGTCCGCTTCGTCGACCGGTTCGTCGAGCAGGAGGAGCTGCTCGACATGCTCCAGGCCGCCGACATCTATGTCACGCCCTACCTCAACATGAGCCAGGTGACCTCGGGGACGCTGAGCTACGCGGTCGCGGTCGGCAAGCCGGTCATCGCCACTCCCTATGTCCACGCCCGTGAGATCCTCGGCGATGGTCACGGGGTCCTCGTCCCGCGGTCAAATCCCGCCGCGCTGGCCAATGCGGCGCTCGACCTCCTCGGTGACGAGCCGAGGCGCCTCGAGCTGGCACGCCTCGCCTATCGGCGCGGGCGGACCATGCTCTGGCCGAGGGTCGTGGAGCAGTCGCTCGCCGGGCTGCCGGCCGGCAAGCCGCGCACGCCAGCCCGGACCAGCCCGGCGCGGGCCGCGGTCCTTCCCCTCGCCGCCATCGAGCGGATGAGCGATGCGGTCGGAATCAACCAGCACGCGGTCCATTCCGTCCCCGATCGCGACCACGGTTATTGTATCGATGACAATGCAAGGGCGCTGATGCTGATGGTGCGCCGGGGCGGCAATGGCGCCTCGGAAGCGCTTGCCTCCACCTACGCGGCATTCGTCCAGCATGGATGGCATCCTTCCCGGTCCAGGTTCCGCAACTTCATGGGCTTCGACCGGCGATGGCTCGAGGAATATGGGTCGGAGGACAGCAACGGCCGGACGATCTGGGCATTGGGCGTTGCCGCCGCCAGGGCGCCCTGGACTTCCATCCAGGGGTGGGCGGAGAGGCTGTTCAACGAGACCGCGGCCATTGGCCATGAGCTGGAGGCGCCGCGAGCTCGGGCCTTCGCGGCGCTCGGCGCAATGGAGATGCTGCGCTCCAAGGGCGATCACGAGCCTGCCCGGCGCCTGGTGCACCAGTCATGCGACCAGCTGATGGAACTCCTTGCCAGGAACGCGCGCGAGGAC
>JAJJPO010000136.1:0-14818 GCA_032907585.1 Sphingomonas sp. | reverse complement strand
GATGCTCTCGAGGCTGGCGGCAAAGGGTGCGCTCATCCACCGCGAGGACGGCCGCCGATTCCTTTATTCGCCGGCGATCCGGCGCGAGGCCTATGTGGGCCATGAATCGCGGCGGTTCGTCGAAAAGCTATTCGGGGGCCGCCTGTCTCCGCTGGTCGCCCGGCTCGCGGAGGAGGATGCGCTCGACGAGGAGGACATCGCGGCGATCGAAGCCCTGCTTAAGGAACTCAAGGGATGACCAACTGGCTGCTTGGGACGCTGCTTGCCACGTCCGGCCTTATCATTCTCGTGCTTCTCGTTCGCGAGCCGGTGAGGCGCAGGTTCGGCGCGCGCGTGGCCTATGGCCTGTGGCTGATCCCGGCCGCCCGGCTCCTGATGCCGACACTTACCGAGACGGTCGAGCGGCCGGTCCAGATTTCTGCGCCGCCTCGTTTCTTCACCGCCCAGGTCGCAACCGAGCCGATGCTTCTTTCGAGCGTCGCGGCCCCCGAGCCGTCGCTGATCGAGCAGTTCGGCGGCTGGCAGACCATCCTCATCGTCCTTTGGCTCGGCATCGGCCTTGGCCTTTTCGCGGCGCGGATGAGCGCGTTCAACCGCGAAAGAAAGGCGATACTCGCCCGCGCTACTCCAATCGGGACCTTTGGATCAATTCGGGTTGTCCGGTCGCCCGAGGTGCGAGGTCCGCTCGCGTTCGGCATCTTCGACCGGGTAATTGCCGTGCCCCAGGATTTCGAGCAGCTCTATGCCCCGCACGAACGCCGCCTGGCACTCGACCATGAGCTTGCACATCATCGTTCCGGCGATCTCATCGCCAATATCTTCGCCTTTGTCCTTCTTTGCCTCCAGTGGTTCAACCCGCTCGCCTGGGTGGCCCATGCTGCTTTTCGCTTCGACCAGGAAGCAGCATGTGATGCCCGGGTGCTGGACAAGGCCAAGGCCCAGGATCGCGCCGACTACGGCCGGGCGATCGCCAAGGCCGCTTCGGGAAGGGCGCTGCTGTTCGCCAGCGCGCTCGATCGACGAAAGACCCTGCACAGGAGGCTATTATCCATGCTCAGTAATCCCACTGCCGGCCGGCGCTTCGCCGGGCGAGTGATGGTCCTCGCGGCCATCGCCATTACCCTGCCGCTGACCGCGACAAGGGCAATCAACTATGTCGACGTCGCGGTCGCCCCGGAGCCCGCCGGATCTGCGGATCTCGCGCCGCTCCCTGCGGTGGCGCCAGTGGCGCCAGTGGCGCCGGTCAGCACGGCCGCGCCCGTTGCGCCGATAAACGTCAAGCAAGACGGCAAGCTCGTCCTCAACGGCGTCGAGAGGGAATGGAGCGATCTCAGCCCGGAGGAAAAGGCTGAAGTCCGCCGCTCCATCGCCCAGGCAAAGGCGGAACTGGCCCGCGTCAGGATCGACCGGACTGAGATCCAGCGCGAGGTCCGGGAGGCAATGGCCGAAGCAAGGCTCGACCAGGCCGAACTTCGCCGCGAGCTTGCCAATGCCCAGGCGGAAATCGACCAGGCGATGCGGGAGGTGGATTCAGAGGCCGCGGAACTACGCCGCGCCGGCCAGGACCCAGAGCAGATCAAGGCAACCATCCGCCAGTCGCTTGCGCCGGTGAAGGCAATCGACTTCGAGGCGATCAACCGCCAGGCAATGGCGTCCATCGACCCCGAGGCCATCGCGGCGAGCATTGCTGCAGCCGAGCAGTCGGTCGCCAAGGCAAAAGCGGAGATGGAAGCGCTCGAGCGCCGGCTCGAACAGGAAGATTAAAGCTCGAAGCGGCGCAGGTTTATCCCTGCGTTTGGGAGAGGCATTCCCGGCTGGGAGGCAGCCGGGAATGCCTTTTCCCATTTTCAATCCGCCCGATCTGCGCCAAGGGCGCCCATGGCACCAAATTGGCGGAGGCGGGTTGGACAGCCGATGGCACTGCATGACCCACTGGACGAGCCGCGTTTATTGTTCGCCGACGTCACGCAAAGCTGGTCGGATGTCGGCGGGGGGGTGCGTACCTATCTTCGTCACAAGCGGCGGCACATCCTCGAGAACAGCCCGCATCGCCACCTGTTGATCGTTCCCGGCTCCCGGGACAGCATCGATCTGGCTGCGGACGGCCGGGCGATCACCGCGACCATTGCCTCACCCCCCGTCCCATTCAGCCCGCACTATCGGTTGATGATCAGGAACAGCGCGGTTCGCTCCCTCCTCGCGGATTATTGTCCGGATCTCGTCGAGTGCCAGGATGCCTATAATCTTCCCTGGGCAGCGCTTGCCCATGGAAAGCGGCATCCGGGAACTGCGCTTGTCGCGGCCTATATGACCGATTTTCCAACCGTCTATGTCGACCGGCCATTCACCAGGTGGATTGGCAAGTCAGCGGGCGCTGCCGCATCGCGCCTCTGCTATTCATACTGCGGAAGGCTCTACCGGCGCTTCGATGCCGTATATGCGCTGAGCGAAAATGGCGGCGCTGCCAAGTTGCGGGGCCTTGGCGTACCTGACGTTGACATCGTCCCGCTCGGCGTGGAACTCGGCCAGTTCGCTCCTGCAAAACGCAATCCCGCCCTGAGGCAAGGGCTCGGCCTCGAGGAGGGGCAGCCGCTGCTCATCTATGTCGGCCGGCTTGACTCGGAAAAGCGCGCGCAGATCGTGGTCGACGCCTTTCGCCGGCTGCCGCAATCGCTTGGCGCTGCTCTCCTGCTCCTCGGCGACGGCCCGCTTCGCGAACAGTTCATCGACCGAGAAAAGGAACGGATATTCGCGCCAGGCTATTGCCGCGACCGCGATGACCTTGCCGCCTGGCTGGCAAGCGCCGACCTTTATGTATCCGGCATGGCCGACGAGACTTTCGGCATCTCGGTGATCGAGGCCCAGGCCTCCGGTCTTCCCGTCGTCGGGGTCGCCTCCGGCGCCATGGTCGACCGGGTACCGACCGGTCTCGGGCTTGTCGGCGAGGTCGATGACCCGACGGTCATGGCGTCCAACATCCTCAACGTGCTTTCGAGTGACATCCGGGCGATGGGAGAACGGGCCAGGGCGCATGCCCTGCAGTTCAGCTGGGAACAGAGCATGGAACGGCTGTTCGGCCAGCTTTACCTGAACGCGAGGCAGCGGGCTGCAAGCCGGGCGGCATTTGGCTCTGCAAGTACAGCTGCGGTGCTGGCGAACGCCTGACATCCGTGGCAGGAGCACTTGCCGTGGATGCTTCTTACGCCATCGTCGAACAAGTCGAACCGGATATCGGCCGCCTGCTTGCGGGCAATCCGTCCCCCTTCACCTATTTCGGTACCCAGACCTATATCGTCGGTCAGGAGGAGCTGGTCGTCATCGATCCGGGTCCGGACCTTCCGGAACATGTTGCGGCGATCCTTGCCGCGCTCGACGGTCGTCCGCTTGCCGCGATCGCCTGCACCCACACGCACCGCGACCATTCCCCCGCCAGCCGTATGCTCAAGCAGGCCACCGGCGCCCCGATCATCGGTTGCGCCCCGCTTGCGCTCGAGAGCGTCGGGCCCCGGGCCGACGCAAGCTTCGACCGAGACTATGCGCCCGACCAGGCGCTGGGCGACGGGGAAGCAATTGGCTTTGATGGCGGGAAACGCCTCGTCGCCGTGGCGACGCCTGGCCATACCAGCAACCATCTTTGCTTTGCGCTTGGCGATGCGCTTTTCACCGGTGACCATGTGATGGGCTGGTCGACCACGGTGGTAGTCCCGCCTGACGGCGACATGGGAGCCTATATGCAAAGCCTCGAGCGGCTTCGCCAGCGCCGGGATCGGGTCTATTATCCGGCCCACGGCCCGGCGGTAACGAAGCCGGCCCAGCTCACGCGGGGAATGATCGGCCACCGGCTCCAGCGCGAGCGCCAGATCCTCAGGCTGATCGACGGGCGTGCACTGCCCATCTCGGAGATCGTGGCCAATGCCTATCCCGGGCTCGACCAGCGGCTGGTCCCAGCTGCTGGCGGGTCGGTGCTGGCCCATCTCCTCGATCTTCAGAAACGTGGCCTCGTCGAAGCAGGAGAGAATGAGACATGGATGACGGCAAGCGCCGCCTGAACAAGCCGCTGGCACTTCTCGCCGTGGCCGTGGCACTGGTCCTTGGACTCGTCGCCGGAAGCGCACTCGACATCGGCAAGAGGCTGTTCGGCGGACCGGATCCCGAAACGGTCGCCACCTCGGCGCTCCAGTCGATGCGCGCGCAAAACAGGCTGGTTCCGTTCGTTGCCCGTTATGTCTCGGTGGTCAGCAGCCGCCAGGAGCGGCTCGGCGGGCTGGTAAGCTCCGAACGGACTCTCATCCTCCCGGGCGATGTCCGCTACGAACTCGACCTTGCAAAGCTCGGGCCCGAGGACGTCCAGTGGGACCCGTCAAGCGATACGCTCAGCATCACCCTCCCGGAAATCGAGATCGCCGGGCCCGAGGTCGATCTCGCCGGTGCCCGCGAATATGGCGAGAATGGCGTGCTTTCCGCGCTCACCAGTGCAGACCAGGCACTTGACCGGAACAATCGAGCGCGCGCCATCGCCGACCTCCGCAGCCAGGCGGCAGCGCCTCTGCCCATGCGCCTGGCCCGCGAAGCCGGACGCCAGGCGGTCGAGCGGAGCTTTGCGCTGCCGCTCCAGGCGGCCGGCTTCAAGCAGGCGAGGGTGATTGCCCGCTATCCGACCGAGGGATCGCCGGTAACCAAGCCACTTGACCGCAGCCGCAGCTATACCGATGTGCTTAACGAGGCGCGTGACCGGTAGCGCGACGTTTCAACTGGTAGAGGATCATCGCAATGACCGCCCCTGTACAGCCGCCGAAGGGGCTCGAACTCCTTGCCGAGATCGAGCGTCTCAAGAAGGAGCGCAACGCGGTCATCCTGGCCCATTATTACCAGAAGCCGGAGATCCAGGACCTCGCGGACTTCGTCGGTGACAGCCTCGATCTCTCGCGCAAGGCGGCTGCAACCGATGCCGACGTGATCGCCTTTTGCGGCGTTCGCTTCATGGCCGAAACCGCCAAGATCCTCAGCCCGGAAAAGACCGTGATCCTGCCCGACATGGACGCCGGCTGCTCGCTCGAGGACAGCTGCCCGCCCGACCAGTTCAAGGCCTTCCGCGAGGCCCATCCCGATCACATCGCGCTCACCTACATCAACTGCTCCGCGGCGGTGAAGGCCCTGTCGGACATCATCGTCACGAGCAGCTCGGCCGATGCCATCCTGAAGCAGATCCCGAAGGATCAGAAGATCATCTTCGGGCCTGACCGGCACCTTGGCGGCTATCTCGCACGCAAGACCGGTCGGGACATGCTGCTATGGCCGGGCATCTGCATCGTGCACCAGGCGTTCAGCGAGACTGAGCTGATGAAGCTGAAGGCCCAGTATCCAGGCGCACCGGTCGCGGCGCACCCGGAATGCCCGCCGCACATCATCGAACATTCCGACAATGTCGGCTCGACCAAGTCGATCCTCGACTTTGCGATCAACAGCCCAAGCGACACGATCCTCGTCGCGACCGAGCCGCACATCATCCACCAGATGGAAAAGGCGGCGCCTGCCAAGACGTTCATCGGCGTCCCCGGCGGCGACGGCAACTGCAACTGCAACATGTGCCCCTACATGGCGCTCAATACGCTCGAGAAACTATACGTAGCGTTGAGGGACCTCGAGCCGAGGATCGAGCTCGACGAGGAGACCATGGCGAAGGCGCGGGTCCCGCTCGAGCGGATGCTGGAGATGGCGGGCCGGACAGTCGGGCAGGGTGACGTTGGCAAGCCGGTAATCTCGGGCAGCTGAGCCCAGAGCCCGGAGGATCTCAACGGCCGGTCATTCGCGGCCCATCCGGCGGCGCTGCAAATTCTAGCGGCGCCACCTGGGCTCCCTTCGAGCCTTCTGCCACCATGTTGTAGATCGAGCTTCCCACCGGCGAATAGGTGATTGCCTCGGTCAGGATGAACCCGAGCAGCATCACGCCGATGCCCCAGCGCCACGCGGGATGGGCCCGGCCGTTCCGCCGGGCATCCTTCCACCAGCCAACTGCCGGGAAAACCAGCGTCACCGCGAAGGTTGCCTCCCACGCCCGCGGCTGGAGCAGCGGCATCGGCAGCAGCCGGCCGACCGCGGGCATCAGCAGGGTCGACATTCCGCAGAAGTGCAGACGCCGGTGCCACTCGGTGCGGCGACGCATGATGATTGCAGCGCCCGAAAGGCTGGCGAACGTCACAACGTTCATCAGGTCGAAGATCAGGAAATGCTGCGGCTTGAAGAAGAATGGCACTGTCCCGCGCTGCACCATCACGCTGATGACGAGATAGGCCATCACCAGCATCAACGGGATCCAGGCAGCCGCTATCCAGCCGAGTGGGCGGTGGAACTCCATCCTGCCATAGGCCACGAAAATATTCTGCAGCAGGTAGATGAACACCCAGCCCATGAAGGTGAAGGCATGGAGGTGGACCAGGATCGGCGAAGAAAAGCTCGACCTGCCCATGGCCAGCTGGAATGAGAAGCCGGCGACGACGAGGATCGCCATGACGATGGCGGCACGAAGGAAGAAGCGTTCATCACCGACCGGCACTACCGGCGAAGCCGAAGCGAGCGTAGCCATCGTTCTGATTACCTCCGAGGCCTCCGGATACTTGGATATTAACTCATCGCGGGAGTGGTTCAAAGTTCATTGAAGTAGCCCTGTTATATGTTTCGATAACTTGGGGCCGGCCCTGGCAGGCGCTTCAATGGCCCCTCCGCTGGTCGAACCGTCCATTGACGACCAGCCCGGCGGTGGGCACGGTCGCTCCAAAGGTTCAACCGAGGGATTTTTCGTTGCGTCTCATCTCGTTCGCCGCCCTGGCCGCGGCTATCGCCTCCTCCGCGCCCGCCCAGGTCGAGGATCCCTATCTCTGGCTCGAGGAAATCGAGGGGGAAAAGGCACTGACCCAGGTCCGGCAGTGGAATGCCGCGACCGAGAAGAGCCTCGCGGCGGAACCAGGATTTGAAGAACGCCGCCAAAGGGCATTGGCGCTGCTCAACGACCCAAACCGGATCGCGATGCCCGGCGAGGTAATGGGCGATCTCGTTACAAATCACTGGGTCGACGCGAACCACAAGCGGGGCCTCTGGCGAGTCTCGCCGCTTGCCGACTACCTTGCTGGAACGCCCAAGTGGCGAACGCTCATCGACGTCGACCAGCTTGGCAGGACGGAGGGCAAGAGCTGGGTCTGGCACGGCGCTAGCTGCCTCCCGCCAGAATACCAGCGCTGCCTCGTCTCGCTCAGCCCCGGGGGCAGCGATGCGGACGTCGTTCGCGAATTCGATCTTGGGACGGGCAAGTTCGTCGAGGGCGGCTTTACCCTTCCCGAGAGCAAGAACAGCGCCACCTGGGTGGACCGGGACACGCTTCTAGTCGCCATGGCCGAGGGTACGGGCACGGTGACCCGGTCGGGCTATGCCCGCATTGTGAGGGAATGGAAGCGCGGGACGCCCTGGAGCGAGGCCAAGGTGGTCGCCGAGGCACAGGAATCGGACATCGGGATCAGCCCCTTTGCCGTGATGGACGGCGACCTGCGTCGGGTCGGCATCAGCCGGAGCGTCGGCTTTTACGAATCGCGGCTCTCGATGAGGAGCCCGGACGGCCGCTGGGTGGACCTGCCCATACCCGAAACCGCCGAGTTCAATGCCGTCATCGATGGCCAGGCAGTCGTGACTCTGGTCGACCCGCTGGGGACGATCTCGCCGGGTTCGATCGTCGCCTTCGACATTCCCGCCATGCTGGCAGGTACCAATCCCGCCCCCCGGCTGGTAATGGCGCCGACGGCGAGCCAGGCGATCGAGAGCGTCTCGGCGAGCGACAATATCCTCTGGGTAAAAGCGCTCGACGACGTCTCGGGCAAGCTTTTCGCGCTTCGCAGGCAGCCGGACGGGAGCTGGTCGGGCACGGCCGCAGGGCTTCCAGCGAACAGCACCGTCAGCATCGCCGCCACCGCTGACCGGCAAGACATCGCCTTCGTTACCGTCGAGGGAATGTTGACCCCGACGACGCTGATGGCGGTTGATGCGGCCGGCAAGGCGAATAGCGTCGCTGCGCTTCCTCCCCAGTTCGACTCCTCGAAGTTCACGGTCGACCAGCATTTTGCAGTGTCGAAGGATGGAACGCGGGTTCCCTATTTCCTCGTGCGGAAGAAGGGCGTCACCAACCCGACCGGGGCGCTCATTCACGCCTATGGGGGGTTCCGGGCAGCTCAGACCCCGACCTACCTGACCGGCCAACCCTATCGATCTGGACCGCTTGGCCTGTTCTGGGTCGAAGACGGAGGAGCCTATGTTCTCGCCAACATCCGCGGTGGCGGCGAATATGGGCCACGCTGGCACCAGGAGGCGCTTCGCGAGAAGCGCCAGAACAGCTTCGATGACCTCGAGGCGGTCGCCCGCGACCTCATCCGGACCGGCGTGGCGCGCGAGGACGGGATCGCGATTTCCGGCCGCTCGAACGGAGGCGTGCTGGTCGGCGCTGCAATGACCCAGAACCCCGAGCTTTATTCGGCGGTGATCTCGGGTTCACCGCTTCACGACATGAAGCGCTATTCGCACCTGCTCGCAGGCGCGTCGTGGATCGATGAATATGGCGATCCCGACAAGCCGGAGGACTGGGCGTTCATGAAGCTATATTCGCCCTACCAGAATGTCCGGCAGGGCGTTCGCTATCCGCCGACCTTCTTCTATCTCTCGACCAAGGACGATCGGGTCCACCCCGGCCATGCCCGCAAGATGGCGGCGAAGCTCGCCGCCTACGGCAACAGCATCTACTTCCACGAATATCTCGAGGGTGGCCACTCGGTCGGTGCCGATCGCAGCGAGGACGCGATGCGCGCCGCGCTGCTCTGGGCCTTCCTGAAGCGCGAGATCGGGACGAGCGATCGCTGACGCCTCGCATGGAGCCAGGTCATCGCGGCTGGCGGAACGGGACCGGTCCTAGCGGGTTGGGGACGCCGTCATGAGGTCCCGGCATTCCCCCAAGGCAAGCAAGCCAGAGTCGCCGCACAAGCGGCAAAGGCTTCGCGACCTGTTTGGCCCGGGCCTGATCACCGGGGCATCCGACGACGATCCCAGCGGGATCGCGACCTACAGCCAGGCTGGGGCCCGCTTTGGCTATGGGATGGGCTGGGCGCTGGTCGCGACCTACCCGCTGATGGTCGCGGTGCAGATGATCAGCGCGAGGATCGGGCGCACCACCGGCCAGGGCATCGCCCGCAACATCGCCCGCCATTACCCGCGCTGGCTTCTCTATTGCATCATTTCCCTGCTGGTCATCGCCAACACGATCAACATTGGCGCCAATCTCGGCGCGATGGCGGACGCCACCAGGCTGCTTTTTGGCGGGCCGCCATCGCTTTACGTTCTTCTGTTCGCACTATTCTGCGCCTTGACCGAGGTGTTCGTCAGCTACAAACGCTATGTGCGGCTCCTGAAATGGCTGACGCTCGCGCTGTTTGCCTATGTCGCAACCCTCTTTGTCGTCAAAATCCCGTGGCTCGAGGCGCTCCGCTCGATCTTCATGCCGCAGATCAGCCTCACCCCCGCCTATGTGACAATGGTCGTCGCGGTGCTTGGCACCACCATCAGCCCCTATCTCTTCTTCTGGCAGGCCTCGGAGGAAGCGGAGGAAGTCAACGGCGATCCGAAGCGAAAGCCGCTCAAGAGTGCGCCCCGGGAGGGGCCCAAGGAACTCCACCGTATCGAACTCGACACGCTCGGCGGAATGGCCTTTTCCAACTTCGTTGCGCTCTCGATAGTTTTTACCGCGGCTGCAACGCTCAACGCCAACGGCATTACTGACATCGGTACGTCCGCCGAAGCGGCCGAAGCACTTCGGCCGATCGCCGGTGACTATGCGACGATCATCTTCGCGCTTGGGATCATCGGGACGGGCCTGCTTGCCGTCCCGGTCCTTGCAGGCTCGGCGGCCTATGCCGCCGGCGAAGGGGCAGGGCGGCCGGTCGGGCTCGGGCGAAAGCCGCTTGCCGCCAAGACCTTTTACGGGACGATAGTCGCCGCGACCCTGGTGGGGGCGGCGATCAACATCAGCCCGGTAGACCCGATCGACGCGTTATTCTGGGCCGCGGTCATCAACGGCGTCGTTGCCGTGCCGGTGATGGTGATGATGATGCTGATGGCCACGCGCCGCGACGTAATGGGCAAGTTCATCATTTCCGGACCGCTCAAATGGCTTGGCTGGGTGGCAACCGTGCTGATGACCGGCGCGGTCGTGGCGATGGGGGTCCTGTCGCTTTAAGGGGGCAGTAGCCAACCTAGGCGCCGCGGGCCTCGATATCGATGACCCTGTCGCCGGGATGATGCCTGTCGAGATGGCGCTTGATGATCTTGAGGTTCCTGGTGTTTGACCGGAAGAAGAGGTCAGGGATCGCGCCGACCCAGGGAATTGCGCCAAGAAGCATGTCGAAACCGATGTTCCCGCCCATGCGAACGAACTGCCATCGCGACATGCCAAGGTTGCGGGCCTCCCAGGCAATATAGCTTCCAAGGACCGCGGCGCTGACTGTCCCGAGGCCCGGGACGAGGTCGAGTATCACGTCCAGCCCGACCGGCTTGTTGATGCCCGGGATGACGAACATCCGCTCGAGGACCCGTTCCATCGCCTCGACCCGCTGTCGGACCGAAGCCGGGTCGGAGCCCAGGCCGGGCATTTCGCGGCGCATCTTCGGGGTCGGCCCCTGGGTCACGTCGGTCAAGGCATTCCTCCTAGTCGCGGATCGCGCAGTCCGACCAACGTGTGACGTGCAAACGGGTTCTCCGCAAATCCCGGCACACGTCCGGAGACGAGCGACCAGCGAATTGGCGCCGCGATCGGGATGAAGACCTGGGCTCCGTCGAGCATGGCAGCCGCTTCGACGAAGAGCTGCGCCCGCTCTGCCGGGTCCAGGGTAGCGCGCGCCTGGGCAAGCAGGAGGTCGGCATCCTCGACACAGATATCCGCTGCCTCGCAGCGGAAGCGCCGAAGGAACCATGCCGGGGAAAATGAGGGGGCCACCTCGTCGACCCAGACGAGGTCGGCATTACCGGCGCTGGTAGCGCGTTCGAGCCGCAGTCCGAGCGGTTCCCAGTCATAGCGGAACCTTGCGAACAGATAATCGCCCCCGGGGCCCCCGGGGAGGAAGAGGCGAAGAACCGGCTCCTCGCCGGCCCCGAACAGCTGCCGTGCCGCAGACGACAATATCTGCCGCCGGTTATCGGCTGGTTCGCCAAGCCAGGAAGGCTGGGCCACGCTCGAAATGCCGTCCAGTCCTTCCTGGAGAAGCGTCGCGCGCGGCTGGAGCCCGCCGACGTGTAACCCGTCGATCAGCGCCTGGCGGTCGACCGCGCGGCTCAGCAGTCGCCGCACGTCCGCGTCCTGGAGCAGCTCTGAGCGCCGCGTCGGCACCAGGCCGAACAGACCGGCGACCGGGTCGAACCTGCGCGAGCCGCGCGGTACCTTGGCTTCCCATGCATGGGGGAGGTCACCGACCTTCCCGCCAAGAACGAGGTCGAGGTCACCATTGGCGAATGCGGCGATAAGCTTCACGGGCTCGCCCCCGGTGATCCGGACCTTTTCGACCGGGTCCTCGGCATCCGGGATGGAAATGCGGCGCATGATGAGCATGCCACCGCCTTCACGCTCCTCGGCGGAAAGAGACGCGATTTCCTCGGGCGTGGCGATGTGGAACGGGCCGGTGCCAACGCTCGAGCGGACGAGGCCGAGCTCGGGCTGCGCCAGCAGCTGGAGCAGGTTCGGCCGCGGGGCGCTGAGCCGGATCTCGATAACCCGGTCGGTCATTGCGACGATCTTGCTGACCGCGCCGAGCGTGTCCTTGAACGGGTTGGTGCTCGCCGCTCTCAGCTGGCGGTTGAGGATGCGCGCCACTTCGTCGGCGCGGATCCGTCGGCCATCAGGCCACTCGCCGGTCTGGAGTCGGAAGATATAGCTGAGGCCGTCGTCGCTTACGTTCCAGCTCTCGGCCAGGCCCGGCACGACCTGGCCACGCTCGTCCAGCCTGACGAGACCCTGGGCAAGGCTTGCTCGCACCACTGCCTCGCCGGTTGAGAGCGGGCCGGTCACGGTTTCGACGAGCCGCGGCTCGTCCCCGATCACCGCGACCCGCGTCAGATCGCTCGCGTCGCGACCGCAGCTGGCGAGCGCCGCCGCGGCCATAATGGCTGCCATCCAGGACCATAGGGGTTTGAACGCGCGCATCCCTAATGGATTTAGCCTTAAACGAGGGTTCAGCAACCACTGGATATTCCAGCCCAACTGTTTTACTGATGTAAGGCAGTGCCGCCGCGAGTGATTGCGCCGGAAGGGAAAAGATGGCGGAATTTCACGGTCCGGGGAATGGCATCTGGCAGCGCGGCGGAGTCGACGTCGAGATCCTGCCCGATCCCTTCGCACCGGAAGATGCACCTCCCCAGTCCCGGCCACCGGCCGACGAACCGCCGAGGCCGCGACGCCGCTGGCTTCGCTGGGGCTTTAACCTGTTCGGCCTGCTCCTGCTGGTCACCTTGCTGTGGCTGGTCTTCACGGCACCGCTTTCGCGGGCGCTTGAGCCGCTCGACGATCCTGCAATGCTCCTCGTGTCGTCCGAGGGACGGCCAATCGCCCGGCGCGGCGCGGTCAAGGACGAACCGGTCGAAGTCGCAAAGCTCGATCCGCTGACCCCGGCTGCATTCATTGCCATCGAGGACCGGCGCTTTCAAAACCATTGGGGTATCGACCCGCGGGCGATCGGCCGCGCGATGGTCGCCAACGTGAAAGCAGGGGGAGTGCGCCAGGGCGGAAGCACGCTTACCCAGCAGCTCGCCAAGACCAGTTTCCTCTCGTCGGACCGGTCGTTTGCACGCAAGGCACAGGAGGTAATCATCGCCTTCTGGCTGGAGGGGTGGCTGACCAAGGACGAGATTCTCTCGCGATATCTCTCGTCCGTTTATTTCGGAGACGGCGTCTATGGCCTGCGTGCCGCGTCACGCCATTATTTCGACCGTGAGCCCGAGCGGCTGACGCTTGCCCAGTCGGCGATGCTCGCTGGAATGGTGAAGGCGCCCTCGCGCCTGGCACCGACGCGAAACCTCGCCGCCGCCCAGAAGCGCAGCCGGCTGGTTCTTCAGGCCATGGCAGACAATGGATACATTACCCAGGCAAGGGCGGAGGCGACCAGATCGGCGCGGCCTGTCGGCAAGAGCGGCAGCGTTCCGACCGGCACCTATTTTGCCGACTGGGTAGCGCCGCAGGCGTCGCGCGCGTTCGATGCCGACTATGGCGAGGTGCGAGTTCCGACCACCCTTGATGCCGACCTGCAGCGGATAGCCGTTCGTGCCATCGCCAACGCCCCGATCGGCGATGCCCAGGCAGCACTCGTCGCCATGCGCCCCGATGGCCGCGTGGTGGCGATGGTCGGCGGCCGCAACTACGGGAAGAGCCCGTTCAACCGCGCGACCCAGGCCCGGCGGCAGCCGGGCAGCGCGTTCAAGCTGTTCGTCTATCTCGCGGCCCTTCGCGCCGGATACCGCCCGGACAGCATCATCGAGGACAGGCCGATAACCGTCGAGGGCTGGTCGCCGGGGAATAATGATGGCGTCTACCGCGGCTCGATTACGCTGCGCGAAGCCTTTGCACGATCCAGCAATGCCGCGACCGTTCGTCTCGCAGAACAGGTGGGCCGCCAGAATGTCATCCGCGCAGCTCGCGACCTTGGCATCGATTCGCCGCTTACTGACCGGCCAAGCCTCGCGCTTGGGACCAGCGGTCTGAGCCTCATCGAGCTGACGGCGGCCTATGCTGCGGTAGCCGGCGGGCGCTACCCGGTCGAGCCGCGCGGGCTGCCGCTGGCCGAGGTCGAGCAGGAAGGGCTCACTTCGCTGTTCGCGCGCGGAGGCAAGCTTGCAGACCGGCGCGACCGGGCGCCAATGATGGAGCTGCTCTGGGCCGCGGCCAACGAGGGGACCGGTCGGAGGGCCGCGATCTCCACTGCGACGTTCGGCAAGACCGGCACCACCCAGGAGAACCGCGATGCCCTGTTCATCGGTTTTGCCGGCGACCTGGTCGTGGGGGTCTGGGTCGGCCATGACGACAATCGCTCGCTCGGCAAGATCAGTGGCGGAACAGCTCCGGCCGAGATCTGGCGACGTTTCATGGGCGCTGCCGTCGCCATTGACGGGCGTAGCGGACCGCCGCTTCCCGCGGGCTTCAGGATTCCCGAGCGGCGCAAGGATTCCGAAAAGCGCAAGAGCCCGCTTCCCGACGAGTGGAGCGAGGGCGGCGAAACCATCCAGGCGATCATCGAAATGGTGAAGGGACTGATCGAGGAAAACTGACCTTCGCCAGGAAAAACAGGGTTAACGAACGAAAACCGGCCGCTTTAAACCTTTTTCAACCCTTCGGGCCTTATTCCTCAGCGCAACCGACGCGTGTTCGAAGCGGAGGTAAGGGAATGTGGATCCCTTTTGTGGAGCCTGAAGGAGACCAGAGATGGCGAAGTTTCTGAAGCTGATCAAGAATAACAAGGGTGCGACCGCGATTGAGTACGGCCTGATTGCCGCTCTCATTGCCGTTGCCGCGATTGCTGCGATGAGCAACATCGGCAACAGCCTTGGCAACACCTTCAACAACGTTTCGGACGAGCTCGACGGCTAAGCCCGAATAGACGTTGTACTGACGGGCGGCGGCGTCGAAAGACGCCGCCGCTTTCGTTTGTGCGCCTGCCACCCCGGGTCTAGGATCGCCAAATGGCGAGCGCGCGATTCCTTTCACTGGCGATAGCAGCCTTCTTGCCGGGCGCAGCGATCGCGAGCGAGCCTG
>JAJJPO010000135.1:0-3395 GCA_032907585.1 Sphingomonas sp. | reverse complement strand
ATATTCTTCGAGGTGACGCAGTTTGCCCGCAATGTCTGCGCCTGCGCTGCTGTCCCGACAACGGCATGAGGGGCAGGCGTCAGCCTTTCGCCGGGATCCCCAGCCGCTCCTTGGTGGCGGCGAGCATCTCCTGGAAACGGGGGTGATCGCGGACCCGGTCAAAGTCGGGATCCACTTCCATATGCTTGATCTGTGAGGCTGTGTTCACCGTCTCGAAATAGGGGCGGAGGACGTCGAGCGCGGCCTCGTCGTCCTTTAGCGCAAGGGTAAGGGTGCAGGCCATGTTGTAGCGCATGGCAAGGTTGTCGGGATCGAGGAGCAGGCCGCGTTCGATCCATTCATGAGCCCGGTCTTCTTCGCCAAGAACGGCCAGCGCGTAGGAGCCATTGGCGATCGCCGAACCATTGGTCGGCTCGCTCGCAAGCGAGCGCTCCGCACGCTCGAGGGCCAGTCTCGCGGCGGCCTTGCGTGCTTCATGGTCGCCGGTCGCCTGGTAGCAGGTCATGAGCATCGCCGGGTTGTAATAGTCCGAGGTAACGAGCGAGCTCGCCTTCTGGAAATAGGGGATGGATTCGCCGATCCTTCCGTCCCGGAACAGCATTCGCGCCGCTTCGCGGTTTACCTCCCACGAGTCGGGATTGCCGCGAAGCGCCTCGTCGATGAGGCGGTTGGCCTGTTCCTGGTCGCCTTTCTCCTCGAGGTACCTCGCCTTGACGCAGAGCGCCTCGGGAAGGTTGGGCTTTAAGGCGAGCGCTCGCTCGGCGGCGGGAAGCGCGTTCATGTCCTTTCCGTGCCAGAACCTAAGCTCCGCCTGGGCAATGGCCATCAGCGCCCAGGCCTCGGCATAATTATCGTCGAGCTGGACCGCCTGCTGGCAGATGCGGGCAATCGCCTCGTCGCGCTTGAGGTCGCCAAAGGTGCCGCCGATCCATTGCTGGCGGGCCATCAGGTAGAAGCGATAGGCCTCGGCATTCGACGTGCCGCGGCTCTCTATTGCCTTCTTCTCCTCCGGGAGCAGTCGAAGCTGAAGCGCCTCGACGATGGCGTGCGATATCTCGTCCTGGATTGCGAAAATGTCGGTGAGGTCGCGGTCGTAGCGCTCCGCCCACAGGTGGCGGCCAGTATCGCCGGCAATGAGCTGGGCGGTTATCCTGACCCGGCTCCCGGCCTTTCGGACGCTGCCCTCGACGACGTGGCTGACGTCCATGGTGCGCGCAACCTCCTTGGCGTCGATCGTCTTCCCCTTGAAGGTGAAGGCGCTGTTGCGCGCGACTACTTCGAGGGCCGAGACCTTGGAAAGGTCGGTGATGATGTCCTCGGTGATCCCGTCGCTGAAATATTCCTGCTCGGCATCGTCGCTCATGTTGACGAATGGAAGGACGCAGATCGCGATCGGGGATGGGGAGGCGGCGGTCCCGGTCGCGCTGCTTGCCGCTGCCTCGCCCGCAACCTTTGCGATCGCTGTGAGGAGATCATCGATCGGCTCGGTTTGCCCATGCTCGGCCCAGCCGGAAAGATCGATGCACTGGAGCTGCCGGAAGCCGAGCGGCGGCTTCACCGAATTGAGCGTGGTTGGGACCAGCCGGCCTGAATCGCGGCCCTCGGCCGCCTCGTCCTGCACCCAGGCCGAGGCGATGGCGGCCGGGCTCCACATCACCATGACGACGTCGGCATTCTTGAGTTCGCGGTCGATTTCCTCGCTGAAGTTGGCGCCGCCATGGAGGTGGCGGTCCCACCATAGCGTCTGGCCGGCCTGGCCAAGAGCGGCGGCAAGCCTGCGGGCAGTCTCCATGTCCTCGCGCGCGTAGCTCAGGAAAACTCGAGCCATTTTCTGGTTGCCCCTGGGTTCGAGCCGACTCTGCTCTCAACCCGCCCTTCCTTCAAGGGCGTGGTTAACTTCCCGGTAAATTCTTGGGCAGGCCCTACCGGGAAATATGCCGTTCCAGCTCGCCGATACCGGCGGCCAAAATGTCCTCGCCGTCTCTTACCGCGACGTCGGGCTGCATGTCGGATCGCGGACGGTCCCAGACGTCATAGACCGGTTCGGCCGAATAGTTGATCTCGATCCCGGTCCGATCGAGACGGAGCGGGAAGACAGCGGCGCCAAGACCCATCATGGGCGTTCCAACAACCGTTGCACGCCCGATGCCCTTCATTCCCATCGGGAAGCCCTCGGCCATGCTCGCGCTCCAGTGGTTCGCGAGGACGACGACCGGCTGGGTGTAGGTGAACGGCCCCCTCGGCTCGACATATTCCGTCCAGGGATCGGTAAGGGCGATGCCCTGGCCGCTCCTGCGGCGCATCAGGGCATAGGGCTTTCGCGCCGTGATGAACCGGCCCATGATCGGCCGCGCGACGGTGGTGTCGCCGCCGCCATTGTCACGCGTATCGATGATGAGCCCGGGAGAATCCATGAGCTGCTCCAGCGCAGCATCGAACATGCCCGGCGCCTCATAGTCCCCGAAGGTGGTGATCGCGATATAGCCGATGCCGCCATCGAGCTTCCTGGATATAATCGAAGGCCTGCTGGCAACGGGCTTGTGCGCGAGGAGGACGTCGCGGGGCCGGCCCGAGGCGTTCGCCAGCCGCAGCCGGCGCTCTCGCTCGCGGTTGCCGCCGATGGCAGCGTTCATCGCGTAATTCCACGCTGCCGGATCAGGTTCGCGAAGAGCGCGGGGCATGCGCAGCGCGACAGCGCGTTCGAAGGCAATGCCATCGATCGCGACGATCCGCTCGCCAATGGCTATGCCGGCCTCGGACGCTGCGGACTGATCGCGGATTGCCTTGACCGTGAAGCCCTCCGGTCCGTGTTCGACCATCATGTCCGAGAGCGGCCAGCGCGGAAGCCCGGGCTGGGGGGAGCTGAAATGGGTATGGGCGTCGTAAAGCTCGCTGGTGACGGCATCGATCAGCCGTTTCCACTTGTCCTCGTCATCGCCGACCAATGCCAGCTGTGGGCGATAAATGGAGCGAACGCGGTCCCAGTCGGTCGCTTTCTCGCCAAAATAGGCATAGCGGTCGCGAAGCGTTTCCCACAGCTCGTCGAAGTCCTGTTCGAGGCTGATGTCCCTTGGTGGCGGGCTCGAAAGGCAAGGGGCGGCCAGCAGCGACAGGCCAGCGCCACAAAAGCTGCGACGATTGAACTTCATGCGGTTCCCCCCGGGCGCCCGCTTAAACCGTGGCGAGGAGGCGCGCCAGTGAGGATCCGTCAGCTGACCGGCTCGTCGCAAATATTTTTCGACCCACCCAAGCGATTGGTTTTCAACAGGAACTGATCAAGTCTGAACGGTTTCCTTGAGCGCCGTTCATTGAAGGGCAAACGAGCCTACCCAAATGAGCGCGACGGGTCTGCCGTTCCACACGGCAACAACAGGAAAACCGCGGGTTCTCGTTGG
>JAJJPO010000134.1:0-3401 GCA_032907585.1 Sphingomonas sp. | reverse complement strand
CGCGAGGTGGGGAAGGGGGGCGTCAGGGGAGTGCTGCACTGCTTCACCGGTAGCGCGGAGCTTGCCGCAAAAGCCCTCGAACTTGGTTTCTACATCTCCATCTCGGGCATCGTCACATTCAAGAATGCCGCCGACCTCCAGGCTACGGCGAAGACGATCCCGCTTGACCGGCTGCTGGTCGAAACGGATTCTCCCTTCCTTGCCCCGGTGCCAAACCGCGGAAAGACCTGTGAACCGGCATTCGTCGCCGACACGGCCGCCTTTCTTTCCGAGCTTCGCGGCGAGCCGCTCGGCGAACTGGCCGAAGCGACCAGTCGCAATTTCTTCGGTCTCTTCAGCAAGGCTGCATGAAGGTCCGCATCCTCGGTTGCGGCACGTCGACCGGTGTGCCGCGGATAGGCAATGACTGGGGCGCCTGCGATCCCGACGAGCCCCGTAACCGGCGCACCCGCTCATCGATCCTGTTCGAAAGCGCAGGCGAGCGGCTTCTCGTTGATTGCGGTCCCGATCTTCGCGAACAGCTGCTCGCCGCCGGGATCGTCGATATCAGCCACGTCATCGTTACCCATGACCATGCCGATCATTGCCATGGGATCGACGACCTAAGGCAGGTGGCCCAGCATCTAGGGCGGCGGGTACCGGTTCATGCCCGAGCAGAGACATTGAGACGACTTCATAGCCGTTTCACTTATGCCTTTGAGGGCGTTGCTATTTATCCCGCGGTCCTGGAACAGGTTGAGATTGGCGAAGGCCTTCGCATCGGGACTGCCAGCCTGCGGTTCGTCGACCAGCCTCACGGCGGAATTACCTCGCTCGGCATCCGCGCCGACGGAGAAGGCCGTTCTTTGGGCTATGCCATTGATTT
This sequence comes from Sphingomonas sp., assembly GCA_032907585.1. Taxonomy (GTDB): domain Bacteria; phylum Pseudomonadota; class Alphaproteobacteria; order Sphingomonadales; family Sphingomonadaceae; genus Sphingomicrobium. The sequence continues at coordinate 2,536 of JAJJPO010000134.1, read as the reverse complement.
CCATGATCTAACCACCGAAATGGCAGAGTTGTACCAGGGCATGGACCTATGGATCTGCGACTGCCTTCGGCAAGAGCCGCATCCGACCCACGCCCATCTCGATGCCGTTCTTGGCTGGGCGAGGGAGCTGAAGACAGGCCAATTGCTGCTGACACATCTCGACAAGAGCATGGATTATGCCACTCTGGTACAGAAGCTGCCCGACTGGGCGGAACCGGCCTATGATGGACAGGAGCTGATACTCGAATGAACGGCGACCAGGGGCTGAACCTGCTCTACATGGTGCTGCTCGTCGTGCTCGTCGGCAGCGCCCTGGTCAGCCGCCGCCTGCCGCTAGGCCAGACTGCGAAGATGGCGGCCGCCTGGGTAGGGCTTTTTGCACTGGCATTCATCGCGTTCTCGTTCCGAAGCGAGTTCACGGCGATCGGATCGCGGCTCAAGGCCGAGGCGATCGGAACCCCGATCGACACGGGCGAGGAACTTCGCATTCCGATGGCGGAAGACGGTCATTTCTGGGTGGAAGCAAGCATCAACGGCCGAACCGAGCCGTTCCTGGTCGACAGCGGCGCCTCGTTCACGACCATCTCGCGCGAAACGGCTGACAAGGCGGGGATCGAGACCGGGCTTCGAGTGGCGATGGTCGAGACCGCCAACGGCACGGTCCAGATGCACAGGGCGACGGCGGAGAGCTTCGCGGTCGGCTCGATCGAACGCAGGGATTTTTCGATCCAGGTCAACGACCATGGAGAAGGCAATGTCCTCGGGATGAACTTCCTCTCGTCGCTGCAAGGCTGGCGGGTCGAGGGCAATTACCTGGTGATGCGGTCATGACGAACGACTGGATGCTGGGATCGCTTTACCTCCTGATGGCGATCATGCTGGTCGCCGGGACGCTGATCTCGCGCCGAGGGAAGTTGGCAAGAAACATCACCATGGCATTGGCATGGATCGCCATTTTCGGTGCCGGGTTCGTGCTGTTCACCTTCCGGGACGACCTTGGCTATGTGGCGCAGCGCCTGAAGTCGGAGGCGACTGGAGCGCCGGTAGTCGAGGGACAACAGGTCCGGATCCCGATGGCGATCGATGGACATTTCTGGGTCGAGGGCAGGCTCAACGGGCGCAGGATCAAGTTTCTGGTCGATAGCGGTGCAACGATGACGACGATTGGCCGGCGCACCGCCGATGAGGCCGGCGTCGCCATCAACGAAAACCGCGAGCAGATCGTGCGAACCGGCAATGGCTTGCTTCGGGTGGCCACCGGGAACGCCTTGAACCTCTCGATCGGGCCGATCGAGCGAAGCGACGTCGGCCTGCATATCGCGGACCATGAGGATCTCAACGTCCTTGGGATGAACTATCTCTCCACGCTCGAGCGCTGGGGCGTTGAAGGGCGCTGGCTGATCCTGGAAAGCTAGAATTGCAATGATTGCAAGGGCTTCGCTCAGCCAAATGATCTCTTCTCGAAGACCGTGACGATCTTGCGGCCGTCCCAGACGTAGCAGAGATGCCGCTCCTGCCGGGCGCTGGCGAGCAGGCGAGGGCGGAACAGCGCGACGCACTCTCCGTGCGGGTCACGGACGCTTCCATATACGATGCCGTCCGAGCCTTCGTTCCGCAGCCTGATCCCGAGCTCCTGGCTGGCGGCATAGCTCACAGGATCATAAAGATGGGCCTGCTCATCCCTCAGAGCGCGGATATCGTGCAGCATGGCATCGAGGTCGACGGCATATACACGCATGTCGAGGTCCTGGGCGGGTTCCCTCGTACGGGCCATGAAGAGGGCCCGGTGATAGCTGGTTTCGGCGACCGCCGTTTCGATCGTGCCTGCCGCGTAGAACACGCCGAAGCTGCCATCTGAAAAACGGCTTCCGTCCGGATTGAGATGGGTAAAGGCAGCCATGATGACCGAAGCGCCCGGTCCGGAGACACGGTCTTCTGGCGGCACCAGGGAAAGCTGGCCGACTTCTTCGCGCAAACGGTCGTTGGTGAGAGCTTCGATCGCGTATACAGCCTCCAGGTCCGCCGGATCGGCGACTTCCTCGAACAGGGAGATCGGCGGAAAGCGGCTTGGGACGATCCGGTAGCAGGGACGCCACTCGACCCTGGACCGCGGTATTTCATCCATCAGCCGCGCTGTGCGTCGATATATTGCCGCACAACATAGAGGTCGGCGACATTGCCCGACGTCATGCGCTCAATTGCCGGGCGGCCGGCGAACAAGGGCGCGTCATTGGGCTTTCGCACCCATTCTTCCGCAGTTCGGGGCAGGAGGATCTTCAGGCCCTTGTAAATGCCCATCACGTAGGAAATCCGCTCCAGCGCGTCCTTGGAGATGGCCGACACGCTGCCACGCTTCCACGTCTGAAACGTGGAGCGGCTGTCCAGCCCGAGCAGCTTCATCTGCTCGGATTCCCTGAGACCCCAGGCGTCGGCGATCCGAAAGAATGTCCGGAGCGCGGGGCCGGTCAGGTCCTTGCGACTATAGGCCCTGGACGGCGATGGCTTGCGCCTCGGGAGATCGACAGCTGCTGTCACC
>JAJJPO010000133.1:0-14961 GCA_032907585.1 Sphingomonas sp. | reverse complement strand
GGCTATTCGCTGGTAAGAGCCGAGGAAGTGCGCGTCGGCGACAATAGCCTCGCGGTGACACCGCCAAGGGAATGGAACCGCATCTCGGCGCGCGTCTTCACCGACATCAGGGCAGTCGAGGACTGGACCCAGAACGGGCCCTATCTCGACGGGATCAGCTTCGTCACCGGCTTGAAGGACGGCAAGGCGCTTGTCTTCCAGCGGAGCCGTGAGGACCGGCAGGTTCCGAAATTCCGTTCGAACATGACCCCGTTCGAGATCGCAGCGATGCTCGAGAGCTTCTACAGGGTGCGGGGCGGAGCGATCGAGTTCACGACGCTCTCGCTTGCACCGCGATTTTTCCTCTGTGCAAACGGGTTCTAGTTCCTTTTCGGGCACCTGGACGGCGACGAGGTGCGTCGCCGGGGCCGCGCGGTTGGTGCGGTGATTGATGAGAGGCTTTACCTCGTCCTCTTCGACGCTGCCCGGTCCCATTATTTTCCGGCGCTGCTTCCGGACTTCGAGGCGGTCGTCAACTCGGCAAGGCGGGTCTAGCTCCCGACCGGGTCGGGCGGGGCAGGAGGCTCCGGTTCGCCCGGCAACGGCGGGACATGGCCGGGCTCGTCGGCGGGCGGCGGTTCGCCCGGGCGGGGAGGCCGGCTCGCCATCAAAGAGCCGAGCTCGGCCCCGGCGAGGGAACATCAACGTCGGGCGGCGGGGCCGGGACCTCCGTCGGCGGGATCGTTGGCTCTGCCGGCTGGCTTGGCTCGGCAGGTTCGGGCTGAACCGGGGTCTCGTCGGGATTGGGGGTCTGTTGCATGTCCTGCTCCTTGTCATGGCATAACCCCGTCGGCCCGGGCTGGTTGCCTCGCTCGCACCTCCTGGCCCGAAACGAGCGAAACCGCTCAGATCGAGGGCATGTCAAAGGTCAGCTTGACCGACCTTGCGCTTCGCTCGGCCTTGCCATGATGGACGGCCTCGATGTTGTTGCCGTCGGGATCGAGCAAGAAGGCCGCGTAATAGCCGGGGTGATAATTGGCCCGTTCGCCTGGCGCGCCATTATCCCGGCCGCCCGCTTTAAGGCCGGCGGCATGGAACGCGTCGACCATCGCGCGGTCTTCAGCCTGGAAGGCGATATGGTGGCGGCCAGTGAGGATGCCCGCCGCTTCCGGCCCGTCGGGCTTAGATACAAACAGCTCGTCACCCCAGAAATGGCTGGGCGAGTTGCTTTCGATGGGAATGTTCAAAACGCCAAGCACGGCCTGGTAGAAGCGCCGGCTGGCGTCGAGGTCGGCGACGACCAGTTGAACATGATCGATCAGTCGGCCGCGATGCAGTTCCATTTTTCCCTTCTCCCGGGATGATTTCTTCCCAACGGAGCAGCAACGCGGGGGTTTCGTGATCCACGGTGCGCAAATACCGCCTGGGCGAGCTTGGGCACTGGTTGGCGCTCGGAGTTCATCTCGGTTGCCCTCGCCGGGAAGTGGGAGCGCGGCCAATGAACCTCTCGCTGCGCTGCCCTCGGCGCTCTGATATACTCGTATGACCCTGACAGGAGTCGGGTCGTGGGCAGAAGCGAAGCAGGCCAGGTTTCGACGAGCGCGGCGGAAGTTTACGATGAATTCTTCCTGCCGGCATTGTTCGAACGTTGGACCGGGCCAGTGTGCGACGAGGCGAGCGTCGGACCTGGAATGAGAATCATTGATGTCGCCTGCGGCACCGGCGTCCTCGCGTTGGAAGCGAAGCGCAGGGTCGGTCGCGAAGGAACGGTTGTCGGGCTCGATCGCAATCCTGACATGCTTGCGGTGGCGCGTCGGAAGGGCGCTGATATCGTCTGGGTCGAAGGCCGGGCCGAGGCATTGCCCTTCGACCAGGCGACGTTTGACGCGGTCGTCAGCCAGTTTGGCCTCATGTTTTTTGACGACCGGGCGAGGGCGCTGACCGAAATGTGGGCGGTCCTGCGCCCCAATGGAAAACTGGTCGTGGCTGTCTGGGCCAATCTGGAAAGAAGCCCAGGATATGCCAAGCTGGTCGGCCTGCTGGACCGCCTCTTTGGGCCGAAAGCCGCCGACGCATTACGTGCTCCTTTCTCGCTCGGTGAAAAAGGAGTTCTGGCAAAATTGTTGAGCGACGCGGGAATTGGCAGCGCTCAGATTGCGATCCGCCAGGGCTACGCGCTGTTCCCTTCCATGCGTGACTGGATGCACACGGACGTCAGGGGATGGACCCTGGCTGACATGATCGACGACGACCAGTTCGCAGCATTGCTCCGTTCAGCGGAAAGCGAACTGGCGGGTTTCGTGCGCTCGGACGGCGCCGTGGAATTTGCTTGCCCGGCCATGATCGCTAGCGCGGTCAAATCGGGTGACGGCGATTAACGAACAATGGGCCAGCCCGCCGTGTCGGGTCGCCGACTATCTATCGGAACTGAAAGGGCTTAACTGGCGGTATCGCTGATCTCGCCCAAGCACGTCGGCGCCTGAGAGACATCATGTTTGCGCTCCCGCTTGAACCAGGGGAGCGCGTATGAAATCGGAAAACTCTGGCCTTTGTGGCGCGCCTGGCCGAGGGCCTGCTGCCAAGCATGCACTGGTCATCGAAGATTTCCCGGTGATCGCCATGAGTATCCAGGACGAGCTGGCAGACATGGGGTTTTCCGTGGCCATTGCTGCCACTGAAACCGAAGCCATGGCGCATGTGGAAGAGCGCTGTCCCGACCTTATCATAGCCGATGCAAGCCTTGCTCGGGGACCCGGGATTGACGCAGTTCGGCGCATCTGTCGCGACAGACCTATCGCCGTGATCCTAATGAGCGGTGACTTGGCCGAAATGGACGGCGGCGCTACGGGCGAGGCGTGCATCCTATGGAAACCATTCACGTCCGCTGCTTTGCGAACGAGCATCGACACGGCTGGCCCTATGTTGACCGGTTAGCGCTGGTTCGGAAGCTGCAACGGGTCGGATGCGCAAATTTGCCAAATGAATTGGGACGATGCGCTGGCAGGCTGCTGGATGAAGCCAATTTTTCGGCGCTTTCAATGCGACGCGAGCGGAAAAAATGCCACCAAATCGGCCCACATTCAGGGCGCCCCATCTTCAGGAACGGTGGTTCGGCGGGCATGTGCTCCATGTAAGAGATTGTAATCACGAGATTTATGCATCTCCCACCAGCCAGGGAAACTAGGACTTTACGCAAATGAGGGCACTCATTAGGAGAGCGCCTTCATAGGCGTCCGCGCGGGCGTGGCGGAATTGGTAGACGCGCTGGATTTAGGTTCCAGTATCGCAAGATGTGGGGGTTCGAGTCCCTTCGCCCGCACCAATTTCAGCCACGGCACTGTCCAATGGGCAGGCGAGCACGGGTTGAAAGCGGTCGCCCGACGAATTTTCGAACTGGGATTATTGCGCTGTGACCATGAAGACCGTCGAGACGGAAAATGAGGGCCTCAAGCGGGCTTATACGCTGACCATTCCGGCCAAGGACATCGACGCCCGCGTTGATGGCGAGGTCAAGCGGATCGCCCCGACGGTCCGAATGCCCGGCTTCCGGCCCGGCAAGGTTCCGCCCAACCTCATCCGCAAGATGCACGGCGAAGCCCTGATGCGCGATGCGCTCAACACCGCGGTGCAGGACAGCATCCAGAAGCTCATGGCCGACAGGAAGCTTCGTCCCGCGATGCAGCCCGAGGTCGAGCTCGACGAGAGCTATGAGACCGGCAAGGATGCCGAGATCCGCGTCCGCCTCGAGACGCTTCCGGACGTTCCGGCTCCGAAGATCGACGGGCTGAAGCTTGAGCGCTTCAACGTCGAGGTCGACGAGAAGGCCGTCGAGGAGCAGCTGGAGCAGCTTGCCAGGTCGCAGGCGCGCTACGAGGATGCCAAGAAAGGCCACAAGGCCGCAACTGGCGACCAGCTCGTGATCGATTTCGTCGGCAAGGTCGACGGAGAGGCTTTCGAGGGCGGCAGCGGCGAGGGGATGGCCGTGGTCATCGGCTCGGGGCAGCTTATCCCGGGCTTCGAAGACCAGCTGGTTGGCCTCAAGGCAGGCGATGAGAAGCAGATCGAGGTAACGTTCCCGGCCGATTACCAGGCCGAGAACCTCAAGGGGAAGCCGGCGACCTTCGACATCAAGGTCCAGGCCGTGAAGGTCGCGGGCGAGACCAAGGTCGACGACGAGTTCGCCAAGCAGCTCGGCCTCAACGACCTCGAACAGCTCAAGGGACTGCTGCGCGACCAGCAGCGCCAGGAGCTGAACGGGCTCACGCGCACGCACATGAAGCGCCGGCTGCTCGACCAGCTTGCTGCCGACCATGATTTCGATGTCCCGGTCTCGATGGTCGAGGCGGAGTATGAGAATATCATGGCGCAGCTTCGCCACGAGGCCAGCCACGAGCAGGACCCGCAGGCCGCGCTGAAGGAAATCGAGGCCGACGCCGAGGATTATCGGAAGATCGCCGTCCGCCGGGTCCGTCTCGGCCTGCTCCTGAGCGAGATCGGTTCGGCCAACGGGGTCGACGTCACGTCCCAGGAAATGAACCGGCTGATCGGCCAGGCCGCGGCCCAGTACCAGCCCAAGGACCGCGACGCCTTCATCCGCTACATCCAGCAGAACCCGATGGCTGCAGCACAGCTGAGGGCCCCGCTTTACGAGGACAAGGTCGTCGACTTCCTGTTCGAGAAGGCGGAAATCACCGATGTCACGGTGACCCGCGACGTGCTCGAAGCCGACCTCGAGAGCGAGGAAGGCCATGTCCATGGCCCGGGTTGCGGCCATGACCATGATCATGGCGAGGCCAGGCCGAAGAAGGCAGCAGCGAAGAAGCCGGCCGCCAAGAAGGAGGCCAAGGAGGTCGAGGGCGAGAAGGCCAAGGCCGAGCCCAAGAAGGCCGCGAAGGCGGAGCCTGCCAAGGCCGAGGCTCCGGCCAAGGCGGCCAAGGCTGCTCCGAAGAAGGCCCCGGCCAAGGCCGCCAAGGCAGCAGAAGCTGCTCCCAAGAAGGCCCAGGCCAAGAAGCCGACCGCCAAGAAGGCTTGACCAACCAGCTTCTCCCGTTGAGGGATGGGGAATAGGCGAGCGGGACTGGGCCCGGCTGGCCTTGGGGGACAAGTCTTGGACAGCGTACGCGTCGCCGTCATCCTGCCCTGCTATAACGAGGAAGCGGCGATCGCCGAGACGATCGCCGGCTTTCGCGCCGTGCTGCCTGCCGCGGACATCTATGTCTACGACAACAACAGCAGCGACGGCACTGCCCGGAAGGCCCGCGAGGCCGGCGCCATCGTCCGGAGCGAGCGGCAGCAGGGCAAGGGCCACGTCGTCCGCCGAATGTTCGCCGACGTTGATGCCGACGTTTACGTGATGGCCGACGGCGACCTCACTTATGATCCCGGCGCCGCGCCGGAAATGGTCCGGATGCTGCTTGACGAGCAGCTCGACATGGTCGTTGGCACTCGCCAGCACGAAGCCGCCGATGCCTATCGGGGCGGCCATGTCATCGGAAACAGGCTGTTCACCGGTCTTCTCGCCCGCCTCTTCGGGCGGAGCTTTACCGACATTTTCTCGGGCTACCGGGTTTTTTCGAGGCGCTTCGTCAAGAGCTTCCCGGTTCTTTCAGAGGGGTTCGAGATCGAGACCGAGATCAGCGTTCACGCGCTCGAGCTTCGGATGCCGGTCGGCGAGATCGTCACCACCTACGGCGCCAGGCCCGAGGGATCGGCTTCGAAGCTGTCGACCTATCGTGACGGCTGGCGGATCCTGAAGACGATCGGGACGCTCTACCGGGTCGAGCGGCCGGTGCTTTTCTACGGCGGGATCGCGGCACTGCTGGCGGTTGCCGCAGTGATCCTCGCGGTCCCACTGTTCATCACCTACCTCGATACCGGCCTCGTTCCGCGATTCCCGACCGCGATCCTGGCGACCGGGATGGTCATCGTCTCGGTGCTGAGCTTTTTTGCCGGCCTCATCCTCGACACGGTGACGAGGGGGCGGCGCGAGATGCGAAGGCTGGCCTATCTGGCTCATCAGGCGCCGGTCGATCCGGGCCGCTGAGCCGATCACGGCGGCCGGACGCAGGGGCAGGCGTCAAGAGGCGACGGCATTGGCTCCATCGACACAACCAGAATTGTTCGCATCGACCGGGTTGAACATTGGCGCAAACCTGCCGATGTAAGCCGCCACGCAACGCAAGGACCTGCTTTCTCATGGACCATCACGACATCGTTTCCGGCCTCGTACCCATCGTCATCGAGCAATCGAACCGGGGCGAGCGCAGCTTCGACATCTATTCCCGGCTGCTGCGTGAGCGAATCGTTTTCATCACCGGCCCGATCGAGGACCACATGGCCTCGCTCATCACCGCCCAGCTGCTCTTCCTCGAGTCCGAGAACCCGAAGAAGGACATCTTCATGTACATCAATTCGCCGGGCGGCGTGGTGACGGCGGGCCTCGCGATCCATGACACGATGCAGTATATTCGGCCCAAGGTCAGCACGGTCTGCATCGGCCAGGCGGCCTCGATGGGAAGCTTCCTTCTCGCAGCCGGCGAGCCCGGAATGCGCATCGCGCTCACCAACAGCCGTATCATGGTCCACCAGCCTTCCGGTGGCGCCCAGGGCATGGCCGCGGACATCGAGATCCAGGCGCGCGAGATCCTGCGCATGCGCAGCCGCCTCAATGCCCTTTATTCCAAGTATACCGGCCAGCCGATCGAGGAAATCGAGCGGGCGATGGACCGCGACAAGTTCCTCGAGGCCGACGAGGCCAAGGAATTCGGCCTCATCGACGAGGTGTTCGACCGCCGCCCGGACGTCGGCGAGGGCGACACGACCGGCGCCTCGGATATCACGCCTGCCTAAAGCCTCGGCCCGCCTTCCGCTCGCCGCCCCGTGGATGCAATCGGCCTTGCCCGATCGCATGGGACGTTCCATATTTGGGACAGGCACTTACGGGCGGGGCGGGCGTTAACCGATCTGCCAGTTTGATTATGAGATAAACCGGTTTAGCATTACCGGGTGGCTGCTTCGTGCCGCCGCGATGAGGGACAAGGGATTTCGATGACTAAGCTTTCCGGCGGCGGCGACAGCAAAAGCACGCTTTACTGCAGCTTCTGCGGCAAGTCGCAGCATGAGGTACGCAAGCTGATCGCGGGCCCGACGGTCTTCATCTGCGACGAGTGCGTGGAGCTGTGCAACGATATCATCCGCGAGGAAACCAAGTCCTCGCTGGTGAAGACGAGGGATGGCGTCCCGACCCCGTCCGAGATCTACAAGGTCCTCGATGACTATGTGATCGGGCAGCAGCGCGCCAAGCGCGTCCTCTCGGTCGCGGTCCACAATCACTACAAGCGGCTCGCCCATGGCGCCAAGACCGGCGTCGACGTCGAGCTTGCCAAGTCGAACATACTGCTGATCGGCCCGACCGGCTGCGGCAAGACGCTTCTTGCCCAGACCCTGGCCCGGATTCTCGACGTTCCCTTTACCATGGCCGACGCCACGACCCTCACCGAGGCGGGCTATGTCGGCGAGGATGTCGAGAACATCATCCTCAAGCTGCTCCAGGCTTCGGATTATAATGTCGAGAAGGCCCAGCGGGGCATTGTCTACATCGACGAGATCGACAAGATCAGCCGCAAGTCCGACAATCCCTCGATAACCCGCGATGTCTCGGGCGAGGGCGTCCAGCAGGCGCTCCTGAAGCTGATGGAGGGAACGACCGCCTCGGTGCCGCCGCAGGGCGGCCGCAAGCATCCGCAGCAGGAATTCCTGCAGGTCGACACGACCAACATCCTGTTCATCTGTGGCGGCGCCTTTGCCGGTCTCGACAAGATCATCGGCGACAGGCTGCAAGGCAAGTCGATCGGCTTTGGCGCACATGTCGCTGCGCCCGAGGAAAAGCGGACCGGCGAGGTACTGAAGTCGACCGAGCCCGAGGATCTTCTGAAGTTCGGCCTCATCCCCGAGTTCATCGGTCGTCTTCCGGTCATCGCGACGCTCGAGGACCTCGACGAGGAGGCGCTGGTCAAGATCCTCGTCGAGCCGAAGAACGCGCTCGTCAAGCAGTACCAGAAGCTGTTCGACATGGAGGATGTCGAGCTCGGCTTCTCCGATGACGCTCTTCACTCGGTGGCCAAGAAGGCAATCGAGCGCAAGACCGGTGCCCGCGGCCTCCGCTCGATCCTCGAGGGGATCCTGCTCGATACGATGTTCGACCTTCCCTCGATGGAAGGAGTGGACGAGGTGCACATCGACCGGGACGTGGTCGAGGGCCGCAAGGACCCGGTGAGGGTCTATTCCAAGAAGGAAAAGGCGGCCTCCTCGACCGGCGACGCGGCCTAGGAAGTGGCGACCGCCGGGCCGGCCATCCGGCTGTTTGACGACAATCCGCTGAAATTCCTGCCGGCGCCGCTTCGCGAGCCGCGCCGGGCCTGGCTCTCCATCCTCACGGGCTGGGCGCTCAGCATCGTTGGCAGCCTCTTGCTTGCCGGCCTGTTCGCAGCGCTCATGCCGGAGCTCCAGGGGCCGGAATTCCCGTACAAGGGCTGGATCGCGCTGTTCGCGCTGGTCGTCTTCGCGCCCTTTTTCGAAACGCTGATCATGGCCGGGCTTATCTGGCTTTGCGAACGGGTCATGCCGACCGCGGCCGCTGTTCTTGCAAGTGCGGTCCTTTGGGGCGTGTTCCACTCCACCCAGGCGCTTGGCTGGGGCCTCGTCATATGGTGGCCCTTCCTCATCTTCTCGACGCTCTACGTGGTCTGGCGCCAGCGCGGCTTCTGGGCAGGCATCGGTGTCGCTGCTGCCACCCACGCCATGCAGAACCTTCTTCCGGGCCTTGCGGTCGCATTTGGCTAGACCTCCGTTGCGCTGGATGAACGCGCCGCCCATATAGGGCCCATGACAACTCGTATCCTTCCGGTTCTGCCGCTTCGTGACATCGTCGTCTTTCCGCACCGGATCGTGCCCCTGTTCGTCGGGCGCGAAAAGTCGGTCGCGGCGCTTGAGGCTGCCATGGGCGCCGACAAGGAACTGTTCCTGGTCGCCCAGCTCGACCCTGCCGAGGATGATCCCGACCGCGACGCGCTCTATGATCTTGGAGTCATCGCGACGGCGATGCAGCTGCTGAAGCTCCCCGACGGCACGGTCCGCGTGCTGGTCGAGGGCGTCCAGCGGGCAAAGCTCGTAGGGCTGACCAATTCGGACGGCTACCAGCAGGCCGAGGTGGAGCTGGTCGACGAAGAAACGGCCGAGGGGCCCGAGGCCGCGGCACTGATGCGCTCGGTGATCGACCAGTTCGAAAACTATGCCAAGCTGAACAAGCGGCTGCCGGCGGAGACGTCGATGCAGCTGGGGGAGATTTCAGATCCCTCGATCCTCGGCGACGCGGTTGCCTCGAACCTTTCCATCAAGGTTGCCGACAAGCAGGCGCTGCTAGGCGAGCTCAACCCGGCCCGGCGCCTCGAGATGGTTTTCGCCTTCATGGAAGGCGAGCTTGGCGTACTCCAGGTGGAAAAGAAGATCCGCAGCCGCGTGAAGCGCCAGATGGAGAAGACGCAGCGCGAATATTATCTCAACGAGCAGCTGAAGGCGATCCAGCGCGAACTGGGCGAAGGCGAGGAAGGCGGCGACGAGCTCAACGAGCTTGCTGCAAAGATCCGCAAGACGCGGCTTTCCAAGGAAGCAAGGACCCGGGCGAACGCCGAGCTCAAGAAGCTTCGCGCCATGGCGCCGATGAGCGCCGAGGCAACAGTCGCTCGCAACTATCTCGATGTCCTGCTCGGCCTGCCATGGGGCAAGAAGTCGCGGCTCAAGCGCGACATCGCCGAGGCCCAGCGGGTACTCGACGAAGACCATTATGGCCTCGAGAAGGTCAAGGAACGGATCGTCGAATATCTGGCGGTCCAGGCACGGACCAACCGGCTCAAGGGCCCGATCCTCTGCCTCGTCGGACCCCCGGGCGTCGGCAAGACCTCGCTTGGTCGCTCCATCGCCAAGGCGACCGGCCGCGAGTTCGCCCGCCAGTCGCTCGGCGGCGTCAGGGACGAGGCCGAAATCCGCGGCCACAGGCGGACCTATATCGGTTCGCTCCCGGGCAAGATCATCTCGAACCTGAAAAAGGCCGGAACCAGCAACCCGCTGTTCCTGCTCGACGAGATCGACAAGCTCGGCCAGGATTTCCGCGGCGATCCATCATCGGCGCTGCTCGAGGTGCTTGATCCCGAACAGAACAGCCGGTTCCAGGACCATTACCTGGAACTCGACTACGACCTTTCCGACGTGATGTTCGTCACCACGGCCAACTCGCTCGACATGCCGCAGCCGCTGCTCGACCGGATGGAGATCATCCGGCTCGAGGGCTATACGGAAGACGAGAAGGTGGAGATCGCCAAGCGCCACCTCATTCCGAAGCAGGTCGAGGCCCACGGGCTCAAGGAAGGCGAGCTCAGCTTCGAGGACGACGGCCTTCGCTCGATCATCCGCCACTACACCCGCGAGGCGGGGGTGAGGACGCTCGAGCGCGAGCTTGCAAAGATAGCGCGAAAGTCTCTTCGCCAGATTCTCGAGAACAAGACCGAGACCGTCACGCTGACCAGCGAGAATATCGGCGACTTCCTGGGCGTCCGGAAATACCGCTACGGTGTCGGCGAGGAGGAGGACCAGATCGGTGCCGTCACCGGGCTGGCATGGACAGAAGTCGGCGGCGAACTTCTGACCATCGAGGCCGTCACCGTTCCCGGCAAGGGCCAGATCAGGACCACCGGCAAGCTCGGCGAGGTGATGACTGAATCGATCCAGACGGCGATGAGCTTCGTCAAGGCGCGCTCGCCTTCCTATGGCGTCAAGCCGTCAATTTTCGCGAGGAAGGACATCCACGTTCACCTGCCGGAAGGGGCGGTGCCGAAGGACGGTCCCTCGGCCGGCATCGGCATGGTCACCGCGATGATCTCGACCCTCACCGCAATCCCGGTGAGGCGCGACATCGCAATGACCGGAGAGGTGACCTTGCGCGGCCGCGTCCTTCCGATCGGCGGCCTCAAGGAAAAGCTGCTCGCGGCGCTTCGCGGCGGCATCCGCAAGGTGCTGATCCCCGCGGAGAACGAAAAGGACCTGGCCGATATCCCGGCATCGGTGAGGGAGGCTCTGGAAATCGTGCCGGTGAGCCACGTCGACGAAGTGCTTGCCCAGGCACTCACCCAGCCGATGACGCCGATCGAATGGACCGATGCCGACGAACAGGCAACCGAGCCGGTTGTTCATCCGGCAGTTGGTGGGGAAGGGGCGACAGTTCGTCATTAGCCCTTTGACTTGGGGGCAGGAAATGGCCTTAAATCGGCTTTTATTCAATGCGCCGCGAGTCCCGCGGCATCCAATTTCCGGGAGCGTAATGGCATGAACAAGCAGGAACTCATCGGCCATGACTTTCCCGCAATGATGCGAGCCGCGCTGTCGAGACAATGCTTGAGGTAATCACCTCGACCCTGAAGCGCGGCGATGAGGTCCGGCTGGTCGGCTTCGGCAATTTCTCAGTCACGAGGCGCAAGGCCTCGACGGGGCGCAACCCGAGGACCGGCGAGCCGATGCAGATCAAGGCCACCTCGCAACCAAAGTTCCGGCCCGGAAAGGTGCTGAAGGACGCGGTGCAGTAGAATTTGCAGCCTGGCGCCGGGGCGGCTGGACAGCGAACAAGCCCTCGCTTAAGGGCCCACTTCCATTGCGGGCATGGGCGCGTAGCTCAGCGGTAGAGCACACCCTTCACACGGGTGGGGTCACAGGTTCAATCCCTGTCGCGCCCACCATGCCCCCGGCAATCGGCAATCAACAGGTCGTCGCGGCAGATTCGAGCGAGGGCAGGCGCATCCTGGCTGTCGGCTGCAATCTCCAGGCGGGGTTGCTCAGGCCTGGCCAATGTCGCGGAGCAGGGCAGGGAACCAGCTGAGCGACGTGTCGAAGGGCTTGCCGCCCTTGATCCGGCCAAACTCGATGACACGAAGCTCGTCATCGCGTTCCTCGTCCTGGCCTACGACGCCGGATTCGCCGCGTAGAGCGGCCTCGACGGCATGGTTGGTGCATTCGCGGATGAGGGCGAGATCGGCTTCGTTGGCTGCAGCCGAACGCGCGAAATAGCCGCTCTTCTGGACGAGTATCTTCTCGGCGCCGAGACCGGCCGCAAACTGCCTGGCGAACCACTGGCCCGGGTTGATCTTGTCGAGCTGGACATGGCCGAAGGGGTCGCGCGGAATGTCCTCGCCGGCAGCTTCCATCGCCGCGACGATTTCGGGGACGCCCGCGCCTTCGGAAACGAAGAGGTTGACGCCGTCCTGTTCGTCCATGATCGCTCGAAGCCGCCCTGTTTCCTCGGCGATATCGAACGGCCGCTCGGGCACGTAGACCCCGTGAACATCCCAGCGGGCCGCTGAATTCTCGACCCACTCGGCAAATCGGGTGCGACGGACCCACTGGTGGTGGGCAAGCGCCGTTGCTGCGGTAAGCCAACCGCAATTGCGGCCCATTACCTCGTGAACGATGAGCATCCGCGGGTTGGATGAATGTTCGGCGATGACGTTGCGGGCGAAGATGGCGCCCTGCTCGGCGGCGGTCCATGCCCCGAGCGACTGGCGGACCGGAACCACGTCATTGTCGATGGTCTTCGGCAGGCCGACGACTATCAGCTTGTGACCGATGCCCTCGAGATAGGAAGCGAGGTCGGCCGCGGCCCCATTGGTATCGTCGCCACCGATGGTGTGAAGGATGTCGACGCCGTCCCGCGCAAGCTGTTCGGCAGCGACGTGAAGAGGATCCTCGCCTTCCGGGACGAGGCCGCGCTTTACGCAGTCCTTGACGTTGGTGAGCTTGACCCGGCTATTTCCGATCGGGCTGCCGCCAAATGCGTGGAGCCGCCCGGCGACTGCTCGCACCTCGTCGGTGACCTCGGCAAAATCCCCGGTGAGGAGCCCTGCATAGCCATTGCGGTAGGCAATGATGCGAACGTCCGGCGCCAACTCCGTGTAACGCTCGATCAGCCCGGCCACGGCCGAGGAGAGACAAGGCGCCAGACCGCCGGCGGTAAGCATGGCAACGGTTTTCACGGACACGCCGCTATTCTGCCAATTCCTCGCGGCCGATGCCAGCCCGATCGTAGAGATCGATCAGGCGCTCGGCGCGCCGCTGGGTGGCTTCGCTGTCGAAGGACAGGCGGGCATCCACCTCGGTGGAGATGCGCCCGGGTATGACCTTGAGGATCTCCCCGCCTACCGCGACGGCGAAATGGTCGCAGGCCAGGCCGGTATCGCCGCCAGCGGCCCGCGTGGCGTTCTGCAGCAGATCGGCATAGCGGGGCAGGGCGGCCGCCTTGAGCAGCAGTGACGGATTGGTGGTGGCGTCCACCGGCTTGAGGCGAGCGATGGCATCCAGGTCGCCGGTATCGGCAACCACGGTGGTGAAGGCTTTCAACTGGTCCAGCTTGGAAGGCATGGGGCACCTGCGATGACTTGAAGAAACGTCGTCCCTGACGCGGCGGTCGCCGCACGGAAAATCACAGGAGGATAACAGAGGCCCGGGGACGCGCCAGGACGCGGGTCAATGGATAGCAGGCATTTTGCATCGCTGCCCTTGATTCCTGCGCCGCTGCCCGCATTAATCAAGGCTTATTCAATAACGGGGAACAACCCATGGCGCTGGTGGACGACATCCGCAACGAAATTGCCGAACTGATCGAGTCGGCCGAGGAAACCAAGGGTCACGCCGAGAACTATCTCCGTCAGCCGGACGAGGAGGAGCATGCCGAGGAAGACCGCGATCGCGCCGCCGCCGTCATCCAGCGCATGAACGAGCTGCTGGCGGCGCTGAAGGCCGTCGATCTTGGCGAAGCATCGGTTGAAGAGGTTTCCAACCTGATCGACAGCACGGAGCTGGCTCTCGACCAGGCCGACGAGGCGCTCGACGAACTGGGTCTGTAACGCGCGCGTAGGGTGGTCGACGTCGTTTTCGGCCACCGAGATGCCAACATCGAATGGCGGCCGGTACAACGCCGACCACCCTACGCACAGCGGCGGGGTTTACCGTCCGGCCAGCACTTCGATGGCCTGATCCAGCAGCCCCAATGGATCGTCGGTCTTTTGCACGTCCACCGACAGCAATTGCCGGAAACGCCGCGCCCCGGGGAAACCCTGGGCCAGACCCAGCGTATGACGGGTCACATGGTGCATCACGCCGCCCTCGGCCAGATGCCGCTCGATGTAGGGGCGCAGGCGCGCCAGCGCCTCGCTGCGACTGATCACGGGTGCCGTGCTGCCGAACAGGCGCTGATCCACCTCGGCCAGCAGGTAGGCGTTGTGATACGCCTCGCGGCCGAGCATCACTCCGTCAAAGGTCTGCAGATGCTCCTCGCAGGCCTCCAGCGTCTTGATGCCGCCGTTGAGCACCAGCTCCAGATCGGGGAAGTCCCGCTTCAAGTGCGCGGCCACGTCATAACGCAGCGGCGGCACCTCGCGGTTCTCCTTGGGCGACAGGCCCTCGAGAATGGCGATGCGCGCATGCACGGTGAAGCTGCGGCAACCGGCCTCGCTGACCTGGCCGACGAAATCGCACAGCTCGGCATAGCTGTCACGGCCATTGATGCCGATGCGGTGCTTGACCGTCACCGGAATCGACACGGCGTCCTGCATGGCCTTCACGCAGTCGGCCACCAGCGCCGGATGCGCCATCAGGCAGGCGCCGATCAGGTTGTTCTGCACCCGATCGCTCGGGCAGCCCACGTTCAGGTTCACCTCGTCGTAGCCCGCCGCTTCCGCCATCTTCGCGCACGCCGCCAGCTCCGCCGGGTTGCTGCCGCCCAGCTGCAGGGCCAATGGATGCTCGCACTCGTCATAGCGCAGGAAGCGCTGCGCATCGCCATTCAGCAGCGCGCCGGTGGTCACCATCTCCGTGTAAAGCAAGGTATGGCGCGAGAGCTGACGGGCCAGGAACCGGAAATGGCGATCAGTCCAGTCCATCATC
>JAJJPO010000132.1:0-3428 GCA_032907585.1 Sphingomonas sp. | reverse complement strand
GTTGCCGAGCGCCTGGGCGATCGCCTCCACCGCGATAATCCCCTCGTGGCTCGCCTTGTGGGCAAGCCAAGGCGGCGCGGTCACATCGCCGATCGCCGAAATGCCCGGGACGTTGGTGCGGCACAGGCCATCGGTATCGATATGACCCTTGGTCGTCTTCACTCCGAGCTTTTCGAGCCCGATGTCTTCCGTGTTGGGAACGATCCCGACGGCGACGATGCAGTGGCTGAACTTCTTTTCCTCGACCTTGCCGTCCTTCGTCTTGATCTTCGCCGATACGCCCTTGGCATCGGCCTTGAGGCTCTCCACCCCGGCCGAGGCGAGGATGGTCATGCCCTGCTTGGCGAGGCTCTTGGCCAGGAAGTCGCTGACCTCCTTGTCTTCGACCGGGACGATCCGGTCGAGCATCTCCACCACGGTCACCTTGGCGCCCATGTCGTTATAGAAGCTCGCGAACTCGATCCCGATGGCGCCCGAGCCGATGACGAGGAGGTCGGTCGGCATCTCCGGCGGGGTCATTGCATGGCGATAGGTCCAGATCCGCTTGCCATCGCTCTTGGCAAAGGGAAGCTCGCGCGCCCTGGCGCCGGTGGCGATGATGATATGCCTGGCTGAAAGCTCGCTCTTCTTGCCATCGGCCGTCACGGTCATCTTGCCGGGCGCGGTGATCGTCCCCTCGCCCATGTGAACCGTGATCTTGTTCTTCTTCATCAGGCCGGTGACGCCCTGGTTGAGCTGCTTGGCGACGGCGCGGCTGCGCGCGACGATCTTCGACAGGTCGGGCTTCACCTCGCCGGCGACGAGGCCGAAGCTCTCGGCGTGGCGCATGTGGTGAAGCATCTCGCCCGAGCGAAGCAGCGCCTTGGTCGGGATGCACCCCCAGTTAAGGCAGATGCCGCCGAGATTTTCGCGCTCGACGATCGCAGTCTTGAGGCCAAGCTGGGCGGCGCGGATCGCCGCGACATAGCCGCCAGGCCCCGAACCAAGGACGATGAGATCGTAAGTGTCAGCCATTGCTTTCCTCTTTCGCCGCGATCTCGCGCGGCCGGTTGTTTTCGTCGAGGGCGACAAAGGTGAACTCGCCCTCGCCCACCGTCGTTTCACCCTCGCCATTGCGAACCCTGGCGATCGCCTCGGCCTTGAGCCTGAGCGAGGTTCGCCCCTGCCTCACCAGCTCGACGTAAACGCTGAGCTCGTCGCCGACCGCCATCGCCCCGGGAAAGCGGATGGAATCGGCTGCGACCAGGATCGTCTTTCCGTTGCTCAGGCGGGAAGCAAAGGAGCCGCAGGCAAGCCCCATCTGGCCCATCAGCCAGCCGCCGAACACCCCGCCATAGGGATTGGTGTCGGAGGGCATGGCCGTGACGCGGATGATCGGGATGCGCTCACCCATTGTAATTCAGCCGCGGAAAAGGAACGCGGCGGCCCTTGCGCCGTCGCGCCCGCAAGCTTCGCTTCGGGCGGAGGTGCTCAAGCAACCAGCCCCAGCGGGCTTTCGACCAGCTCCTTGAAGACCTTCATCAGCCGCGCCCCGTCGGCGCCATCGATGGCCCGGTGGTCGAAGCTTCCAGTGGCGCTCATCAGCGTCGCGATCTGGAGGCTGTCGTCGATGACGTGAGGCCGTTTCTCGCCAGCGCCGATTGCCATGATCATCGCCTGGGGCGGATTGATCACCGCCTCGAAATGCTTGATCCCGAACATGCCCATGTTGCTCAGGGATGCGGTACCGCCCTGATATTCATGCGGCTGGAGCTTTCCTTCCTTGGCGCGGCCGGCGAGGTCGGTCATTTCGCGGCTGATCGACGAGATCGACTTGCTGCCTGCATCAACGATGATGGGAGTAATGAGCCCGTTGGGGATGGAAACGGCAACCGAGATATCGGCCCGCCGATACTTTATCGGCTGGGCGCCACCGCAGCTGACGTTGCACTCGGGCACCTCGAGGAGAGCAAGGGCAAGCGCCTTGATCAGCATGTCGTTGACGCTGAGCTTGATGCCCCGGGACTTGAGGCCGTCGTTGAGCTCGGAGCGAAGCTTGAGCAGCGCGTCGAGCTGGCAGTCGAGGGTGAGGTAGATATGCGGGATCTGCTGCTTCGACTCCGTCAGGCGCCGGGCGATGGTCTTGCGCATGTTGCTGAGCTTTTCGGCTTCATGCGGAATATCGAGCGGCTCGACCTGCGCTGCCTGGGCAGCTTGCGGGGCAGCAGCGCCTGGAGCCTGGCTCGCCGGGGCCGCCATGGCACCTCCGGCCGCGGTGCCGAGATCGGCGCGAACGATCCTTCCGCCAGGCCCCGATCCCTTAAGCGTCGAAAGGTCGATGCCCTGGGCCTCGGCCAGCCGGCGGGCGAGCGGAGATGCCTTGATGCGCTCGCCATCTTCCGATCTTGGAGCAGGAGCGGTCGGCGTTGCCGGTGCTGCCGGCGTTTCCCCTCCGCCCTTGGCGGGCGGTGCGGGCTCGGCCTTCGGGGCCTTCGGTTCTTCCGTCGGGGCCGGTTCTTCGGCCTTTGGAGATGCGGCGGGCGCCGCTACCTCCTCGCCCTCGCCGGCGAGGATCGCGATCGGCGTTCCGACCTTCACGCCGTCCGATCCCTCGGGAACGAGGATCTTCGCAATCCTGCCTTCGTCGACCGCTTCGAACTCCATCGTCGCCTTGTCGGTCTCGATCTCGGCGAGGATATCGCCGGACGAGACATTGTCCCCCTCCTTCACCAGCCATTTGGCGAGCGTGCCCTCCTCCATCGTTGGCGACAGGGCGGGCATCTTCAGTTCAATGGACATGGGCTCTCTCAGGGCTTTTTTGTCAGGACTCGCCCGGCACAAAGGCCAAAGAGCCCTGCTGGTCAAGTCGAATAAGCTTGCCTGGGGGGCTCAGTTGCAGCAGCGTCCAGACGGGGAGAACAGGGATGGCACGGACTTATCTGGTCGTGATCGACGACAGCCCCGAGTCCAGGGTTGCGCTTCGATTTGCGGCACGGCGGGCCGCCAAGACCGATGGCAGGGTGGATGTCCTTGCCGTGGTCGAGCCCCAGGAGTTCGTCCAGTGGGGCGGGGTCCAGGCGGCGATAGAGGAAGAGCAGCGGCTCCGCATCGAGGGGATCGTCGCAGCCTCGATCGGCGAGATAATGGACGCGGCAGGCATTACGCCGGACATCATCATCAGGCAGGGAGATCCCGTGTCGGCGGTGCGCGCCCATATCGGCACCCGCGAAGATGTCGACGCGCTCGTGCTGGGCGCTGCCCCGTCCGGAAAGCCGGGGCCGCTGGTTGCTCATTTTACAGGGCATGATGCCGGGAAACTCCCGGTGCCCGTGATGATCATTCCGGGCGGGCTTACGGAAAGCCAGCTTGAGTCACTGAGCTAGATTCCGGAACTCTTGGAGCCTCGGCAACGTATCGCCGGAACTTCAGTCAGCCTTCATCTTTGCAGA
>JAJJPO010000131.1:0-3465 GCA_032907585.1 Sphingomonas sp. | reverse complement strand
CCGATGCTCGAGAAGTCTTTTCGACGCCCTGCAGGGGCCTCGGATAAAGCCCCCTGCAGAGGATCCTACCAATCCTCGATTTAACATAATATATATTATCATACTATCGTGAGGATCGGGAGAATTCGAAGCGCCCTGCCGAAACCCGCCCCCGAAACCGACGGAAATGCGCGGGACTAGGGATTCTGGATCATCCGTATCAACGAACCGTCGGGATCCACCAGATAGGCGATCGTGAGGCCGCTGGCCTCCCTTGCCGGCGGCTTCAAGCGCGGGAACCCCGAGGGCGTTTCCGGAACGCCGGAAGCCAGCGCCTGCTCATAGAATGACGCCAGGTCGTCGAGGCGAAGGCAGCAGCTCGAATAATTGCGGAGCGGGTCGAGCTCGGCATGGGGAAAGAATTCCAGCGCAAGAGTGTCACGCTTCAGGATCATCCACCCGCCGTCACGCCAACCCTCGGAAAAGCCGAGCTGCCGGTAGAAACATGACGTCACTTCGAAATCGCGTGATGGCAGATTGGGCGTGGCATGATCCATCCTGCGACATTAAGCCAGACGCCGACGGTCACCAAGACCGCTTACTGATCGCCAATGGAGACAGGATTAGATGGGCCTCGATCGCCTCGACAATATCATGAAGCGCCTGCGTGATCGCGAAACCGGCTGCGAATGGGATAGCGTCCAGACGTTCGATACCATCGCTCCCTATACGATCGAGGAAGCCTATGAGGTGGCAGACGCGATTGCCCGGGGAGACATGGACGCGCTGGCAGACGAGCTGGGAGATCTCCAGCTCCAGGTCGTATTCCACGCTCGGATGGCCGAGGAAGCCGGCCATTTCACGCTCCAGGACGTTCTCAGCCGGATTTCAGAAAAGCTCGAGAGGCGCCATCCGCATATTTTCGGGGACGCCGATGAAGGCGGACATCATCTCTGGGAGGTCATCAAGGCCGAGGAACGCGCAAAGCTCGACGACAAGAGCGCGCTTGCCGGCGTTGCTCTCGCCCTCCCCGCGCTTGAACGTGCCGCGAAGCTCCAGAAGCGCGCGGCGCGCACCGGGTTCGACTGGCCGGACATCGAGGGTCCCAAGGCCAAGATCCTCGAGGAGTTGCGCGAGGTGGAGCAGGCGCCGCCAGAGGAGCTGGAGGAGGAAGTCGGTGACCTTCTCTTTGCCGTGGTGAACCTCGCACGCTTTCTCAAGATCGAACCTGAAGAGGCTCTGAGGAAGGCCAATCGGAAGTTCGAGCGACGTTTCCGCACGATCGAGAAGGCTCCAGGCTTTGTCGAGATGAGCCTCGATGGAAAGGAGCAGCTCTGGGTAGCCGCCAAAAAAGCGGCAACCAGGGACTAAAGCCGTTCGAACCGGGCCCAGTTCTCGGGGCTGAGCTTCACTGCAAGGTGCAGCTGATCGCCTTCCGCATGCTGCTCGATCACTTCCCCGCGGGCATGCAGCCAGGCAATCCGAGGGCCATCGGCGGCGCTCACCCGCACATGGTGGGTCTGGGAACCCTTGTGGAGCATGCTCCCGATCGTGTCGCGCAGTTCCTCCACTCCCTCGCCCGTCAGCGCCGAGATGGCGATGACATCCTCGCGGCGGGCTGCCTCGCCCAGCAGCTCGCGCCGCTGGTCGTCCTGGACCAGGTCAAGCTTGTTCCACACCTCGAGCCGCGGCGGGGAGTCCTCTTCCGAGAGTCCAAGGGATGAGAGCACCGTTTCCACGTCGGCCGCCTGCGCATCCGTGTCCGGATGGGAAATGTCGCGGACGTGAAGGATGAGGTCCGCCGCCGCTACTTCCTCGAGCGTGGCCCGGAAGGCAGCGACGAGCTCGGTTGGAAGGTTCGAGACAAATCCGACGGTGTCCGACAGGATCGCGCGGTCAAAGCCCGGGATCTTGACGTTGCGCATGGTCGGATCGAGCGTTGCGAACAGCAGGTCCTCGGCCATGACGTCAGACTGGGTCATCCGGTTGAACAGCGTGGACTTGCCGGCATTGGTGTAGCCAACCAGCGCGATTACCGGCCAGGGCGCCCGCTGGCGCCGTCCCCGGTGAAGCCCGCGTGTCCGGCGGACCTGGTCAAGCTCGCGACGAATGCGCGCCATCCGGTCACGGATCAGCCGCCGGTCGGCCTCGATCTGCGTTTCGCCCGGACCGCCGAGGAAGCCGAAGCCGCCGCGCTGGCGTTCGAGGTGGGTCCAGCTGCGGACCAGCCGACCGGCCTGGTAGTCGAGGTGGGCAAGCTCGACCTGGAGCCGCCCTTCCGCGCTTGCTGCCCTTTCCCCGAATATCTCGAGGATCAGACCGGTCCGGTCGATCACCTTGCAGCCGGTTTCCTCTTCCAGCGTCTTCTGCTGCACGGGCGTGAGCGCAGCATCGACCACCAGGAGGCTGGCCTCATGGTCCCTCGCCAGGGCAGCTATCTCCTCTACCTGGCCTTTCCCGAAAAGGCTGGCGGGGCGAAGCTGTCGAAGCCGGAAAATCCGGCTGCCAACGATCTCGATGCCGATTGCCTGCGCAAGGCCGATGGCCTCGTCACGGCGCGCTTCTACAGAACGAAGGGCGCCCTCGCCGACGCGATCCGGCACGATGACCAGTGCCGGCTCGCCGCGGCTGACCCCACCCTCGTCGGTGCGATTGAAAACGCTCAGCCTTCGTCCTCCGGCAATTGCTCCCCGGCAAGGTTGAGTGGATGCCCCGGCTGCATCGTCGAAACGGCATGCTTGTAAACCAGCTGTACCTGCCCGCCGCGTTCAAGAAGCATCGAAAACTGGTCAAAACCTGCGACCGCGCCCTGCAGCATGACGCCATTGACCAGGAAAATGGTCATCGGTTCATGTTCCCGCGAGGCCGCCTGGAGGAAGAGGTCCTGGAGCATTGGCTTTCGGCCATTTCCCCCCTCCTCCTTCTGCTCGGGGAGGTCGGGAGGGACCTGGGCGGGCATGATGGTCGAGATCGAGTGCTTGTAGACCAGCTGCGCGTTTCCGTCCCTTCGTAGCAGGAGGGAAAAGGGATCGAACCAGGTGACGATGCCCTGCAGCTTGACCCCCTTGACGAGGAAGATCGTCACCGGGATCTTGGCCTTGCGTATCCCGTTTAGGAATTTATCCTGCAAGCTCAGAGCCTTATCGACCATTTCTATTATTATTCCTCATCGCGTTTGTCGCCCAGGCCGAGGGCCTTGAGCTTGCGGTGCAATGCCGAGCGCTCCATTCCGATGAACGAGGCTGTCCTGGAGATATTGCCGGAAAAGCGGCGGATCTGGATCTTGAGATACTCCCGCTCGAAACTCTCCCGAGCTTCGCGCAGGGGCGAGCCCATCACCCCGAGGGAAGGCCCGCCAAGTGCGACCGAGCCCTGGGCGTCGAGCACCTCGGAGGGCAGCAGGTCGACCTCGATGCGCCCTACCCTGTCGCCCGGCGGCATTATGAGCGTGCGCTCGATGAGGTTGCGCAGCGGCCTGACGTTGCC
>JAJJPO010000130.1:0-3457 GCA_032907585.1 Sphingomonas sp. | reverse complement strand
GCGCATCCTTCGGAACGATGGTCGAAGGGCGGCGAAAGGTCGATTTTCAATGGCCAGTCAGCAAGCAGGCCGGCTGTTTTTTGCAAGGTCGCCTGTCAGTCGGCCCGGCCCGGTTGCTCTCCCGAGCGTCCCCAAGGACCGAACCCCTCGTTCAACATCGATAAGGACCCCAGACGATGAAACCAAGGAGCAATATCTTCCAGACCGCGCCCGATGCTTACAAGGCGATGATCGAGGTCGAAAAATGCATCGAGGGCTCCGGCCTTGAATATTCGCTGCTCGAGCTGGTGCGGACCCGTGCCTCCCAGATCAATGGCTGCGCCTTTTGCATCCACATGCACGTCAGCGACGCTCTGAAAAATGGCGAACAGCCGATGCGGCTCCACCTGCTCGACGCCTGGCGGGAGTCGCCGCTCTTTTCCGACCGGGAACGCGCAGCACTTGGCTGGACCGAGGCCCTGACCAAGGTCGCCAAGACGCATGCACCCGACGCCGATTACGAGCTGCTGAAGAGCCAGTTCAACGACAAGGAAATCGGCTACCTCACGCTCCTCATTGGCCAGATCAACGCCTGGAACCGCATCCAGATCGGCCTGCGTGCCGTCCATCCGGTCGCCCCTCCCGTGACCGCGGCCGCATGACAGGCTGGCCGGCGTGGGCCGCAGTCCCTCCCCCGCCCCCGAAGGCGGTCCACGCCGGCAAAGGAGAAAGACGATGCACGACAATATCGCTGCGCGAGATGACCTCGAGGCCGTGACCGGCATCGTCCTCGCCGTGCCTGCTCCCGTCATTCCCGGCTTTGCCCACGACCTTGGCAACCTGCTCCAGGCGGCAAGCTCGGCGATCAACATCATCGAGCGCGAAGCCAGCATTCAGGCAAGCCACGTCCGGCGCGCGGTGGAGGGCGCAAAGGTCTCAATAGCCAATGCCGGCGAGCTGGTCCGCCGGGCGCTCGAGGGACGGCTAAGGGACGTCGAGCGTGGCTTTGGCACCGACGTCGGTAAATGCCTTGCCGACCTCGCCGCCGTCGCCAGTGGCAGCCTCGATCGACCCGCGGCGGTCGAATTCATCGTCGAGGACGAGCTGCCGCGCGCCGCCTGCGACGAGCTCGGCCTTTATAACGTCAACCTCCTGCTCAACGCCCGCGACGCGGCCGGGCCGGATGGCCGCGTCTCGGTCCGGGCGCGAGGGCATATCGACGGCGCCGCCGAACAATGGATCGAGATCAACGTCGCGGACGATGGCATCGGCATGACCCCGGCGACCATCGCCCGGGCCTTCGAGCCCTTCTTCACCACCAAGTGCGATGGCCTCGGCGGGATCGGGCTCCCGATGGTCGAGCGCTTCGTCACCGCCACCGGCGGCGCAATCGCCATCGACAGCGAGCCGGGGACCGGAACGGTCGTCCGGATGCGGCTTCCGGCCGCCGGCCCGATCGAGACCAGAGGTGAGCCATGCTGAAGCTTTACTATTCCCCCGGCGCCTGCAGCCTTGCGAGCCGGATCTGCCTTCACGAGGCAGCTATTCCCGCGCAGTTCGAGCGGGTCGATCTCAAAGTCCGTGCGACCGAGGCGGGCGAGGATTTCGGGGCCATCAATCCCAAGGGCTACGTGCCGATGCTCGTGCTCGACGACGGCACCGCGACCTTCTCTCGACGCTCGAGCCGGCGCTGGGCCTTGAAGGCGCGATGGGAAAAACCCGGCTCCTCGAGATGCTCTCCTATCTCTCCAGCGAGCTCCACATCGCTTTCAAGCCATTCTACCAGTCCGAGGACGAACTTCGGCGTTCCGAGGCCGCCGCCGCGGTCGCCCGGCGGCTCGACTTTATCGCCGCCCAGGTCCGCGAGCTTTACCTGTTTGGCCCCCATTTCACGGTCGCGGATGCATATCTGTTCGCGATGCTTCGCTGGGCGCGGGATTTCTCGATACCGATGCAGCCCCAGCTCCACGGCTATTTCGAGCGAGTGGCCGAGCGGCCAGCGGTGCGACGGGCGCTTGCCGAGGAAAATCTCCCGCTACCGACGAGGTTCGAGATGGAACAGGTGATGGAGGTCGCCGCGAAATGACCCAATATGCGATGCCAACCCTTTCGGACACCGGGACACTGGAATCGCCGGTCATCGAGCGGGCGATCGAGCTCGCCCGAACCTGCTGCGAAGATTATCTTTTCAACCACGTGATGCGCTCCTGGCTTTTCGCCCAGCGTCTCGCCGGTGCACGCGGTCCTGCCTACGACCCGGAAGTGGTGGCTGTTTCGGTGCTGCTCCACGACGTGACCCTTGACGGCAAGTTCGCAGGGCCCAGGCGGTTCGAGGTGGAAGCGGCTGATATTGCCAGGAAATTTGCAGTAGATGCCGGCTTCGACGATCGTCGGGCCCAGCTCGTCTGGGACTCTGTCGCGCTCAATTCAACGCCGTCGATCGGGCTCCACAAGGAAGCCGAGGTCGCGCTCGCGACAGCCGGCATCTGCCTCGACGTCGTCGGCCTGCAATATGAGTTGCTCCAGCCCCGCGAAATTGACGAGATCGTCGGCCGGTTCCCCCGGCTCCAGATGAAGAGGCGGATGACCGATTGCTTCTGCGAGATGGCAGCGAAGCATCCCGAGACGGCCTATGGCAGCTTCCTGGCGGACTTCGGTCAGCGCTTTGTCCCCGGCTTTACGCCGCCTTCCTCCGTCGACCTCCTCGCCGGCGCGCCCTTCAGCGAATAAAGGCGGGCCGGAGATCGTGTCCGACCAGTTGCTCGACAACCCGGCGATGCATCGCTTCGAGCTGCCCCTCGGCGATGATGAAATCGCGGCAGCCTATTACCGCATCGAGGGCGACAGGATGGTCATCATCCATACCGAGGTCCCGTTTCGACTTTCCGGCCAGGGAATAGGATCCCGCCTGGCAAGGGCGGTGTTCGAGGAAGCGCGGCAGCGTGGGATCAGGCTGGTGATCCGCTGTCCCTTCTTCTCCGCCTTCCTCGCCCGCCACCCCGAATATTCCGAGCTGGTAGATGGCTGACGCCCGGCAGCCTCACTCCTGGGCGGCACCGCCGCCAGGCCCACTTACCCAAGAAAAGGACGCAAGATGACGAGGAAACTGCTCGCCGCGGCTCTCGTGGCACTGATGGCCCCGGCCGCCGTGTCGGCCCATGGATCCGATGAGGCCCAACGCCTGACCGGCTCGAAAAATGCAAGGGTAACGCAGGTCTACCAGCACTCGCTTCCCGGCGTACCAGGCAAGAGCCTCAAGGGCGTGATCGTCGAATATGGCCCGGGCGGATATTCACCGCCCCACCGCCACGCAAAGTCTGCGATCATCTATGCAACTGTCCTCGAGGGCTCGGTTCGCTGCCAGCTAAATGGCGGCGACGTCAGAATCTATTCGGAAGGGGAGAACTGGACAGAGCTTCCCGGCGACCATCATGGAGTCAGCGCCAATGCGAGCGACACGCATCCAGCGAAGGTCCTC
>JAJJPO010000129.1:0-3481 GCA_032907585.1 Sphingomonas sp. | reverse complement strand
CCATGCCTCGCGCAAGCTCGACGTCCAGGAAGTGATCCGCGGCTGGCTCTCGCTGGTCGAATGGGGATCAAGGGCGAGGGTCGCGGTCGACGTCGATCCCTACAGCTTCCTTTGAGGAATTCATTCGCCCTTCCCTAATCGCCCGCATTTGGTAGCAATGGAGCCGGCACAAAGTTCAATCGGGTGGGGGGTTTGCCGTGTTTCGTTCAATCATTGTGATGGCCGGCCTGTTGCTTTCAACGGCCGCCGAGGCCAGCTGGTATGTCGCCGAGACCGATAATTTCCTGGTCTACGCGGAAGGCAGGGAAGCCGAGACCAGGGAATTCGCCAGTCGGCTGGAGCGCTACGCCCGGGCGATGCGGTTCATGCAGAACATGCCGGCGAACTCCGGCAAGGCGAAAAACCGCCTGACCATCTATCGGTATGGAGACCGCGAGGACATCGCCGAGCTCTACGGGGATCGAAGGAGCTCCATTGCCGGCTTCTTCATTCCCCGCTCCAGCGGTTCGGTGGCGTTCGTCCCTGCCCGCGACACCTCCTTCCGCGGTTCACCGGGCACCAGGCCCGACTGGGACGCCGAGCTCGACGCCGAGACGATCCTGTTCCACGAATATGCCCATCATTTCATGATGCAGCATTTCCCGGCCGCCTATCCGGCCTGGTACATCGAGGGCTTCGCCGAGCTTTACGGCACCACGCAGATCGCCGAGGATGGAATTTTCCGGATCGGCGAACCCGCGAACCACCGCGGGATGCAGCTTTTCCATGATTCCTACTTCCCGGTGAAGAAGCTGTTCGAGCCGAAGCTGAAGGACGAGGAGCGCAAGCTCTATCTGAAGCGGATCAAGGACCTGAAGGACGAGGATACCCGCCACTATTACAGCATGGGCTGGCTCCTGACCCATTACCTCACCTTCTCCCCGGAGCGGGCCGGACAGCTGAAGAAATATCTCACCGCGGTAAACCAGGGAGTGCCGAGCGCCGACGCTGCAAGCTCGAGCTTCGGCGACCTCGACAAGCTCGACGAGGAGCTGCAGCGCTACAAGCGCAGTCGGCTGATGGCGGTCGAAGTCAAGCCGGCCAACTATGTCCCGCCCGAGGTCAAGGTCCGGCGTCTTACCGACCCTGAAGAAGCATCGATAAGCGTCCGGATCCGTTCGCAGCGCGGTGTCGACGAGAAGAGCGCGCCCAGGGTCGCAGCCGAGGCGCGGACAGTGGCGGGCTCCCACCCGCACGATGCCTTCGTCCAGATCGCGCTCGCCGAAGCCGAGCTCGATGCCGGCAACCTCGAGGCCGCCGAGGCAGCGGCCGACCGTGCGCTCGCGGCAGACCCGGAGGCGGCAAGCGCCCTCATCTACAAGGGCATGGTCCACCTGAAGCGGGCCCGGAAGGACCCGTCGCAATTTGCCGCTGCCCGCCAATGGTTCGTGAAGGCCAACCGGCTCAATCCCAACGACCCGCAGGCGCTCATTCTCAACTATCTGACCTTCGACCAGGCCGGCGGCCAGGTCCCGGAACTGGCGATCATCGGGCTGGAGCGGGCGTTCGAGCTCGCACCGTTCGATCCGGAGGTGCGCTTCCTCCTCGCCCGCCAGCTGCTCCGGGAAGGCCGCTCGAAGCCGGCGCGGACGGTCCTTTCGCCGGTTGCCTTCTCGGCCCATCGCGGAAAGGCCAAGGATGCTGCAGCCAAGATCATCGAGAGCATCGACGGCAGCGATCTTGCGACCGCGGTCAGCCTTGCCGACGAGCAGGTGAACGGCAAGGACGAGGAGGAAGGCAAGGACGGCAAGTCGCGCTGAAAGGCCAGGCCCTTTTTTCGTCCCTGGTGCCCCGGCGACCGCCAGGGTCGCCCGAGAATGAATTAAAGCGGAAGTTCCTCCTGCGCCGATGCCCGCTCGGCCTCGAGCAGCTTTCGCTTGCGCTCGAGCCCGCCGGCATAGCCGCCGAGCGAGCCATCGGAACGGATGACGCGGTGGCAGGGGACGAGGATGGCGACCGGGTTCGACCCGTTGGCGGTGCCGACCGCCCGGGTCGCATTGGGATCGCCCACTGCCCTTGCTATGTCGGCGTAGCTTCTAGTCTCCCCGAGCGGGATCTTCCTCAGTTCGCGCCAGACCGCCTCCTGGAAGGCAGTGCCATGGACATCGATCGGAAGCTCGGGCGCGCTTCGCGGCGCCTCGATGGCCTTGAGGGCTCCTTCGACCCAGGGCGCGATGGTGCCATCGTCGGCGCGGATATCGGCGTTGGGGAACCTCCGGCGGAGAGCCCTTTCATCCTCGTCGAAGGTCAGCCTGCAGATACCCTTCGAGGTCGCCGCTACCAGCAGCGGTCCGAGCGGGCTCTGGACGATCGCAAAGCGGATCGTCTCTCCGCGGCCGCCGTCCCGCCAGGCCGAGGGAGTCATCCCGAGCCGCTGCCTCGCGTCCTCGTAGAAGCGGCTGGGCGCAGCATAGCCGGCATCATAGATCGCCTCGGTCACGCTCTTCTTCTCCTCCAGGTGCTGCTCTGCCCGGCGGGCGCGGACGGCGCGCGCGTAGGCGGCGGGCGACAGGCCCATGTCGCGGGTGAAAATCCGCTGGAAATGGTGCTCGGCATAGCCGACGAGGCTCGCCAGTTCCCCGAGCCTTGGCGGTTCTTCCGCCTCCTCGATATGGCGAACGGCAGCCGCTATCGCCTCGCGATCCCGCCCGACCTCGTCGGGCTTGCACCTGAGGCAAGGGCGGTACCCGGCCTGGCGGGCGGAGGCCGGGTCCTCGAAAAACTCGACATTTTCCCGCCTTGGCCTGCGCGCGGGGCAGCTCGGCTTGCAATAGATGCCGGTCGTCTTCACCGCCCCGATCAACCTGCCATCAAAGGCGCGGTCGCGGCGCTCGAAGGCGTCCCAGGCGGCATTGGTGTCAAATGTTCGCATCAGCATGGACCTATCATAGGCAGAGGTCCTAGGTCCCGCTTCCCGTGACTTGCTCTTAAAGCAGGAGGATCGTTGGACTTGGCCTTTTCAATATATGAAGGCGAGCTTGATTGCGAAGACGTGCGAGCCCTGCTCTCACAGCATTTCGCCGAAATGCGGGCGGGATCGCCGGTTTCGGCCTGCCACGTTCTAGCGATCGACGAGCTGAAATCGAAGGACATCCGCTTCTTCACTCTTCGCGAGGATGGCCAGCTGCTCGGCTGCGGAGCGCTGCGGCGGCTCGAACCCGGCCATGGCGAGATCAAGTCGATGCGAACCGCGGACGCGGCCCTCGGCCGGGGGGTCGGTAGAGCGCTCCTCGACAAGCTGTTCAAGGTCGCGCGGGAGGAAGGAATGACCCGCCTCAGCCTCGAGACCGGCTCAGGCGAGCCTTTCGCTGCCGCCATCCGCCTCTACCAAAAGACCGGGTTCGAGCAGTGCGGGCCCTTTGGCGGCTATAAGGCAACGCCTTTCACCCGCTTTTTCACGAGGGCAGTTCCACCGGGCTGAGGAATGAAAACACCGAAGCGG
>JAJJPO010000128.1:0-3496 GCA_032907585.1 Sphingomonas sp. | reverse complement strand
GGCACCGCCAAGCGCGTCAGCATCGACAAGGACACCACGACCATCGTCGATGGTGCCGGCACCCGCGAGGCGATCGATGCGCGCACCGCCGCGATCCGCCAGCAGATCGACAACACCACCAGCGACTATGACCGCGAGAAGCTCCAGGAGCGCCTCGCCAAGCTCGCCGGCGGCGTTGCGGTGATCAAGGTCGGCGGCGCTACCGAGATCGAGGTCAAGGAGCGCAAGGACCGCGTCGATGACGCGCTTCACGCGACCCGCGCCGCGGTCGAGGAAGGCATTGTCCCGGGCGGCGGTACCGCCCTTCTCTACGCCGCCAAGACCCTCGAGGGTCTCAAGGGTGAGAACGAGGACCAGACCCGTGGCATCGACATCGTCCGCAAGGCGCTGCAGGCCCCGGTCCGCCAGATCGCCGAGAACGCCGGTCATGACGGCGCGGTCGTTGCCGGAAAGCTGATCGACAGCGACGACGACGCCTACGGCTTCAACGCGCAGACCGAGACCTACGAGAACCTCGTCCAGTCGGGCGTCATCGACCCGACCAAGGTGGTTCGCACCGCTCTCCAGGACGCGGCCTCGGTCGCGGGCCTCCTCATCACCACCGAGGCGTCGATCGCCGAACTGCCGGAAGACAAGCCGGCTCCGGCGATGGGCGGCATGGGCGGCGGAATGGGCGGGATGGACTTCTAAGGCGAAGTCCGCTCGTTCAGTCCGAACGATCTGAAGGGCTGGAAGCTTCGGCTTCCGGCCCTTCTTCGTTTGCGAGCTGGTCGAGCATCGCGTCGGCCTCGTTAAGCTGCTCGCTCTCGGCCTCGGTCGGCCGCTGCGGCTGCTCCTCCCGGTTGCAGGCGAGGAGCGCGAGGGGCAGCAGGATCATCATCGGTCTCATGCGAGGCGACCTACCACGAAAATCGGCGCCGATAGAAAAAGGGCCGCCCGGAAAATCCGGACGGCCCTTCAAAGCTCGCCTGGCCGCGAAAGCGGCGCTTCGGCGATAATTACATCGCGTTGTCGGCGGCCTCTTCGGTCGCCTCTGCGGCGTTCTCGACGGCTTCGCCAGCATTGTCGACGGCGTTGCCAGCCGCGTCGA
This sequence comes from Sphingomonas sp., assembly GCA_032907585.1. Taxonomy (GTDB): domain Bacteria; phylum Pseudomonadota; class Alphaproteobacteria; order Sphingomonadales; family Sphingomonadaceae; genus Sphingomicrobium. The sequence goes on along the minus strand of JAJJPO010000128.1, from coordinate 2,406 downwards.
GGGCGTTGTCAACGGCGGTATCCATCGCGTTGACATCCTCTTCGACGGCGTTCTCAACCGTGGTGTTCTCGACTGCGTTCTCGGTCTTGGTTTCGCACGCGGCAAGGCCGAGCGCGAGGACCGCAACGGTCAGTGCAACCTTCTTCATGATCGTTCCATTCCTTGCTTATGGGGACCTGCCTCCAGATGGAGACCGGTCCGGGCTCGGCCTCACGCAAGCGTCAGGCCAGCGGCCGGAAATATTGATGTTTGCCTCGTCACGCAACGTTCATTTGTTGCGGAGGCAAAAAGTTTCGCCTTCGGCACCCCTGAGATTGACGGACATAAAGACTTCCTTATATCCTTATCCCGTGACCCGGGACCTCAAGCTAGCCGCGCTATTCCAGGCGCTTGCCGACCCCACGCGGCTGCGCATCCTGTCGCTTCTGCGCTCGATGGAGCTGTCGGTCGGCGAACTTGCGCAGCTTCTCGGCCAGAGCCAGCCGAGGGTGTCCCGCCATGTGAAGATCCTGTCTGATTCGGGGCTGGTCGGCCGCCGCAAGGAAGGAAGCTGGGTCTATCTCCAGCTCGCCAGGCCGGCGAGCACGGAGCTGCTTTTCTCCCTCAACCATGATCTCGATGACGAGGCCGAGGAACAATTTGCAGCCGACCGGGCCCGGCTCGACACTATTCGGCACGACCGGGCAGAAGCGGCCAGGCGCTATTTCGAGGCGCATACCGCCACCTGGGAGAGCGTGCGCTCGCTTCACGTCGCGGACGAAAAGATCGAGCGGGCGATCGCCTCGATGCTGGCTGACCGCCCGCTCGGCGAGCTGCTCGACATCGGGACGGGCACGGGGCGCATGCTCGAGCTGTTCGCTCCTTGTGCATCAAGTGCAATCGGGATCGACCGGTCCTCCGAGATGCTCCGTCTCGCCCGGGTCAAGCTGGACGAAGCGGGGATCAGCGGCGCGAGCCTTCGCCAGGGCGACATGAACGCGCTGCCGCTCCCTGACCGGAGCGCCGACAGCATCATCCTTCACCAGGTGCTGCACTATGCCCAGCAGCCTGGTTCCGCGATCCTGGAGGCAGCACGGGTGCTTGCCCCGGGCGGGCAGCTCCTGGTGATCGATTTCGCGCAGCACGACCGCTCCGAGCTCAAGGAAAAGGATGCCCACCTCAGGCTCGGCTTCGCCGACGACGCGATGCGCGGCTGGTTCTTCTCCGCCGGGCTCGAACTGGACCGGATCGAGCGCCTCGAGGGAGGCGAGCTCACGGTAATCCTGTGGCGCGGCGTCAAGCCGGGCCGACCCGAGAAGAAGCGGGAGGCGGCATGAACCGCGAAAGCCAGGTTGCGCTGAACGGCCATGCGCCGCTGTTCGCTGAGGCCCGCGGCGACATCGCCGTGAGCTTCGAATTTTTCCCGCCCAGGACCGAGGCGATGGGCGAGAACCTCTGGAAATCGATCGAGATGCTCGCGCCCCTGAAGCCGCGCTTCGTCTCGGTGACCTATGGCGCCGGTGGCTCGACCCGCGAGCGCACCCACGCCACCGTCGAGCGGATCGTCCGGGAGACCTCGCTCGCGCCGGCGGCCCACCTTACCTGCGTCGGTGCGACGCGCGATGAAATCGACGAGATCGCGCGGGGCTATTGGGAAACGGGCGTCCGGCACATCGTTGCGCTTCGCGGCGACATGCCGGAGCCGGGCCAGCCCTACGTCCCGCATCCCGGCGGCTATGCCAATGCCGCCGCGCTGGTCGCTGGCCTCAAGCGTATCGCGCCGTTCGAGATCTCGGTCGCAGCCTACCCGGAGGTCCACCCGGATTCCGACTGCGCTGCAAGCGACCTCGACAACCTCCTTCGCAAGATCGATGCCGGCGCCGACCGGGCGATCACCCAGTTCTTCTTCTCCCCCGACTGTTTTCTCAGTTTCCGCGACCGGGTCGCTGCTGCAAGGCCGGGGGTGGAGATCGTTCCCGGCATCCTCCCGGTGTGTAACGTTGCCACCGCGAGGCGCTTTGCAGGCCAGTGCGGCGCATCGATCCCGCAATGGATGGACCGCCTGTTCGAGGGCCTCGACGAGCTGCCCGGAGCGCGCGAACTGGTCGCCGCGACCATCGCCGGCGAGCTTTGCGGCCAGCTCTACGCCGGCGGCGTCCGCCATTTCCACTTCTATACCTTGAACCGGGCCGAACTCGCCTACGCGATCTGCCACATGCTGGGAGTACGCGCATGAGCGCAGCTACGGAACTTCGCGCCGCCGCAAGGGAGCGGGTGCTGGTGAAGGACGGCGCCTATGGCACGATGATCCAGGGCGAGGGCCTGAAAGAGGAGGATTACCGGGGCACGCTTCAGCTGTCGCGCGACCAGCGGGGGAACAATGACCTCCTCAACCTTACCCGCCCCGACATCGTCCGCGACATCGCC
>JAJJPO010000127.1:0-3490 GCA_032907585.1 Sphingomonas sp. | reverse complement strand
GTGGAAGGGCTGCGACAGGAAGCGCTGGATTTTGCGCGCCCTGCTGACCGTCAGCTTGTCCTCTTCGCTGAGCTCGTCCATGCCGAGGATGGCGATGATGTCCTGGAGCGACTTGTACTTCTGGAGCGTCTCCTGGACGGCGCGGGCAGTCTCGTAATGCTCCTGGCCGACGGTGCGCGGCTCGAGAACGCGGCTGGTCGAATCCAGCGGGTCCACCGCCGGGTAGATGCCGAGCTCCGAGATGGCGCGCGACAGGACGGTCGTCGCGTCGAGGTGGGCGAAGGAGGTCGCCGGCGCCGGGTCGGTAAGGTCGTCCGCGGGGACGTAGATCGCCTGGACCGAGGTGATCGAGCCCTTGTTGGTCGAGGTGATGCGCTCCTGGAGCGCGCCCATGTCGGTCGCGAGCGTCGGCTGGTAGCCGACGGCCGATGGAATGCGGCCGAGCAGCGCCGACACCTCCGAGCCCGCCTGGGTGAAGCGGAAGATATTGTCGACGAAGAAGAGCACGTCCTGGCCCTCGACGTCGCGGAAATATTCGGCGAGCGTCAGGCCCGACAGGGCTACGCGCGCACGCGCTCCCGGCGGCTCGTTCATCTGGCCATAGACGAGGGCGACCTTGGAACCTTCGGAAACGGCATTGCCGTCCTTGTCCTTGGCGATGACGCCCGCGTCGAGGAACTCGTGGTAAAGGTCGTTGCCCTCGCGGGTGCGCTCGCCGACGCCGGCGAACACCGATGTGCCGCCATGGCCCTTGGCGATGTTGTTGATGAGTTCCTGGATGAGAACCGTCTTGCCGACGCCCGCACCGCCGAACAGGCCGATCTTGCCGCCCTTGGCGTAGGGCGCGAGCAGGTCGATGACCTTGATGCCCGTGACGAGGATGCTGGCTTCGGTCGATTGATCGACGAACAGCGGGGCTTCGGCGTGGATCGGTGCGCGCTGGTCGGCGTTGACCGGACCGCGCTCGTCGATCGGCTCGCCGATCACGTTGATGATGCGGCCGAGCATCTGCGGGCCGACCGGCACGGTGATCGGGCCGCCGGTGTCCGTCACTTCCTGGCCGCGCACCAGCCCCTCGGTCGCGTCCATGGCGATCGTGCGGACCATGTTCTCGCCGAGGTGCTGGGCGACCTCGAGCACGAGGCGCTGGCCATTGTTCTCGGTCTCGAGCGCGCCGAGGATCGGCGGCAGCTCGCCCTCGAACGACACGTCGACGACCGCGCCGATGACCTGCGCGACCTTGCCGACGAGGTTGCCGCCGGTGTTGGGCGAGGTGGCGTTGCTCGCCGCGGCCTTGGGCGCGGCCTTCCGGGAGCGGGTCTTGGGTTCAGCGGCGGTGGCCATGGTCGGTTTCCTTGCCTTCTTTAAAGTCCGTTAGAGCGCTTCGGCGCCCGAGATGATTTCAACGAGTTCGGTGGTGATCGCAGCCTGGCGCTGCCGGTTGTACTGGACCGACAGGCGATTGATCATGTCGCCGGCGTTGCGGGTCGCATTGTCCATGGCCGTCATCTGGGAGCCATAGAAGCCGGCCGCATTTTCCAGCAGCGCACGGTAGATCTGGACCGCGACGTTGCGGGGCAGAAGGTCGGCGAGGATGGCTTCCTCGTCCGGTTCATATTCCACTGCAGCCGAGGCGCCGCTGGCGCCGGCGCCGGCAGGCGAGGCGGGAACCACCGGGATGATCTGGTCGACGCGCGGTTCCTGGGCAAGCACCGAGCGGAACTCGCTGTAGGCGAGGTGGGCAACGTCGAACTGGCCCGAGAGGAAGCGGTCGGTGATGTCGTCGGCGATCGCCTGGGCGTCCGCATAGGTCGGCGACTTCATCGCGCTCGTGTCATATTCGCCGATGATCGCCTTGGGGAAGGACCGGCTGATGACCGGCTTTCCCTTGCGGCCGACGATGTAGAAGAGGACCGACTTGCCCTCGCCCTGGAGATCCTCGGCCTTGCGGCGCGCTGCGCGCACGATGTTGGTGTTGAATGCACCGGCAAGGCCGCGGTCGCCCGTCGCGACGACGATGAGGTGGGTGTCGTTCCTGCCCGAGCCCGCGATCAGCTTCGGCGACTGCGGGCCGACCGTGATCCGGCTGGCGAGCGAGCTCACCACGTCGGCAAGGCGCGTCGAATAGGGACGGCCGGCCTCCGCGCCCGACTGCGCACGGCGCAGCTTGGCCGCGGCGACCATCTTCATCGCCTTGGTGATCTTCTGCGTCGACTTCACCGAGCCGATGCGAAGCTTCAATGACTTGAGGCTGGCCATCGCCTGAGCGTCCCCTCCAGCGCGCTTATGCGAACTGCTTGCCGAAGGTGGCGAGCGCCTCCTTCAGCTTGGCCGCAGTGTCGTCGTCGAGCTGCTTGGTCTCGCGGATCGTCTTCAGGATGTCGCCATGCTCCGAGCGGAGGAAGCTCAGCATCGCCGCCTCGTAGCGGGTGACGTCCCTGACCTCGACGGCGTCGACGAAGCCGTTGGTGCCGGCAAAGATGGAAGCGACCTGCTCCTCGACCGGCATCGGGTTGTACTGGGCCTGCTTCAAAAGCTCGGTGAGGCGGGCGCCGCGTGCAAGCAGCTTCTGGGTCGCAGCGTCGAGGTCGGAACCGAACTGGGCGAAGGCCGCCATCTCGCGATACTGGGCGAGTTCCAGCTTGATCGAGCCGGCGACCTTCTTCATCGCCTTGGTCTGTGCAGCCGAGCCGACGCGGCTGACCGAGAGGCCGACGTTAATTGCCGGGCGGATGCCCTGGTAGAAAAGGTCGGTTTCGAGGAAGATCTGGCCGTCGGTAATCGAGATGACGTTGGTCGGGATGTAGGCCGACACGTCGCCCGCCTGGGTCTCGATGATCGGCAGGGCGGTCAGCGAGCCCGCGCCCTCCTTGTCCGAGAGCTTGCAGGCACGCTCGAGCAGGCGGCTGTGCAGGTAGAACACGTCGTCGGGGTAGGAATCGGAATCACGTACGTCGGGATGAAAGCCTAGACGTCTCCCTCCTGTGTCTCGAACACCGGCAGCGCGGTCAGAGAGCCGCCGCCGTTATCGTCGCCCATCTTCGCCGCGCGCTCCAGCAGGCGGGAGTGCAGGTAGAAGACGTCGCCCGGATAGGCTTCGCGGCCCGGCGGGCGGCGCAGCAGCAGCGACATCTGGCGATAGGCGACGGCCTGCTTGGAAAGGTCGTCATAGACGATGACCGCGTGCATCCCGTTGTCGCGGAAATATTCGCCCATGGCGCAGCCGGTGTAGGGCGCCAGGAACTGGAGCGGAGCGGGCTCCGAGGCGGTCGCGGCGACGACGATCGAATATTCCATCGCGCCATTTTCCTCGAGCGCGCGGACGATCTGCGCGACGGTCGAGCGCTTCTGTCCGACCGCGACGTAGATGCAGTAAAGCTTCTCGCTCTCGGACCCCGACTTGTTGACTTCCTTCTGGTTGATGAAGGTGTCGAGCGCGACGGCGGTCTTGCCGGTCTGGCGGTCGCCGATGATCAGCTCGCGCTGGCCG
>JAJJPO010000126.1:0-15808 GCA_032907585.1 Sphingomonas sp. | reverse complement strand
GTCTGGAACCAGCCAATTTCGACGAACAGTTCGTCCTGGTCGCGGTAAATCTTCCCGCTGGCCTTGAAGATGTCGATCTTGGCCTTGAGCTCCCCCGGTATCTCCATTTCGCGGCAGCGTCTCCAGAAGGGGGAATCGTCCCGCTGGTTGGCGTGGTAATGGAAGATGATGAAGTCGCGGATCCGTTCATAATCGAAGCGGACCTTGCGGTTATACTCGGACCTGAGAAGCGGGTTGAAGCGGCGATCGGGGAACATCGAGAGCAGCTTGGCAATGCCGTTCTGGATGAGATGGATGCTGGTCGATTCCAGCGGCTCGAGGAAACCTGACGAGAGGCCGAGCGCGATGACATTCTTCTCCCAGGCACTGCTTCGCATCCCGGTGGTGAAGCGGAGCAGGCGGGGCTCTGCAAGCGGCTTTCCCTCGAGATTTTTCAAGAGCAGGTCCGCCGCTTCGTCATCGCTGATGAAATCGCTGCAGTAGACATGGCCGTTGCCGGCCCGGTGCTGGAGCGGGATGCGCCATTGCCAGCCGGCCTGGTGGGCGATTGACTGGGTATAGGGCCGCCACCTTGGCCCGTTCTCGCAAGGGACGGCGAGCGCGCGGTCGCATGGCAGCCAGCGAGTCCAGTCCTCGAAGCCAACGCCGAGCGCCTCGCCAATCAGCAGCGCCCGGAAACCCGAGCAGTCGATGAACAGTTCGCCTTCGATCGTCTCGCCGCTTTCAAGCGTCACCGAGCTTATGAAACCATGCTCGCCCTTCTGCTCGACCGACCGGACGATGCCCTCGGTGCGCCTGACGCCAAGGGATTCGGCGATCGAGCGAAGGAATTTGGCGTAAAGGCCGGCGTCGAAGTGGAATGCATAGGTAATCCCCTCGAGCGTGCTTCCTGGAATCCGCGGCACCCGGGCAAATTTGCCAGCGTCGGCCGCGACATGCGTCAGCGAATAATGGCTGAACGGCTTCGCCAGTCCTTCCTTTCGGGCGCGCAGCCAGAACTGGAAGAATTCGACGAGGCCAAGGCTTTGCCCGAACTGGCCAAAGGCGTGCATGTAGCGGTCGCCGACCTTGCCCCAGTTCTGGAACTCGACGCCGAGCTTGAAGGTCGCCTTTGTCGCGAGGAGGAACTCGTCCTCGTCGATTTCCGCCAGCGCGTTGAACAGGCGGATCGCCGGGATGGTCGCTTCGCCGACCCCGACGGTCCCGATTGCGTCGCTTTCCACCAGGCGGATATTGAGCTGATGGCCCATGGTCCGCGCGAGCGCGGCCGCCGCCATCCATCCGGCGGTCCCGCCACCAATGATGACGACGTCCCTGATACGAGTGTCAGCCAAGCCTCGGCCCAATCATCCAGCTCTTACCCGCTTTTCCAGCCTCGGGGCGGGCCGGCCCCGGTCTTTGCCTGGGCCGGCCCTCGCCACGCGAGGAAGAAGTCAGAACTTATAGGCGAAACCGAGCATGAAATTCCGTCCATAATTCTGGTGGTCACGGATCTGCCGCGTGTCGCCATTCTGGTAGGTAACGAACGGCTCATTGGTGAGGTTATAGCCCGACGCGAGGATCGAAAGACCGGTCAGCGGGCCGCGGCGGAACTCGTAGCCGATCTGCGCATCGACCAGGAACTCGCTCTTTGCGAAGACGAGGTCGCGTACCAGGCTGAGGCCGGACACCTCGGCCAGGAACTTGGATCGGTAGCGGCCGCTGACACGCGCATTGAAGCCATGCTTCTCGTAGTAGAAGGTCGAATTGACGACCCACTTGGAAAGGCCCGGCATGGTCGTCGTAGGCTCGTCGCCGAGCCGCACCTTGCTCTTCGTGTAGGAACCGCTGACCAGGATGCCAAAGCCGTCGAGGGCGCTGGAAAGTGCATTGAACGGCAGCGACGAGGAGAGTTCGGCGCCATAGACCTTGCCGCCGCCCGCGTTCTGCCACTGGGAAACAAAGCCCTGGAAGAAGGTCGGCGTGACTGGCCCGCCATGCGGATAGCCGGTGAAATCGAAGACCGACTGCTGGCGGTAGATGAAGGACTCGAGGTCCTTGTAGAAGCCGCTCAGCGCGACGTAGCCGCCCTGCCCGAAGTAATTCTCATAGGCGAGGTCGAACGCATTGGCGATCAGCGGCTTCAGCTTGGCATTTCCGGCCGTCCCCGACCAGGGCGAGCTGTCGATCGTCGTGTTGGCGGCCTTCGACGCGTCGAAGCTGAAGCCATTGGCCGGGTTGAGCTGGTCCATGCGCGCCCGGGCAAGCACCCGTGCCGCGCCGACACGGATGAAATTGTTCTGGGCGATCTCGAAGGCGAGGTTCAGGCTTGGAAGGACATCGGTATAGCTGTCCCCGTCGGTGATCGGCTCGACCACGACGACGTCGCCCTGGCGCGAGGCCGAGAAGCTGTTGCCCTCCTGGTCGGAGTGAACGATCTGCACGCCGACATTGCCCCTGACGGGGACGCTGCCGAGATGACGATCAAGGTTGTACTGGACGAACCCCGTCAGCACCTTCTCGGTGATCTCGAAGCTGTTGGTGAGGCGGCTGGAAGTCCACAGGGATTCCGGGGTCAGCGTGTAGTGGCCCTGGTTGAGATATTTCCAGCTATCGAACGACACCATTCCCGGGATGCCGATGAAGTCGAGCGACACGGGGTCGAACAGCAGGTCGTCCGGGATCGGCGTGTTGGCCGGGTAATTTTCGTGGGTAAGGACATAGCCTTCGTCGTCGAGGGTCTTCTCGCGGTGGCTGTAATTGAGGCCGACGCGCAGGCTGTCATTCTCGAACATTTCCTGCGTTGCCTGGAGGCGAAGGGAGGCCAGCTGGTCCTTGATCCTCGGCGCGTTGATGAAGCCGTCCTGGCAGTCACCGGGAAAACCGGGGCGACCGCACCAGCCGCGCGGATCGGTCAGCTGGAAGAGGCTGTCGTCGGTATAGTCGATGTCGTTCGGGGTGAACTCGATCACGCCGTCCGAGCCGAGCACGAAATCCATCGTGTCGCGGGCGCCGTTGGCCGAGCCGCGGCCGGTCCCGGCATATATCTCGATATTCTCGATCTTGGTGCGCAATTTCGAGAAGCTGGCGTCGCCTTCAAGTTCCAGCCGGTCGGTCGGCCGGAACTCGACATTGAGGCCCCCGGCAAAGATCTTGGAGGTGCGGTGGACGACGTCGTTGCGCATCACCGCCTTGACGTTGTTCCAGCTGCCCGAGGTGATGAGGCCGTCCTCGACGGTATAGTCGGGACCCAGGGTTTCTCCCTGGCCGCCCCACCAGAAGGGAAGCTCGAGGCCGCGCAGGCGCTGGTCGTCCTTGAACTTTGACCAATAGCCATCGAGCGTGACGTGCCATTGCTCGTTGGGCTGGAACTCGAGGACCCCCATCAGGCCATCTCGGGTCAGCTTGTTCGATTTCACATAGGGCTTGGCGCCGCCGATCAGCAGCTGCCCCTGCGCTGCTTCATATTCCGGGCGGATTTCCCGGACGCCGTCGCCGTCCGGGTCCCAGCCATAGACTGCCTGGTTGTCCTGCCAGTTGAACGTCGGATAGCCCCAGGCCTGCCACCGCTCCTCGGCGGTTGGCGATACCATCCGAGCATATCCGATCGCCCAGCCGACCGTGCCATCGGCATTCTGGTCGATGTAGGAGATGTTGGCGCGATACCCCTTGTTCGAAACGTCAGGGTTGAGCTCGCCCAGGTCGTTCACTTCGAACCGCGCGCCGAGCGCGATCGCGCGCCGGCCGTAGGCCAGGGGGCGAACCGTCTTCATGTCGATCGTGCCGCCAAGCGCCTGGCCGATGAGGCTGGCGTCGGGGGTCTTGTAGACGATCGCCCCGTTGATCAGCTCCGAAGGATATTGGTCGAGCTCGACCCCGCGGTTGTTGCTGGCGCTGACCTGCTCCCGGCCATTGAGAAGGGTAGTCGTAAAATCGGGCGCGAGGCCGCGTATGGACACCACGCTGGCGCGGCCATCGAGGCGCTGGGTCGCGAGACCCGGCAGTCGCGACAGCGATTCCGCGATCGACTGATCGGGAAGCTTGCCGATGTCCTCGGCCGATATGACCTCGACGATCGAGCTGTTGGCCTTCTTCTCGGCGACCGAGGCCGCGATCGAGGCACGGATGCCGGTAACGACGATTTCCTCGTCGGCGGTAGTGGCCTCGGTAGAATCCCTGGTGGCGGGTTCCTGCGCGACGGCAGCGGCGGCAGCCGATGCTTCGGCCGAAAGGTCGGCCCCGAACGCGGGCGCTGCGCCGAGCACCGCAAGTGCCACGCCCATGGCGACGTGGCTCGAACTCGTCGCATAGAGCGACCGTGCGAAATTGGTCATGATTCCCCTTACCCCTCCCAGTGAAATCGAGTGCAGGCGCACCGCGTCCAATCTTTTGGATCGGGCCTAGGCTTAACCCCAGGGAGTGGAATGTGTCAGCCGGGCGACATGGCTATACATACGTATTCAGCCTGCCTACGAATGGCTTAGCCACGGCAAAGTGGCCAAACTGCAACGGAATCCCAGCTGTGCAATGAGCTCCCGCCGACCCACGTCATTCGATATAGCGGCCCTCGCCGGCGTGTCGCAGCCGACGGTCAGCCGAGCCCTTTCGGGAAATCCGTCGGTCAGCGAGGAAACGCGCAACCGGGTCCTCGAAGCGGCCCGGGAGCTTAACTACACTGTTGATAAGAATGCCTCCGGCTTAAGGCGGCAACAGTCGAGGACCATTGCACTCCTCTTCTTCGAGGACCCGACGCCAGACGACACGCTGATCAACCCTTTTTACCTGTCGATGCTAGGTTCGCTCACCCGGGCCTGCGCGGCCCGGGGCTACGACCTTCTCATCAGCATGCAGCAGCTCTCGGGCGACTGGCATGTCGACTATGAAGACAGCCGCAAGGCCGACGGGATCATCCTGCTTGGCTATGGCGATTATCTAACCGCCCTTCCCCGTCTCGAGCAGCTGGTGCGACAGGGCACTCATTTCGTCCGTTGGGGCGCTGCAAGGGCCGGCCAGGTCGGCACCACGGTCGGCTCCGACAACGAGCTTGGCGGCTATCTCGCGGGCAGGCATCTCGTCGAGCGCGGAAGGCGCTCGATCGCCTTTCTCGGAACGGTCAGCGGCGATGCACCCGAATTCGTCGAGCGCTGGACCGGTTATGAGCGTGCCCTCGCCGAAAGCGGGCTGAAGCAGGATCCGCGGCTCCAGATCGATGCTGCGCCGACCGAGGAGGAAGGACGCGCTGCCGTTCATTCGCTCCTCGAGCAGGGCATTGCCTTTGACGGGATTTTCGCGACGAGCGACCTTGCGGCGATCGGCGCGATGCGCGCGCTCCATGACACTGGCACCGACGTCCCCGGGGACGTTTCCATCGTCGGCTATGACGATTTGGCCGTGGCCCGGATCTCGGAACCGGCGCTTACGACGATCGCCCAGGACACGAGGCTTGCCGGGGAAACACTGGTGGAAACGCTGATCGCCAATATCGAGGAGCGCGCCTCGAAGAGCGTCCTGCTGCCCGTGAAACTGGTGGTGCGCGGCTCCAGCTGATGCTTGCCCGCAAGGGCGCCCCGCCTGCGGCCCGTTTCAATTTAATGCGTGCATTTCGGCAAGGTCCGGTATGAGTTCGCGCGAGGCAACCTTGCCCGGCGACGGGCGATCCAGGGAGTGGGGGATGGACGCTATGCTGACCGAGAAGCCGCGGCAGAACCTTGCCGGGCTGTCGAACATCTCGTTCGGTTTTTTCGGAATCCAGGTCGGTTTCGCGCTCCAGACGGCCAATATGAGCCGCATCTTCCAGTCGCTGGGCTCGAGCCTGGACGACCTTCCCGCGCTCTGGATCGCGGCTCCTCTTACCGGTCTGCTGGTCCAGCCAATCGTCGGTCACTTGAGCGATCGCACCTGGCTCGGCCGGCTGGGGCGGCGGCGGCCCTATTTCCTGGTCGGCTCGATCTTCGCTGCCCTTTCGCTGTTCCTGATGCCCCTGGCCGACGTTCTCCTGTTCGCGGCGATCCTTCTTTGGACCCTCGATGCCAGTCTCAACATCTCGATGGAGCCTTTCCGGGCATTCGTTGGCGACATGCTCCACAAGGATCAGCACACCGCCGGCTACGCGGTGCAAACCGCCTTTATCGGACTTGGCGCAGTCATCGGCTCCATATTCCCGTGGGCGGCCGAGCAGTGGGGAGTTTCCAACACCGCGCCAGGAGGGGGCATACCCGACACGGTGCGCTACGCCTTCTGGTTCGGCGGAGCAGCGCTGTTCCTCGCGGTCCTGTGGACCGTGGTTTCGACGCGCGAATATTCCCCTGAACAGCTAAGGGCCTTCAACGGCGAAGCGCAAACCACCCCGCAATCCGCGGTCCGGGCGCTTGCAGCGCGAGGGACTGGAAACAGCGTCCCCTGGGTCGCGGCGGGCCTCCTCGTCCTCCTTGCCGTCTACGAGTTCGCTCTGGAGAAGGAGATGTACCTCCTTGGTGCGCTGCTGATTGGCTATGGCCTCGCCCAGCTTGCCGCGATCTCGATGGCAAGGTCCGGCCGGGATACGAACATGCTGGCAAGCATCGTCGGCGACTTTTCCGGGATGCCGCAGGTGATGAAGCGCCTCGCGGTCGCGCAATTTTTCAGCTGGTCGGCACTGTTCATCATGTGGATCAACACGACCCCGGTCGTGGCCCAGGATTTCTTCGGCTCGGCCGATGCGCAAAGCGGCGCCTACCAGGAGGCCGGCAACTGGGTCGGCCTATTGTTCGCAATTTATAATGGGGTTGCCGCGATCACCGCGCTCGCCGTCCTGCCGTTTCTCGCCCGGCGGATCGGGAAGGCAGGGACCCACATGGCCTGCCTCCTCTGCGGTGCAGCGGGCTATGCCAGCTTCTTTCTTTTCACCAGCCCCGGGCAGCTGGTCCTCGCCGAAATCGGGATCGGCATTGCCTGGGCCTCGATCCTGGCGATGCCCTACGCGATCCTTGCCTCGAACCTGCCGCAGTCAAAGCTCGGCATCTACATGGGCCTGTTCAACATCTTCATCGTCGTCCCGCAGCTCCTGGTATCGACCGTCATGGGCTCGATCATGAAGGCCTGGTTTCCAACCGAGCCCATTTACACCATGGCCTTTGCAGCGGCGATGATGGTCCTTGCCGCCCTGGCGATGCTGCGCGTCAAGGCCGCCGAAACGGCAGATTGACGCGCGGACCCGCCAAAGCCCGCGCAACTGGTCGCCCGAGGGATGGCTACGCCCTATTTCTTCGGGCCTGGCCGCCTTGCGGAGTCTTCCCGCAGCAGGCCAAGTGCAGCCTCCTTGATCACCGAGCCGTCGACCATGGCCAGATCGGCCTCGTCGGCGATGCCGATCCTCGAGCGGATGGCCCGAAGGACGAGCCCGTTTGCATAGGAGTGCGGAACGGCCGGGTTGTCGCCCTGGCTGGATTCGAACTTGCCAAGGATGCGGGAAAGGGCATCGCTCGCCATCGCCAGCTCCGCCAGCTTCGCCCGATATTCGAGAATCCATGAGTCCAGTTCCCCGAACCGGGCCTTGTCGGCAAAATGCTGGGTCTCATGCGCGAGAAAGCTGATCCGGAAACTCTCGTCGGCAAGGCTCTTCCAGCCGGGCTTTACCGCGTAGATCCCATCCGACTGGACCCATCCCCCGGTGAAGCTGTGCTCGCACGTCGCATAGGCTGACCAGCCGAGGCTTTCAAAGCCATCGAGGAACTTCACCTGGATCTTGTGGGCAGCCTCCGGGAGCGGAACATCGCGCTCCTCCTTCGTTTCCGACGTCCACGCCATCCACTCGAGAAGCGGCGGAGTCCTCCCGGCCAGCGCGTGAATTCCTTCGGCCGAAAGGCGCTTGCGCAGTCGCTCCTCCACTTCGTTCCAGTCTGCACCGGCCCCAAGCCCGAGGAGGCGGCGGAGGCCGTTCGTCAGCTTCGCTTCTGCTTTAGCGAGCTCGGCTGGCCTGGTTAGCGCGGACCACCAATAGGCTCGGTAGGTTGCGGTGACGCGATGGATCAATTTATCGCCGGCAGCCCCTGGTGGAGCGGATCCCGGACCGAACCGCTCGATCATGCACTGGCGGACCAGCCTGTCCCTCGGCTCGAGCTCGTCTTCCGAAATGGAGTTCAGGAGCGGGAGTGCCTCGGCCATGCGGCCCTGCAGGGCCATGCCCGCCGCCATCGAAACGGCCTTCCTCGCACTCTCGCCGCTTGCACCGGCTGCCGGCGGGCTGGAAGCAGCCGCCAACCCGATAAGGACGCTAAACCACATCGACAATCAAACCCCCCTGATAATGGCGAAGCTCGCGCGGCTGCACCTTTCAGATATACGCAGATCTTCCCGCCGTCACGAGCGTGCGTTCTCCTGCCCGCCGGTCAGCCAGGGCGGCGACATATGGCTTGATCCACCCACCGCGGCGGGCCCTCGTCCCCGCCGTCTTGAAACGCCCCGCTCGGAACGAATGTAGCGTCAGCGTGTCTAAGGGGGGTCTCCCGTTCGAAAATTGAGGACCAGTATGACCACTCGCGAAACCACGGCCATCCTTGCACGCGCCGACAGCGACAGTCCCCGCAGGCTGTGGGACGTGGCGGCGGTGGCCTGTTTCGCGACCTTCACCTGGCCCTGGCTCCTTCGAAGCCTCGACGGTGGAACGGGTGCAGAGAAGGCAAGATTGCTTGAGCGCATCGACATGCCGGCCGATGCACTCCCGAACCTTGGTTCATGGAAAGCCGACACTGGCCTCCTTCACCTCATCGCCGACATCATCGAGCGCGAGCGGCTACGCCGGGTCGTCGAGTTCGGTATTGGCGCGACGTCGCTGGTGATTGCCGCCTCGCTCCGCAAGTGGGGTGGCGGGGAACATCTCGGCTTCGACCAGCACCGGGATTTCGTGGTCGAAACGAAGAAATGGCTGGGCGACCACGGGCTGGAGGCCGACCTGCGCCACGCATCGCTCGCGGAGAGCCCGAACGGATGGCCTGGCCTCTGGTACGATACCGGCCCAATCGAGCCGGGCATAGACCTCATCGTCGTCGACGGGCCGCCCTGGACCGTCCATCCCTTCACCAGGGGCGCGGCCGAACATCTTTTCCGCCTGCTTTCGCCCGGCGGGATGGTTCTGCTGGACGACGCCGCCCGCCCGGGCGAACGACTGGTCGCCCGCCAGTGGAAGCAGCTCCACCCCGACATGGAATTCGAGCTCAGAAAAGACGGATCGAAGGGCACGCTTCTAGGCCGGAAGCCAACCGCCAGGGACGTTTAAGCGTCATCAGGCGGCGGTGAAGATGATGCTGGACCATATCAAGGCCCAGCTTTTGCATCCCGCGCCGCATGTAAGTGTGGCCCTTCGCGACCCACGCATCGCCATCGAGGCGGCTCGCCGATCTTCAAGGGCGCTGCGCATTTCTGCGCAGCATTTCGCTAACGCAATTGGCTCTAGGCGCTGCTCATTAGGCTTCGTCGCGCGAGGAGAATATTGCCAAGGGGCATTGCCGCTCCCGGCGACGCTAGCCATGGGCATAACCGGTCGATCGGGATCCTCGAACACGAAGTGACTGCCAGCCAGCGGCCGAGTTGGCGCCTGCGCAACACATGCCGTTAAAATGGGTGGAAGTGGGTGGACATTTGGAGGATTTGGCGGAGAGGGTGGGATTCGAACCCACGGTACCGTTGCCGGCACGCCGCATTTCGAGTGCGGTGCTTTCGACCACTCAGCCACCTCTCCGCAAGATCAGGATAAAGCTGTCCGGCGGTCAGAGCCGGTGTCGGTCGCGGGCGGCCCTCTAGCAGCCACTTCGGACAATGCAAAGGGGTTTGCCGCTTGCCAGCGGTGAAGTGCCAACTACATTGGGGGCATGTCGATAACGTCTGTATCCGAAGAGATCCCCACGGCTCGCTACGCCATTGGCGAGATGGTCCGCCACCGACTGCTGGATTTCAGGGGCGTGGTTTTCGACGTAGACCCGGTCTTCGCCAACAGCGAGGAGTGGTATGAGGCGATTCCCGAGGCGATGCGCCCGGCAAGAGACCAGCCTTTTTACCACCTGCTCGCCGAGAATGCCGAGAGCAGCTATGTCGCCTATGTCAGCCAGCAGAACCTCGTGCGCGACGACGAGGGCGAACCCATTGACCATCCCGCCATCGGGACGCTGTTCGAGGGTTTTGACGGTCAGCGCTACAGGCTGAGGCCGGAGCATCGGCACTAGCGGAAAACGGCCGGCCGGCGGTTGACAGAATCATTGGCACCCCATAGGCGGCACCCTTTCCCGCGCGCGGCCTGCGCCACGCGGCGTTGTCATGCGCGGTTCATAAGTGACGGAAAGTGAAAGAGGCCATGTTCGCTATCGTGCGCACGGGCGGCAAGCAATATCGCGTAGCCCCCGGAGACAAGATCGTCGTCGAGAAGCTTGCCGGAAATGCCGGTGACAGCGTCGACCTTACCGATGTGCTCCTGGCGGGCGAGGGTTCGGACCTCAAGTCGACCGACGGGCTGACCGTCGGCGCCAAGATCGTCGCCCAGGCAAAGGGCGAAAAGGTCACCGTTTTCAAGAAGCGCCGCCGGCACAACTATCGCCGCAAGCGGGGGCACCGCCAGCAGCACACCATCCTCGAGATCGTGTCGATCGGCGGCAAGAAGGCCGAGAAGGCCGCCGCCCCGAAGGCGGAAAAGCCTGCGGCCCAGCCAGCCAAGCTCGAGGCCGAGGCCAAGCCGGCTGCCAAGAAAGAGGCTGCGCCCAAGGCTGAAAAGGCTCCTGCCAAGAAGGAGGCCGCGCCCAAGGCCGAGAAGTCGACAAAGGATGCTGCACCTGCTAAGAGCGCAGCCAAGAAGGCCCCTGCGGCCAAGGCAAAGAAGTAAGAGTCACAAGAGATGGCACATAAGAAAGCTGGCGGCTCGTCGCGTAACGGCCGTGATTCGGAAGCAAAGCGCCTTGGCGTGAAGAAGTTCGGCGGCGAGCAGGTCGTTGCCGGCAACATCATCGTGCGTCAGCGCGGCACGCGCTGGTACCCGGGGACGAATGTCGGCCTGGGCAAAGACCATACGCTTTTTGCACTTACCGACGGTCGCGTGTGTTTCCGCGATGGCAAGCTTGGTCGCAAATTCGTCCATGTAGAAGCCATTATGCCGGAAGCCGCGGAATAAGCGGGATCGGTCGATAAAGGGCCGCTCCCGGGAGGGGGCGCCCCAGACGAGGCCAGAAAAAGGACTCGAAAAGGGAGAAGAGGGAAGCCCCCTCCTCTCCCTTTTTCGTTGTTCACGAAGGGGACCAAATCTTCTCCCGAAACTGCAACGGAGCGGGTCTAGCGGCCTGCTCGAGAGGAGAAGGAAGCTCAAATGTTCGCCCGTACCGAGCGACTGCTGCTGAGACCCGGCTGGGCCGAAGATGCGCCCGCGCTGGCGCGTGCCATCGCCGATGAACAGGTGGTGCGCAACCTTGCGACGGCACCCTGGCCCTATGACCAGCAGGACGCGGAGGCTTTTCTCGCCTCGCCGCGCGACCCGGTTATGCCGAGCTTCCTCATTACCGAGCGCACCGATGGCGAGCCGAGGATCGTCGGCTCCTGCGGGCTTGGCCGGCGACCCTCCGGCAGCGTCGAGCTGGGCTACTGGATCGCTCGTCCCCACTGGGGCAGGGGCTTCGCAACCGAGGCGGGGCGGGCCCTGATCGGGATCGCAAGGGCGCTGAGGCTTCCGCGCCTCGAGGCGTCGCACTTCCTCGACAACCCCGCCTCTGGCCGGGTGCTCGAGAAGCTTGGCTTCGTCCCGACGGGCCTCAGCGCTCCAAGATATAGCTGCGCCCGCGGCGGGGAAGCGATGGCGAGGCTCTACACCCTGTCTCTTGCAGGATCGGAACAGCTGGAGGCGATGGCCGCCTAGGCGGCGTCATGGAAGATGATCCCGAGCGCATGGCGCCGGCCCTCGCGGAGCGGGCTGACGCCGTGCCGCATGGCGACACGGTAGCTGCCCCGGCGACCCGTGACGGGGCGGTGGTTGACCGCGAATATCACCGCCTCGCCCCGCTCCAGTGGAACGACCTCGACCCTGGACTGCGTCCGTGGCCGCTGCTCGGTCAGCACAAGCTCGCCCCCGGTGAAATCGACACCCGGCTCGTTGAGCAGGAATGCGGCCTGCAGCGGGAAATGGAGCGGCCCGTAAAGGTCCTGGTGAAGCCGGTTAAAGTCTCCCGGTCCATAGCGCAGGATCAGCGGAGTCGGGCGGGACTGGCCGGCGGCATGGCATCGAAAGATATAGTCTTCGAACGAAAGAGGAACTGGCTCGCCGAGGCCGAGCTCCTCGATCCAGCGGTTGGCCAGCGGTGCCAGCCGTTCGTAGAGGCGCCACCGCAGTTCCTGCACCAGGGGTGGCAGCGGATAGGCAAAGTAGCGATATTCGCCTGCCCCGAACCCGTGCCTTGCCATGGTGACCTGGCTTCGGAACATCCTGTCGTCGTCATAGCAGCCTACGAGCTGGGAAAGCTCTTCCCTGTTCAAAAGCTGGCCGGTCCGGGCGAAGCCCTTGCTGTCGACCTCGGCGAGCAGCCTCTCCCAGTCGATTGCCTCGATGCGTTTCTGCAAGGTCATGGCGAGGCTTCTGGCCGGTAATTGCCGGCCAGCGCATCCCGCGGCTTGTGCTTAAACCTAAAGGGTCGCGCCCCTTACCTTTTTCGTCGGCTGGACATGCGTCGCTCGCGCCTCGTCGGCGACATATTTCTCGATGAGATGGCGGTCGTCGCTATTCCAGGGATGAAAGCCGGGAAGGAAGAAGGAAGCCCAGTCGGCAAAGATCTTCCGCATCATGCCGGGACGGACCCACATGAACCAGATGAGACCGGCCCAGGCCCTCGCTCCCGATATCCCGTCCTGCCGGAGAAGCTCGATCGCGCCACGTGTCCGGTCGATGGTGAAGTTGCGCGTGACGAGCAGCATGACCCGGGATTTCACCTTCCATCGTTTCCACCGCGACCAGTGCCGCGTCGCGTGAAGCCAGCAGTCATAGGCAACGCCCTTGTGCTCGATCTCCTCGATCGCGTGCCAGCGCCACATCTCCCTCGCGTCGGGCTCCGCGGCGGCAAGGTGCCGAGGATCGGTAAGCAGCTGGTGCGCGAATATGGCCGTGAAATGCTCGAGCGCCATGGTTGCTGCAAGTGCCGCTATCGGCGGCCTCGACTTGATGAAATCAAGGCGGAACTGGACCTGGGCTTCAAGCGGATCGAGGTCATAGCCACCCTCGACAGCGGCCCGGTTGAACGCGGCATGTTCGCGGCTGTGGATCGCCTCCTGGGTCGTAAAGCCCCTGATCTCCTCGGCGAGCTTGGGCGGAACCCCCTCGCGAAAGCTTCTTACGCTTTCGACGAAAAAGCTCTCGCCCTTTGGGAAAGTGGCCGAAAGCGCGTTGTAAAATGCGGTCGCGAACGGGTCGCCGCCATGCCACCAGCGGCCCGGTTTGGGGTCGCGAGCGAAACGACGGTCGCGCGGGGTAATGAGAAGATCGGTAGGTGTCACACTTGCGACTGCCATCATTCGGCTCCAAGCACGGGCTCTACTCACTTTTGGGTTTAGCTGACATAAATGTCAATAATGACACGAAGCCGTAAACGCCTTCCGCCCGACGAGAGCCGTGCGCTCGCCGTCTTTGCAGCGCGCGAGCTTCTTCGCGACGAGGGCATTGCGGCGGTAACGCTGAAGTCCGTCGCGGCGCGCATCGGCCGGACCCATGCCAATCTTCTCCATCATTTCGGAAGCGCTGCCGGCCTCCACCGGGCGCTCGCCGAAGACATTGCAAGGACGGTATCGGCATCGATCAACGAGGCGATCGGCAAGCGCCGCCGCGGCGAGGCGAGCGAGCGCGACGTCGTCGACGCGATGTTCGACGCCTTCCATGCCGAGCGGGTCGGCGAACTCATCGGCTGGATCGCACTGACCCGGCAGCGCGAGGCGCTCGAGCCGGTGGTCAACACGATCCGCTCGATCGTCGACGACTTCCGGGCCGCCGGCGACAGGCGCCCGATGGACCGCGTAACGCTCGGCCTGGTCCTCATGGCGATAGGTGACAGCCTTGCGGGCGATGAAGTCGCTGCAGCGAGCGGCCTTTCGCGCGAAACCGTCCGGGAGGACGCGGTCGGCCTCATCAAGGGCATCGTCGGCTCGCAACAGCCGCCGACCGGCTAGGCAATCGGGGCCGATCTCCCGCCCCGCTGCCATTTCGCCTCATTTGTCGTTAAACGGCTCGCGATGCATTTTCTCGACCAGGCCAAGATCTTCATCCGCTCCGGCGCCGGCGGACCCGGTGCCGTCAGCTTTCGCCGCGAGAAGTTCATCGAGTTCGGTGGACCGGACGGCGGCGACGGCGGCAAGGGCGGCGACATCGTGTTCGAGGCCGTGCCGGGCCTCAACACGCTTATCGATTTTCGCTATACCCAGCATTTCCGCGCACCCCGGGGCAAGGGGGGGGCCGGCTCGAACATGACCGGGGCCGGCGGAAAGGACCTGGTGATCAAGGTTCCCGTCGGTACGCAGATCCTCGCGGACGACGAAGAGCGAACACTGCTTGCCGACTTCACCAGCGAGGGCCAGCGGATCCATTTCCTGAAGGGCGGCGACGGCGGGCGCGGCAATGCGAGCTACAAGACCTCGACGAACCGGGCACCCCGCAAGCACACGACCGGCTGGCCGGGCGAGGAGATGTGGGTCTGGCTGCGACTGAAGCTGCTTGCCGACGTCGGCCTCGTCGGCCTTCCAAACGCCGGCAAGTCCACCTTCATCAACGCGGTTACGAACGCCCAGGCGAAGGTCGGTTCCTATGCCTTCACGACCCTTCGTCCCCAGCTGGGCGTGGTCAGCCACCAGGGCCGGGAATTTGTCGTTGCAGACATCCCTGGCCTCATCGAGGGCGCCGCTGAAGGGGCCGGCATCGGCGACCGCTTCCTCGGGCACATAGAGCGCTGCCAGCTGCTCCTCCACCTCGTCGATGCCAATGACGAGGACGTCGCGACGAGTTTCCATACCGTCCGCGACGAGCTTGAAGCCTATGGCAGTGGCCTCGCGGAAAAGCCCTATCTTCTTGCGCTCAACAAGGTTGACACGCTCGACGACGAGCTGATCGCGGCACTGTCGGCCGAGCTCGAGGAAGCCAGTGGAAAGAAGATCTTCCCGATCAGCGCGGCCGGGCGGATCGGCCTTGATCCGCTGCTCGACGCGCTGGCCGAACGGCTGGATCGCAGCAAGGTCGAGGACGAAGGCCCTGCAGAGCCGATAGAATGGTCGCCCATTTGAAGCTCGCGATCACCGGGGCGACGGGGTTTGTCGGTAGCCGGCTGCTAGCGCTCGCGCTGGAAGGCGGACACGAGGTGCGCGCGCTCGCCCGCAGGCCCCAGGAGGAAAGGCAGGGCGTTAGCTGGATAGAAGGGGCGCTCGACCGGCCGGACAGCCTCGAGCAGCTGCTCGAAGGCGCCAGGGCCGTGATCCACGTCGCTGGCGTGATCAACGCCCCTGACGCCGCCGGGTTCGAGGCCGGCAATGTCGCCGGGACGGCCGCCGTCATCGCCGCCGCGAAAAAGGTGGGCACCGGGCGATTTATCCATGTGAGCTCGCTCGCGGCGAGGGAGCCGGGACTTTCGGTCTATGGAGAAACAAAGGCCCGCTCCGAAGAGCTCGTCTCCTCGTCGGGGCTCGACTGGTCGATCGTCCGACCCCCGGCCGTTTACGGGCCGGGTGACCGCGAGACTCTCGACCTGTTCAGGATGGCCAAGAGCGGCCTCGTCCTTCTTCCACCGGCGGGCCGGCTGTCGCTCATTCATGTCGACGACCTCGGCCAGCTGCTGATCAGCCTCGCCGCGAGCCA
>JAJJPO010000125.1:0-3552 GCA_032907585.1 Sphingomonas sp. | reverse complement strand
GCTGTCGGTTGCCGCCTCCATGCGCATCGCAGCGTGGGGCGCTTGGGGCGTGAAGATTGGCTTCCTTCATCCACCCGCAGCCCGGTCGAGGGCAGAAGTGCCAGCGGGGAAACCTCAACCAGGGTAACGCGGTGCTCTTGTCGTTCACATCATATGGCGGGGGCGTCAGGAAGAAGTCGACACCCAGGCTCTGCGCCAGGCGCGCTTCGTTCTCGATCCTTCGAGCCGGGTCATGCACCACCGCAGGGGGCCAAGCATCCAATCCCGCCTGTATCAGCGATTCCGGCCCCGGGAAATCCACCATCGCGCCAACGCCAAAGGGTGAGATGACCTGGGCTGAGCGTATCGGTCTAGCCATTTCAATTCTCTTCCTGGATGCTGCCGCTGGTGGCTTCGTGCTCGACATAATGTTGCGTCACAGCAGCCTCGCAGGTGGCATCGACCGCACGCAGCGATGTCATCGTCGCCCAGCCGATGCCTCCCCATTGAGCGGGCTTGTCGCGGCCGGCGGGATACATCAGTGAAGCGCTCTCGCTCAAGGGGCCCTGCAGAATGATTCTGCCCCAGTGTTCCGGATTGAATGCTCTCCACCTGCGGTGGATCTCATCGAAACGCTTTAGAACGCCTTCCTGCTCATCCGATCGCGCAACGGCCTCTGCGCGGCGTTCGATTTCCTGTTTCGCCCAGGCCCAGCCCTCTTTCCATTCTCTGACTTGTGGAGCAGTTGCGTTGATGGATGTGCTCTGGCGGAGCATTGATACCATCACGGCATGCAATGCACGTTCGACCACGGGCGGGCTGAACGGCGTCACGCTTGTGGGCTCAACCCAAGCGTAGATGGCTTGGTGATAGGCGCGGAAATAGTGGCTCCGGTCGCGTGGCTTGGTGCTGCTGTAGAGCATCACCACCAGGCCGGGCCTGTCTTCGCGTCGTCCCACGCGACTGGATGCCTGAATGTATGCGGCGGTGGTTTTGGGTTGACCGACGATGGCCATGAGCGAAAGGCGTGGTACATCCACACCCACCTCGATGATGTTCGACGCCAGGCACGCGTCCTGCGGTCCGTATCTTGCCTGGACCGAGAAGGTGCCATCCTTGCCGTTCACGAACTCGGACAGCGGGGTCTCGAGTGAGCGCAGGGCCTGCGGGACTTCTCCGGAATCGAGGCGACTGGTCAACTCTAGGACGCGACCATCCACGTACACCCTGCGGGACCGACGAGGATCAGTTGCGCGGCGCTTGCGCAGCACACCAAGCTGATCCGGGATATCCGCCCCGAACAGGGTCAGGGCACCGCCGAGCTCCCGCAACGAGTTGTAGTACGCCAGCAGGGTCCACCACGGATCGGCCGCCCTGGCGGCCGCCTTGTTCTTGTCTTCGGGACTTCCCTGCGTAGCGTCATGGGTTTCGCACGCCAGATCAGCCGCTGCTTGGGCCATTGAAGCGTAGACGTTGCGCTGGGTGGTCTGCATCGAGCCGTGCCCCGGGGCCAGTACGCCGACGTACAGGCGGCCCGGCTTGTCCGGAGCTTCACGGGCAAAGAACGAGTCGGCTGCGTCCAGCCCGGGCGGAGGAAAGACCATGCTATTCGTCCGCGCGTAGAGTCCGAGAATCTGGTCTCCGGCACGGGCTGCGGTTGCAGTCTACGCGATGACCTGCGGGTCTTGCTCCTTTGCGTAGCGACACAGCGCATCCACAGCGGTCTCGAACAGTCCGACCATTGTCCCGAGGGGGCCTGTCATCAGGTGCATCTCATCCTGGATGATCAGTACGGGACCGTCAGCCTGCCGCGTTCCGTCATTGCCTATGCCGAAGAAACTCCGGGCTTCCGGCGTCCAGGCCAGCATGGCGAACTTGTCCACGGTTCCGATCAAAAGCGTCGGCGGCTCGCGGTACAGATTCTCGTCGACGACCTGCGCCGGAATCCTGAGGTGATGGCCCGGCCCGAACTCGCATCTGCCGTCAGGGCATACGTACTCGAACGTCGCGCCGACTCCTTTCCCGGCAATCCGATATCCATGCACCACACCCTCCGCAACGTGACCGAACCTTGCATCGCACCATGGGCACTGGAGCAGTACAAAGGGATTCCTTGCGCCGGAATCTTTCTCCAGCTTCTTCTTGCTTTGGACAGCCCCGGGGGCATCGTCACTCTGATAATCGACTCTGTTGGGAGTGTTGCTTCCACCGACCCAAAGTCCGACCGAGAATGGAGCATTGCCCAACCCGGAGTTCTCCTCCTTGCGAATCAACTCCATCGCACAGAACAGCTTGACTGCCCGCTCGAACTGTTGGGCCGTCAGGAGCCGCAGGGTGTAGCGCATCAGGATCGACACCGCACGGCACTCATTGGCTTCTTTGTTGACTCTGCCGGAGAGGACATTGAAAAAGACCGTGAACGCGGTCAGCCCCAAGTACGCTTCGGTCTTGCCGCCACCAGTAGGGAACCAGATCAGATCGACAATCTGACGGTCGTCGCTGTCGCCATGGACAATGCCTTCGATCGACATCAGCAGGAACGCGAGCTGGAACGGACGCCACTGACCTATAGGACGGTCGATTCGACGTTCGGCTGCTTTCACCTCGTCGCTCTCGAGATCGAGAGCTGCATAATCCCGCTTCCATCCCACCAGCTCCGGAGCGGGACGAACTCGGTTGCGACTTCCTTGCTGCCGGCGAATGGCCGCTTGCTGATCCGACTTGAACTCGGGCACTCTGGCTTCACCTGAGCGCCGGTGCTGCGCCATCAGCATGGCCCGGTTGGCCAGTGCAAATGCCCTGCGTGCGGTTCCGTCCCGTCCTTTCAGCAGATCCAGCCCTTCCCGCATACGCGCAGCCGCTTGCCCGCAACGTAGAACCAGTCCATCAGCGGTATCGCGCAGGTTCGGAAAACAATCCGGTCGCAATTCGCTGATCCACTTTTCGTAGCTGGACACGAGCCCGTCCACCAATCGAAACGCGTCGTGATCGGGCCCGTCCATCTCGGCAAAGACTCTCATCGGCAGGCGAAGTGGATTGCCTTCGACGTCCTTGACGTCAAAATCCATGGGGGACATTTCCCATGCGGGCATGACATCCGTCCAGAGTGCGGTGCCGCTGTCTTCCCAGTCCACGGCGCAACCGTGACCCACCGCCCTGACGGCCCGACCACTGTAGATGACACGATTCACCCGCTCATCATCCAGAGGATCATTGGCCTCCTGCACTACCAGCGTCGCCTGCGGATAGACACCGATGGCGCCCGGCGGTGCGTCTACGACGATGCCGCTCTGGAACAGGCAGAGCGAATCGATTGCCGCCTCTCCTATCTGCGACTCGTTGACCAGAGTAAGGGTCACCAAACGCTGGTTCTCCGGTGCTCCCGGCCATGAACGCACATGCCATCGCAGGGCGATCTTTCCGGGGAACCCCTCGACTCCATCGACTACATGTCTGCCGGCGGCGGTTTCGAAAGCCGCCGCCTCTAGCCGGATGCAGGGCGCGGCATCTCCCACAGTGAAGGGTGATCTGACCCACCATTCGGCGTCCCGAGTTCCGGAACTGGCGTCGGAG
>JAJJPO010000124.1:0-16013 GCA_032907585.1 Sphingomonas sp. | reverse complement strand
CGCGCCGCTTCTTGTCCTCTTCGGCGAACTGCTCGGCTTCCTTCACCATCTTGTCGATGTCGGCGTCATTGAGGCCGCCCGAGGCCTGGATGCGGATCTGCTGCTCCTTGCCCGTTCCCTTGTCCTTGGCAGTGACGTGGACGATGCCATTGGCGTCAATGTCGAAGGTCACCTCGATCTGCGGAACACCACGCGGTGCCGGGGGAATGCCGACGAGGTCGAACTGGCCGAGCATCTTGTTGTCGCTGGCCATTTCGCGCTCGCCCTGGAAGACGCGGATGGTGACGGCGTTCTGGTTATCGTCGGCCGTCGAGAAGGTCTGGCTCTTCTTGGTCGGGATCGTCGTGTTGCGATCGATCATCCGGGTGAAGACGCCGCCGAGGGTCTCGATGCCGAGCGACAGCGGGGTCACGTCGAGCAGCAGGACGTCCTTGACGTCGCCCTGGAGGACGCCGGCCTGGATCGCCGCGCCCATGGCGACCACCTCGTCGGGGTTGACGCCGGTATGCGGCTCACGGCCGAAGAATTCCTTCACCACCTCGCGAACGCGGGGCATGCGGGTCATGCCCCCGACCAGGACCACGTCGGCGATTTCCTTAGCGTCGATGCCTGCGTCTTTCAGAGCCTTGCGGCATGGTTCGAGCGTGCGGTTGATGAGGTCGCCGACCAGCTTCTCGAGATCGGAACGGCTGATCGTCTCGACGAGATGGAGCGGCGTTGTCGCGCCACCCTCCATCCGGGCGGTAATGAACGGCTGGTTGATCTCGGTCGTCTGCGCCGACGAAAGCTCGATCTTGGCCTTCTCCGCAGCTTCCTTCAGCCGCTGCAGGGCCAGCCGGTCGGTGCGAAGATCGATGCCCTCCTTCGCCTTGAACTTGTCCGCCAGATATTCGACGATCTTGGCGTCGAAGTCCTCGCCGCCGAGGAAGGTATCGCCGTTGGTCGACTTAACCTCGAACACGCCATCGCCGATTTCGAGGATGGAAATGTCGAAGGTGCCGCCGCCAAGGTCATAGACAGCGATCGTCTTGCCCTCTTCCTTGTCGAGGCCATAGGCAAGCGCAGCCGCGGTCGGCTCGTTGATGATGCGAAGGACTTCGAGACCGGCAATCTGGCCGGCGTCCTTGGTCGCCTGGCGCTGCGCGTCGTTGAAATAGGCAGGAACGGTGATGACGGCCTGGGTGACGGTCTCTCCGAGATAGGCCTCGGCCGTTTCCTTCATCTTCTGGAGAATGAAGGCCGAGATCTGCGAGGGAGAATAATCCTTGCCACCGGCCTCGACCCACGCGTCGCCGTTCGGACCCTTGACGATCTTGTAGGGCACCAGCTCGGTGTCCTTCTTGGTGACCGGGTCATCGAAGCGGCGGCCAATAAGGCGCTTCACCGCGAAAACCGTATTGTCAGGATTGGTGACGGCCTGGCGCTTGGCCGGCTGGCCGATGAGGCGCTCGCCATCCTTGGTGAATGCGACCACGGAGGGCGTCGTGCGCGCCCCTTCCGCATTTTCAATGACCTTCGGCTTGCCGCCTTCCATTACTGCTACGCAGCTGTTGGTGGTGCCGAGGTCGATCCCGATCACTTTTGCCATATTCACTACCCTCTACTTGCCCCTCACGGGCGCGCTGCCGAGCTGCCCGCGATCTTGATGTTTCGCCGGCGATATAGGTGCGCGCAGCGGGCCGACAAGGGCTAGGCGAGGCATGGGATG
Source organism: Sphingomonas sp. (assembly GCA_032907585.1). Lineage (GTDB taxonomy): Bacteria > Pseudomonadota > Alphaproteobacteria > Sphingomonadales > Sphingomonadaceae > Sphingomicrobium. Next base: position 14,305 of record JAJJPO010000124.1, on the reverse strand, counting down.
CCAAGGAAAATGCCCGGGAAAACCCGGCCAGGGCCCCGAAGCACGCCGATTTGCCGGTTCGCCGGTTTGGCGACGCCGCCTCCGCCGGCCGGCCCGGCGGCAGGCTTCCCTCCCCGGGCCTTACGGCATCGCCATTCCGCCGTTCACGTGCAGCGTCTGGCCAGTTACATAGCCGGCCTCGTCCGAGGCGAGATAGACGACCGCGGCACCGATATCCTCGCCGCTGCCCATGGCGCCGCTCGGGATCCTCGCCAGGATGGCGTCGCGCTGGGCGTCGGTCAGCGCGTCGGTCATTGCCGAGACCATGAAGCCTGGCGCGACGCAGTTGACGGTGATCCCGCGGCTCGCAACTTCCTGCGCAAGGGACTTGGACATGCCGATCAGCCCCGCCTTGGAGGCGACATAATTGGCCTGGCCGGGATTGCCGGTCACTCCGACCACCGAGGTGATGCTGATGATCCGCCCGCCGCGCGCCCGCATCATCGGCTTCATCGCCGCCCGCATCAGCCGGAACGCGGCCTCGAGGTTGACCCGGATGACCTGGTCCCATTCCTCGTCCTTCATCCGCATCGCGAGATTGTCGCGGGTGATGCCTGCATTGTTGACGAGAATGTCGAGCTTGCCGAGCGCCTCCACTGCGCGCGGCACCAGCTGGTCGACCTCCTCGGCGCTGGAAAGATCGCAGACGAGCGCGACATGGTCGCCGCCAAGCTCGGCTGCGAAGGCCTCGAGCTTCGCCTGGTTGGAACCGGAAAGCGCAAGTCTTGCGCCCTGGGCTGCAAGCGCCCTTGCAATGGAACTTCCAAGTCCGCCGCTCGCGCCGGTGACGAGCGCAGTCTTGCCGTTGAGGTCAAACATCATGCGAGCTCCTTTGCGGCAACTTCAATGTCTTCAATCGTGACGAGGCTCGTTACCTTCGCTTCGGGGGCGATGCGCTTTACCATCGGCCCAAGCACCTTCCCGCCGAGTTCGACGAATTCCTCGACGCCCTGCGTGGCCATGTTGGCGATGCTCTCGCGCCAACGCACCATTCCGGTGACCTGCTCGACCAGCTGGCCGCGGATGACGTCGGGATCGGCCACCGCCTGCGCGGTGACATTGGCATAAAGCGGTACGGCAGGCGCAATGATATCGGTTCCGGCGAGCGCTTCGGCCATGGCATCGGCCGCCGGCTGCATCAGCGGGCAGTGGAACGGCGCCGATACCGGCAGCGGCACTGCCCGCTTGGCGCCCATCTCCCTTGCAATTGCAATGGCGCGGTCGATCGCGGCCTTGTGGCCGGAGAGCACGACCTGGCCTGGGTCATTGTCGTTGGCGACGGTGCAGACCTCGCCCTCGGCCGCGGCGTCGGCGATCTTGCGTGCAAGCTCGAGGTCGGCGCCGAGCAGCGCTGCCATCGCGCCCTCGCCAACCGGGACCGCGGCCTGCATTGCCTGTCCGCGAAGCTTCAGGAGCCTGGCGGTGACGGGGATGCTGAACGAGCCGGCCGCTGCAAGGGCGGAATATTCGCCGAGGCTGTGCCCGGCAACGAACCGCGCCGCCTTGCCGAGCTCGACGCCGCCCTCGCGGGTCAGTGCACGAAAGACAGCGAGCGCGTGCGCCATGATCGCGGGCTGGGCATTTTCCGTGAGCTTCAGCTCGTCGTCCGGTCCCTCGCGCATCAGCCTGAAAAGATTCTGGCCGAGGGCCTCGTCGACTTCGCCAAATATGTCGCGGGCCGAGGGGCTGGCGGCTGCAAGGCCGGCCCCCATGCCCACGGACTGGCTGCCCTGCCCGGGAAAAAGGAATGCGCGCATCGAAATCCCTGTTGTACTGTGCTTAAGGTCGCGGGCGAACTAGGCCGGTCGGCCGGGAATGCCAAGTCCGGGGGATGGAAGGAAAATCATGAACGATCCGCGAGGCGGCCGGCAACTCGGCTTCTGGATGTGCCTTGCCCTCGTCGTGGGCAACATGATCGGGTCGGGGATTTTCCTGCTCCCTGCGAACCTCGCGCCGCTCGGGTTCAACGCCGTCTGGGGATGGCTCATAACCATTGGCGGCGCGATGTGCCTCGCGTCGGTTTTCGCGGCGCTTGCAAGGGCGCTGCCCGACGCGACCGGACCCTATGATTATGTGGCAAGCGCGCTTGGCGCTCCGCCGGCCTTCCTCGTGATGTGGAGCTACTGGATCTCCATCTGGGTCACCAATGCCGCGATCTCCATCGCGGCGGTCAGCTATCTGAGCACCCTCGCGCCCGCCCTCTTTGCAGCGCCAGGCATATCGGCGTTGGCGGCGATCGGCTTTGTCGCCCTTTTCACCGCGGTCGCCTGCACCGGCGCCCAGGTGTCGGGCAGGGTCCAGATCCTCACCAGCATTCTCAAGATCATGCCGCTGGTCGCGGCGATGGTGATCGCGCTCATCGTTTTCGGAGGGGGCGACGAGCCCGCGCAATATGCCCAGGCGCCGGTCAATGCCAATGGGATCGCAACGGCGGCAGCGCTCACCTTGTGGGCGATGCTTGGCTTTGAATGCGCGGCCGTCCCGGCGGCGCGGGTGAAGGACCCGGCAAGGACCATCCCGCGCGCGACCCTTATCGGCACGCTGGCCGTTGGCCTCATCTACCTTGCAGCCTCGAGCGCGGTGTTCCTGCTCCTTCCCGCCGATGTCGCAGCGAACTCGGCAGCGCCGTTTGCCGATCTCGTCAGCAGCTTCTGGGGGCCGGCTGCAGGGACGCTGGTAGTCTTTTTCGCCGCCATCTCCTGCCTCGGCGCGCTGAACGGATGGGTCCTCCTCCAGGGCGAAGTGCCGCTCTCGCTTGCGAGGCGCGGCGTATTTCCGCGCTGGTTCGGCAAGGTGAACAGCCGCGGAATGCCGGTCCGGGCGCAGCTGCTTGGCTCGCTCCTCTCCGCACTGCTGGTCGCTGCCAACTATACCAAGGGGCTGACCGAGCTGTTCGCCTTCATGGCGCTTCTCGCCACGGTCGCAACTCTCGTCCTCTACCTCTTCGCCGCCATTTCGGCGCTTCGACTGATGGCGCTCGGGCAGGTCGGGCGGGGCATGATGCTGATCACGCTGGTTGGGCTCGTCTACGCCGGCTGGACATTCTACGGCGCGGGCCAGGAGGCGACCCTTTGGGGCCTGCTCCTGCTGATGACGGCGATACCGGTGTGGTTCGGAATGAGGCTCAGCGCTCTCTGGTCCACCCCGGCGCCGGGGGCTGTTCCAGCCGCGCCTCCGGAATGAACTCGCGGAGCCTGCGGGCAAAGCTTCTAAGCGAGACCTCGCTCTTTCCAAGGGGGCCCGGCCGGTATGAGGGGCTTGCCATTCCCTGCTGAACCCGGCCGATCAGCTCGGTATCCTCGGCATTGACCCGGCGGTTGATGCGCCAGTTGAGATAGCGCGCCACCTTCATTTCCCTGCGCCCGTCGGGAAGAGCGTAGCTGATCTCGCGGATGACGCTGGTCGTGGCCGTGACCGGCAGCCACTGCATGAAATCCACCTGGTCGGGATAGATGTCGAAGGCAACGCAGGGGAACATCTTGTAATAGAGCCACTTGCGGCGGTGCGTCGCCGGGAGATGGCCGACGTCGGGGAGGTAGCGCTGGTAGGCGCGCTCCGACGGGTTGGCGGACTCGTCGCTCCGAAGTTCTCCTTCCATCCGGTCGACCCATTCGTTTGCGGCGACGCCATAGCTCTTGCCGAACAGGCGCGTCAGCCCGGGATGGCCGACCGGGATGTGGAGATGATCGGAATAATTGTCCGAAATGGTCTTCCAGTTGAGGTCGCGCGGCCGAAGCGTGACCCGGCCGATGGCCCGAAGCTCCTCGAACCGGTAGGGCGCCACCTCTTCATCATAGGGGGCCATCATCTCGGCAACGGATGGAAGGCCAGGCTCCAGGCGGACAAACAGGAAACCGCGCCATTTCTCGAGCGTGACCGGGACGAGCCCGAGCTTCTCGGGCTCAAGGCCTGGATATTCGTGGCGGTTCATCACCCCGACAAGCCGTCCGTCACGGGCATAGCTCCAGGCATGATAGGGGCAGGTGAGGACCTTGGCGCAGCCCTCTTCCCCGTCGACCAGCCGCGAGCCCCGGTGCCGGCAGACATTGGCAAAGGCGCGCTCGAGCCCATCGTCGCCGCGGATGACGATCACGCTCTCGCCGAGATAGTCGAGCTTTCGCCATTCGCCGGGAGCTGCAATCTCGCTCTCGTGGCAGACGACCTGCGGAGCGGCGCGAAGAAAGGCCCGCTTTTCTGCCTCGAAAAACTCCGGATCGAAATAGAGCCAGCCGGGCAGGCTGACATCGTCAAGCGGATCGGGAACTGCACCGACGGTCTTCAGCTGGGTTGCCATGCCGAGGCTATTGCCACTTCGGTGCCGCCGCGGCAATCGCGGCACCGAAACGGCAAAGCCGCGTTGCACCAGCCGATGGACGAGATCGAGCGACGAGGGGCGGACACCCCATGGTGGGAACGAGGGGTCATTTACCAGATCTATCCCCGCTCGTTCCAGGACAGCGACGGCGACGGGATCGGCGATCTCGAGGGAATCAGGCAACGGCTCGACTATCTGGTCGAACTCGGGATCGACGCCATCTGGCTGTCGCCGATCTTCCCGTCGCCAATGGCGGACTTTGGCTACGACGTCGCCGACTATCGCGGCATCCACCCCTTGTTCGGAGCGATGGAGGATTTCCAGCGGCTGGTCGATGGCGCTCACCGGCGCGGCCTCAGGCTGATGCTCGACCTCGTTCCCAACCACAGCAGCGACCAGCATCCCTGGTTCCTCGAAAGCCGTTCATCGCGGGACAGCCTGAAGCGCGACTGGTACATCTGGCGGGACCCGTCGCCCGACGGGGGACCGCCCAACAACTGGATCAGTGATTTTGGCGGCTCGGCCTGGCAATGGGACGAACCAAGCGGGCAATATTATCTCCATGCTTTCCTGAAGGAGCAGCCGGACCTCAACTGGCGTAACCCCGAGGTGCGCGCGGCGATGCTGGACGTGCTCCGCTTCTGGTTCGAAAAGGGCGTGGACGGATTTCGGATCGACGTCCTCTGGCACCTGGTGAAGGCGGAAGGCGTTCCCGACAACCCGGTCAACAGCTCCTACCGGCCCGGCATGGGAGAAAAGCTGAGGCTGCTTCAGATCCACTCATGTCACCAGCCGGAGGTCCACGAGATCGCCGCCGAGTTCCGGGCCCTTGCCGACGAGTTCGGGGAGCGGCTGCTGGTCGGCGAGATCGTCCTGCCGCTCGAGCAGCTGATGGAATATTATGGAAGTGAGCGCCCCGGCGTCCACCTCCCCTTCAATTTCGCCCTGGTGGAAGCTCCCTGGGATGCCCCGACGATCCGGGGGCTGATCCGTGACTATGAGCAGGCCCTGCCGCCGGGCGGCTGGCCGAACTGGGTGATCGCAAGCCACGATTATCCCCGGATCGCCGCCAAGCTCGGCGAAGCCCAGGCGCGGGTTGCTGCAATGCTTCTCCTGACGCTCAGGGGCACGCCTACCCTCTACCAGGGCGACGAGCTTGGAATAGGCAGGGTCGAGATACCGCCGGGGCAGGTGCAGGACCCCAAGGAATTGCGCGAGCCCGGGATCGGCCTTGGCCGCGATCCCTCGCGAACGCCGATGGCCTGGGATTCGTCGGCCAATGCGGGGTTCAGCACGGCCAGGCCCTGGCTTCCGCTCCACGACGACTGGCGCACCCGTAACCTTGCCGCCCAGCGAGGCGACCCGGACTCCATGTTTTCGCTTTACCAGTCGCTTCTTCGGCTCCGCCGGGCAGAGCCGGCGCTCGCCATTGGCTCGATCGAGCTCGAGCGGGGGAGCGATCACGTGCTGGCATTCGAACGCCGCCATGGCGCATCCGGGTTGCGCGTCCTGCTCAACCTGTCCGGGACCGAGCGGCGCATTCCAGGTGACGGCGCGCCTGGCGAGCTCCTGCTGTCGACGCTCGGAAGCGCGCCGCCTCCCGGGTGGCTCCGTCCCGACGAGGGCCTGATCCTGCGGCTGGAGGCCTGAACCTTGCGCGTCGCCATGCTCAGCTCGATCAGCTGGCGGACGCCCCCTCGGGCCTATGGCCCCTGGGAGCTCGTCACCAGCCTTCTTACCGAGGCACTTCTTGACCTTGGAATTGATGTCACGCTGTTCGCAACCGGCGACAGCATCACCGCCGGCAAGCTGGCCGGAGTGGCGCCGAAGGGCTATTCCGAGGATCCTTCACTCAATCCCAAGGTGTGGGAAGCGCTGCACATCGCGCACTGCTTCGAGCGGGCGGGAGAGTTCGACCTCATCCACCACAACCAGGCCGACTTCATGCCGCTCGTCTTTTCCGAGCTCGTGGAGACGCCGATCGTGACGACCATCCACGGCTTTTCTTCGCCGACGATCCTGCCGGTCTTCCAGCGTTACAACCAGCGCTCCGCCTATGTCGCGATCAGCGATGCCGACCGGCATCCGTCACTCGACTATGCCGCGACCATTCATCACGGCATCCGGGCCAGCGAGTTCCCGTTCAACCCGGCCGGGAGCGAGGACCTACTCTTCTTCGGCCGCATCCACCCCGACAAGGGTGCGGGAGAGGCAGTCCGGGTGGCATTGGCCACAGGCCGGCGGCTGGTCATGGCCGGCATCATCCAGGACCCGGATTATCATGCCCTGGAGGTGGCGCCCTTCATCGACGGGGACAGGATCGATTTCCGCGGGGTGATCGGCGGATCCGAGCGGCTGCATGCGCTCGGGTCGGCAAGGGCACTGCTGCACCTCATCGGGTTCGACGAGCCGTTCGGATTGTCGGTGATCGAGGCGATGGCCTGCGGGACTCCCGTCATCGCCTATCGCCGCGGCTCGATGTCCGAGCTCATCATCGACGGCGTGACCGGATTTCTGGTCGACAGCTTCGAGGAAGCGGTTGGCGCGGTTGACCGGATCGGCGAGATCGACCGGGAAGAATGCCGTGCCCATGTCGAACGCCATTTCACCGTCGAACGAATGGCAAGTCGATACCTCGAGCTTTACGGCAGGCTTTGCGGCGGCTGACGACCAGGGGCTTCGCACCGTTGATTGATGCACCGCGACAGAAAAAAGGCGCCGGCTTGTCTTTTCGGCGTCCTTGAGCCATAGGCGCGTCCAGCCGCGGGATGCTGATCTCGCGGCCCAATTGAACTGGACGACAGCCGGAGGGGCGTGCGCACGGTGCTCACGTCAGCGATCGGCCAACATAGGTGCATGGAACATGCCGCTTTACGAGCATGTTTTCCTCGCGCGCCAGGACCTGGCCCAGGCCCAGGTCGACGCGCTCGCGGAAAACGCCACCAAGATTATCGTCGACAACGGCGGCAAGGTGGTCAAGACTGAGACCTGGGGCCTGCGCGGCCTCGCTTATCGCATCGCCAAGAACCGCAAGGCGCATTATGTCATGCTCGACATTGATGCCCCGGCACAGGCGATGGCCGAGCTGGAGCGCCAGACCGGCATCAACGAAGACATCATCCGTTTCATGACGATCCGCGTCGACGAGCATGAAAAAGGCCCGTCGGTGATGATGCGCAAGCAGGAACGTGAGCGCAGCCGCAGCCCGCGCCGCGAAGAGCAGGAGGCCTAAGCGATGGCACGTGCATTTTTCCGCCGCCGCAAGTCCTGCCCCTTCTCGGGCAAGGATGCGCCCCGCATCGATTACAAGGACGTTCGCCTGCTCCAGGGCTTTGTCTCGGAGCGTGGCAAGATCGTCCCCAGCCGCATCACCGCGGTTTCGGCAAAGAAGCAGCGCGAGCTGGCGAAGGCGATCAAGCGCGCACGCCACATCGGCCTGCTTCCCTACGTCGTTAAGTAAGGAGAGCTGGCGATGGAAGTCATCCTGCTCGAACGCGTCGAGAAGCTCGGCCAGATCGGTGACATCGTCACCGTCAAGAACGGCTTTGCACGCAATTATCTCTTGCCCAACAAGAAGGCCCTGCGCGCCAACGAGGCCAACAAGAAGGTCTTCGAGGCGAACCGCGCAAGGATCGAGGCCGAGAACGCCTCGCGCCGCGCCGATGCGGAAAAGGCATCCAAGGGCGTTGACGGCAAGACCGTCCAGCTGATCCGCCAGGCATCGAACACCGGCCAGCTTTATGGTTCGGTTTCGGCCCGCGACATCGTCGAGGCGCTCGAAGGTGAAGGCGCCAAGGTCAGCAAGAGCCAGATCGTGCTGAACCGGCCGATCAAGAACATCGGCATGCACGAGGTGAAGGTCGCGCTTCACCCCGAGGTCAGCGTGACGGTGAAGGTCAATGTTGCCCGCTCGCCTGAAGAGGCCGAGCTGCAGGCGCAGGGCATCGATGTCATGGCATCGATGTTCGAGCGCGAGGAAGCCGGCTTCACCGAGGAGTTCGTGGCTGGTGCCGAACCTGGCACCCTCCCGGAAGAGGCTGCTCCCGAAGCTGCCGCTCCCGAAGGCGAGGGCGAAGGCGAGAACGCCTAGCTCTCAGAGCCTCGCAGCTTGAAAGGCCGTCGGGGCTTTCCCGGCGGCCTTTTTTCTTGCCTTCGCCTGGTCGGTTCGTCGCAATCGCGTTGCCCGCCTCGAGATCTAAATGGCGGATTTTTGCCATGGCGGGCGTCGGCTTCCCGACCCACTTTTCGGCTCGTCGCATTGTGCCGGATGCCTCGGGAACGGGGGCATGACCTTCCCTGTTTCATTTGTGGAGCGCGGGAACAGTGAAGGGACGAACAAATGGCGAATGATCAAAACCAGAACCCGACGACCGGCGCAGAATCGGACATCAGCAAGGCGCAGTCCCAGCAGCAGCCGCCCAGCCAGGCGCGCCAGTAGGAAAATGAGCGAGGCGAACGCCAGGGCCAGTTCGAGACTGGTCAGCAAGGCCAACAGGGCCAGTTGGACGATAGCCCGTCAGGCTCTCCTGACGCCGGCCTCCAGGGCGACACGCTCGCACAGGGCCGTACTGATGTTGAAGGCGGATCGATGGCGTCCCGCGAAAGCGGCGAAGCCCAGAGCGGCTTCATCGGGTCCGGGGGTCAACGCGACAGCAGCGGCCAGCTGATTGAGGAAGAAGAGGAGGATTTTGCACGGGACGGCCAGGGCGCACCCGAAGGCAAATAACCTTCCTCCTAGTGAACGACTGGGGCCACGCTCACGCGAGTGAGCGTGGCCCCTTCTTCATGCAGCATCCCTCGAGAGGAAGGCTTTTTCCTGATCGATGAAGGTCGAGGAGCTGGGCCGGGCGAGGATCGACGCTACATAGCGCGTGATCCGGGGATAGCGCTTGCCGTCGATTTTGACCCCGCAATGGCTGAAATTGGCGAACGGTCCGGCCACTGCAATATCGGCTAGCGAGAAGCGGTCGGCGACGAGGAAGCCGCTGTCGGGAATTTCCTTCTCCAGATAGTCGAGCAGGGGCGGCAGCTCGTCGCGCGCGGCGGCATGTGCAACGGCACCGTCGCCCTCCCCGCCAAGGAAGCGGGGCGCGACGATCCTGTTGAAGAACATCTTGGCCCCGCATCCGCATAGGAGCGTGTCTGCAAATTCGTCGAACCAGATCGTCCGGCCGCGTGCTCTGGGCTCCGCCGGGATCAACTCGGGTGCGGGGTGCTTGGCCTCGAGATAATGGATGATCGCGCTTGAATCCGACAGGACATAATCCCCATCGCGCAAGCCAGGCATCTTCTTTAGCGGACTCGCCTCGCAGAACTCGGCCGAGTAATCCGGAAACCCGGTTGGCTGAAGATCCAGCTCGAGCCCCTTTTCCGCCGCGTAGGCCGCGACTTTCCTGACGAAGGGGGACATGGTGGATCCATATAAAATCATCGCTCTTGTCCTTCCCCGCGGGGCCGCCGCCGGAAATTCACGGCGCGGCGTTCGTTGATGTCATGACAGGAGAATAGTCATGCGCAGCAACAGCGGCTCGGGCAAGAGCAACAATAATTTGAATGATCCGACGATGAAGGAACATGAGGAGACGCGGCGCCAGCGTGGAAACCCGCCCGCTCACGGGCGCTCGGAAAAGGCTGCCAATGCTGATTCCGAAGAAGCTCAGCCCGCTCAGGCCGGACCAGCCGACTAGGCCCCGAGCATTGCCACCATGGTCGAGTCGCCGATGACGGGCATCGACCAATCTATGCCGGTTCAGCTTCCCTTGGCTCAACAGCGAGCTTCAGTCCCATCGCGGCCAATATTGACCGAATGGTTTCGAACGACGGGTTTCCGTCTTGGCCAAGCGCTTTGTAAATGCCGGCCCGGGTGACGCCGCTGCGCTTGGAAATGTCGGAAATACCGTGGGAGCGAGCAACTGTATCAAGCGCCTCGCGAAGCTCTTCTGGGCTGCCGTCTGCCAGATATTCATCAATGTAAGCGGCAATGGCCTCGGCGGTGTTGAGGTAATCCGCAGCGTCGAAAACAGTGGTTTCGATCTTGGCCATCATTACAACTCCCAGGCCATGGCCTTAAAAAATCGGCGGTTTGACGCACCTCGATCACTGTCTCCTGTCGATTGCATGGTTAAGATTGTCAACCATGGTTTGCATTCCAATCAAGCACTGCTTGCCAGAACGGAAAATATCGTAGATCAGCTACCAACCGTATTGGTTAGCGGGCGAACTGGAACACAGTCAGATGATCACGCGGATCCGTGAGGTGCGCCGTGCACGAGGAATGACACTCGAGGACGTGGCACGAGCCTGTTCGCCACAGACGACGCCGCAGACCATCGGGCGCCTCGAAACGGGATCGCGCACGGTTTCCGTGGGCTGGCTGAACCGCATTGCCAGCGCCCTTGGCGTTGATGCCGCCGATCTCGTCGACCACCCGGAACGCGGCGACCTCGAGGTCATTGCAATCTTGGGCGCAAACGGCGCCAGTGCGCCGAAGGGACAGGCGCTCGTTGTTGCGCCGCGGCCCGTCGCAGGACAGCTGGCCATAACGGTCGCTGCAAGCAGCGGTGACTATCGGGCCGGGGACGAAATATGGTGCGACCGGCTCGCGCCGGAAGAATTCGGGCAGGCGCTTAACCGGGACCTCCTCGTACCCAGGCCAGGCGGTCGCTTCCTGTTCGGCCGGCTGATCGGCCGCGAGAGCGGCAAGCTCCATCTCCTGCCCTTTGGCGCAGGCGGCCGGCAGATCGTCGTGACCGACCCCGCGTGGGCGGCCATGGCTGTGAGGCTCGTAAGGGCCATGTGAGGGCTACCCACGCGGGCGAGCCAAGCTCGCCATCTCATCGATTGACCCGAGGTCAAATTTCCCTAGAAGGCGCCCAGTCCAAGGTGAGCCGGGCGCTTAGCTCAGTTGGTAGAGCATCGCTTTTACACAGCGAGGGTCGGCGGTTCGAGACCGTCAGCGCCCACCATGGCCGGAATATTGCCCTGCCTGGGCCCGCAGCTTCACGCAATAGCCGAGGGACAGCAGCACGCCGAGAGCCACCGCTCCCGTCCCGAAGACCATGGCGGTCCGGATGGGCGCAAGGGCCCAGAAGCCGGCATAGACGAGGCCGCTTAGTACCAGCGCCCAGCCAGTGAACCTCGCGACCTGCCGGGCATGGGTAGTGGGCGCCACAGATTTTGGAGCCCGATTGCCATAATAGGCGACCATCAGCCCGTTCATTGCAACGACGCGCAGCGAGGTCTCGGCATCGATATATCCAAGCTGGCGTGCAAATGTCGCACCGAGCGAGAGAAGGATGATTGCGCTGGCCCAGGCCAGGCTGACGCGGAGTTCCCTTTTCATTTCACTTTCTCCGTGATGGTGCGTTCTTCCTCGAGGCCGAGGCCGAAGGAATGGGCAAAGCCGAGCAATGCCTCTTCAAGAACCGAGATCTTCAGGTGGTAGATTATGGACTTGCCGGCTTTCTCGGCATGGATGAGGTCAGCCTCCTTCAGAACGGAAAAATGGGCCGACATGGTTGGCTTGGAGACGTCGAAATGGCTTCCAAGCTCGCCTGCGCTCATCGGCCCGCCGCGCAGCAGTTGAAGCACGCGCCGCCTCGTCGGATCAGCAAGGGCCTTGAATATGCCGCTCATGATTCGTCATTTAGCTAATTGTCGAATTGAGTCAAGCGCGCCGGTCCGCTAACGCCGGGACCTGGTGCTGGTCAGACCCCGACCGGTATGTCTCCGCCGCCACCAAAGGGCTCGATGAAGGGTTCGATTTCCGGCGCCTGCCAGCCGGCCGTCGCGCAGAAACCGCGATTGAGGAACGCCTTCTTGCCATAGCGCAGCGGCTGGCCGTCGGGGCCATCGACCCGCCCGCCCGCGGCGAGCAGGACGGCGTGGCCGGCGGCCGTGTCCCATTCGCTGGTTGGCGACAGGCGCGGGTAGATGTCGGCCATTCCCTCGGCGACGATGCAGAACTTGAGGCTGGAGCCAACCGATACATGTTCGCAAAGCCCGATGGCCTTCGCGAGATAGTCAGCCGTCGACTGCGTGAAATGGGACTTTGACGCCACGGCCGCGCGATCATCCCCGAGGGGGCGGCAGCGGATCGGGCGGCGCTCGCCATTTTCTTCCACGAATGCGCCTTCGCCGATCCTCCCGGCCCACAGCTTGTCCACCGCCGGCTGGTAAACGACCCCGAGGACGGGCGACCCGCCGGCGATCAGCCCGATGTTGACGGTGTAGTCATCGCCGCCGCGGATGAACTCCTTGGTCCCGTCAAGCGGGTCGACCAGGAAGTAGAGGTCGTCATGCTCGGGGATGCGCCCTGCCGCTACTTCCTCCTCGGCGATGACCGGGACACCCGGCGCCGCCTTCTTCAGGAACTCGAGGATGATATGCTCGGCCGCCCGGTCGCATAGCGTGACCGGGGATTCGTCGTGCTTGGTCTCCACCTCGAAGCCGGCAGCCACCAGCTTCAATATCTCTGCCCCGGCCGCGCGCGCTGCAACGACCAGGGCTTCGAGCAGCGCGCCTTCGTCCTCGATCAACGCGGAGCCATTCTGATGCCACCGTCCAACCGGATGCTTTCGGCGTTGAGATAGCTGCTCTCGACGATGAAGCAGGCGAGGCGGGCATATTCCTCTGGCATCCCGAGACGCTTGGGGAACGGGACCTGCGCCGCAAGCGCTTCCTGGACGTTGGGCGGCATCATCGCCACCATCGGAGTCTTGAACACGCCCGGCAGGATCGTGTTCACGCGCACGCCGTCGTTCATGAGGTCTCGGGCGATCGGCAGGGCCATTGCGAGGACCCCTCCCTTGGAAGCGGAATAGGCGGCCTGGCCGATCTGGCCGTCCTCGGCGGCGACCGATGCCGTGTTGATGATAACGCCGCGTTCGCCATCTTCCATCGGCTCGGTCCCGACCATGCCAAAGGCACTGTGGGCGATACAGCGAAAGCTGCCGATGAGGTTGATCCCGATCGCCAGTTCGAACTGGTGCATCGGATATTTCTTCAGTTCACCCGTCGCCTTGTCCTTGCCGACTGTCTTCACTGCATTGGCGACACCGGCGCAGTTGACGAGGATGCGCTCCTGTCCATGGGCCGCGCGTGCCTTTTCAAAGGCGGCCGCGACCTTCTCGTCGCTGGTGACATCGACCTCGCAGTAGATGCCGCCGATCTGCGAGGCGACCTTCTCGCCCCTGTCGGCGTCGCGATCGAAGATCGCCACCTTCGCGCCCCGTGCCGCCAGCTCGCGCGCCGTCGCTTCGCCAAGCCCGGATGCACCCCCGGTCACAACCGCTGCAGTTCCCTCGATCTTCATCATTCCTCCTTGCGACCAATGCAGGTCGACGGTCGGTGCGGTACGCCTAGGACGGCGCACCGGCAGGTTCAATCAGTGCGAGAAGGGCGTCGACCTGGACCTGCGCCCCGGCCTTCGAGTTCAGCTCGGCGACGATTCCATCGAAGGGAGCGACCAGTCCATGCTCCATCTTCATCGCCTCCAGCGTCAGCAACTTTTGTCCCTTCACAACCTTTTGGCCGGTGGAAACATCGACACTGGTAACCTTGCCGGGCATGGGCGCGAGGATGGCGCCATCGCCGGCGGCCGCGCCCACCGTCCCGCGCGATGCCAGGCTGAATTCATGGGCCTGGCCCTCGTCGAACAGGACGACGCGCTCGTCGTCGCGGAACCCCGCTACCTCGGCCACCGGTCCTGCTTGCCCGAGATCGACGAGCCTGAATTCTCCTCCCCGGCCAAGTGCCACTCCAAGGCCTGGCGGCCCGTTCAGTCGGAAGCCGGCCAGCAGCTGACCGGCCTCCCCTTCCTCCTCCCCGGCGAGCGCGACTGCCGCCGCTGCGCGCCAGAGGGTCTCGCCGGGCTCGTCGCCAGGCACAAGTTCGTCGAGGTTTCGCTCGATGAAGCCGGTGTCGACCCGGCCTGCCCCGAAATTCTCGTCG
>JAJJPO010000123.1:0-16065 GCA_032907585.1 Sphingomonas sp. | reverse complement strand
ATTTCGCGCGCGCCCTCGTGCCGGTCGCAATCGTTGCGACCGCGGCCAGCCCGGCGAGCGCTGCCCAGTCAGGCGACCTCGACCGAGTCGAGGCGAGCCTGGCAGCGACCCGCTCGATGACCGCCAACTTCCTCCAGACCGACGGCAAGGGCCGCCAGATGGCCGGGACGCTCCAGCTCAAGCGCCCGGGCAAGATCCGCTTTGCCTATGGCGGAGGGATCAACATGCTGCTCGTCGCCAATGGCAAGACGCTCAATTTCATCGATTATGACGTCGGCCAGAAGTCGAGCTGGCCCATTTCCAAGTCGCCGCTCGCAGTGCTGCTGTCCCCGCAGCCGGACCTCAGCCGAATTGCACGGATCATGCCCAGCGAGCACGAAAGCGTCGTGGTGGTCCGCGCACGCGATGCGCGCCGCCCCGAGTTTGGTACCCTGATTCTCGCTTTTGTCCGGGACGGCTCCGCCCCGGGAGGCCTGAAGCTCGAGGGCTGGACCGCGATCGACGCGCAGAACAAGAAAACGACGGTCAAGCTTTCCAACCAGCGCTACAATGTCGCCGTTCCGGACAGCGCCTTCAACTTCGTTGAACCGAAACGGAAAAAAGCGTAGCAAAGGAAAACTGTTAAGCTTGCTGACAGCTTTCCGGGTATATTGAGGGTAGAGATCGCGGTCAGCCGGGGTTTCCCCCTGTTACCCGGGTCAGCGGCGATCGCCTTGCGTGACAACGCTTGGTCGGCCCTTGCTCCATGCCCCCGGAGCAAGGGCCTTTTTCTTTGAGCGGACGGTCATCCCATGCCCCGCTCGCTTGGCAGTGACGGGCTGCCATGCAAAAGGGCGGTGCTTGAACCCATTTCGAGATCGCAAGCCTGACGACAGTGACCAATCTCAAGATCGCATCCTGGAACATCAATTCGGTCAGGGCCCGTGCGCCCATCGTCGAGCGGTTCCTCGACGAAGAACAGCCCGACATCCTCTGCCTGCAGGAAACCAAGGCCCAGGATAATGTTTTCCCCGGCCCTCTGTTCACGGACCGCGGCTATGTCCATCACGAGCTGAACGGCCAGAAGATGCACCATGGTGTCGCCATCCTTAGCCGCCTGCCGCTTCACGACTCCGGACGGCATGACTGGCAGGACAATGGCGAGGCTCGCCATGTCGGCGCCAGGCTGGATTGCGGCATCCGCATCGAGAATGTCTACATACCGGCCGGCGGCGACGTTCCCGATCGCAGCCTCAATCCCAAGTTCGGCCAGAAGCTGGACTTCATCGAGCGAATGACCCGCTGGTCCGAAAAGTTGGCTGAGCCGACTTTGATCGTCGGAGACTTCAACATTGCGCCCCTGGAGTGCGACGTCTGGAACCATAAGGCGCTGCTCGACGTGGTCAGCCATACGCCGGTCGAGGTCGACGCTCTTGGCAGGCTGCAGCAGGCCCATGACTGGGTCGATCTTGGCCGCAGGTTCATCCCCGCCCCGGAACGCTGCTTCACCTGGTGGAGCTATCGCGCCCAGGACTGGGCCGCCAGCGACCGGGGCCGCCGGCTGGACCATATGTGGGCCTCCCCCTCGCTTGCGCCACAGGCGAGGGCGCATCGCGTGCTCGAGCCGTGCCGCGGATGGGAACGGCCGTCCGACCATGTTCCACTGGTCCTAGAGCTCGAAGTTTGAGCGATGCCCCGCCCCTCGAGCGGGCGATTGCCGCGCTCCGCGCCGGCCGGACGGTGCGCCTTGGAAGGCTCACCATCCTCTCGGTGGAAACGGCAACCCAGGCAATGCTCGACCTGGCCGATCCGCAGGGGCGCGCGCCACTGCTGCTGAGCGGCCACCGGGCACGGGCGCTCAGCCTCTCCAACGAGCGCGAGGCAGCGAATGAGGCACAGCCCGTAGAGATCCGGCGTACCGGCTGGCTGGACCTCGCGGCTGCGCGCCAGCTTGCCGACCCGGCGCAGGACGTCGAGCGCGCCCCCATCGGGCCGCTGGAAGCAGTCCCGGTCGAACATCCCGACTGCGCGAGCGCAGCGCTGGCCCTCGCCCGCCGGGCCGGGCTTCTCCCGGCACTATGGCTGGTCGAGGGTGACGCTTCCGTCGATCTTGGGCCAGAGATGCTGGGGCCCGAAGCGTCCGGTCCCGCCGCGACGATCGTGGCAAGGGCGAGGCTGCCGCTCGACGGCCTTCCACCCAGCCAGATGGTCGCCTTTCGCGACCCGGCGTCGGGCGAGGAACATGTCGCGCTGGTGGTGGGGGCGTTCGCTGGCAAGCCGCCGCTTGTCAGGCTGCATAGCGAGTGCCTGACCGGGGACGTGTTCGGAAGCCTGAAGTGCGACTGCGGTCCCCAGCTCCGCGAAGCTCTCCGGATTATCGGCAACGAAGGTGGCGGCGTCCTCCTGTACCTGCGCCAGGAGGGCCGGGGAATCGGGCTGGCCAACAAGTTGCGGGCCTATGCACTCCAGGACCAGGGGCTCGACACGGTCGACGCCAACCGCCGGCTCGGCTTTGCCGACGACGAACGAGACTATGGCATGGCCGCGGCCATGCTCCGGGCGCTGGGTATCGATCGCGTGCGCCTGCTGACCAACAATCCCTCGAAAATCGAAGGAATGGCGAGGGAAGGGATCGAGGTGGTGGAACGCGTCGCGCACCATATGCCGACCAACCCCCACAACGCGGACTATCTCGAGGTGAAGAGGAAACGCAGCGGTCACCTCGACTGAGGCGGGCGAGCGGTCGCGGGTGCCAGCCTTCACTCCTCGAACAGGGCGCTCCCGACACGCACTACCGTCGCCCCGAGCATGACGGCTGTCGGATAATCGCTCGACATGCCCATGCTGAGACCCTTGACGTCATGGCGCCGTGCCAGCTCGGCGAGCAGCGCGAAATAGGGCCCTGGCTGCCGACCAAGCGGCGGCATTCCCATCAGCCCGGCAAGGCGCAGGGGCGATGAACGGACCTCGTCGAGGAAGCCGGGCAGCTCGTCTATCCCGATGCCGCCCTTCTGCTCCTCAGCGCCGATATTCACCTGGACATAGACCTCGGGGATGCGCCCCGACTTGCTGGCGGCCCTGGACAGGGCCTCGAGCAATGATGTCCGGTCAAGCGAATGGATCACGTCGAACAGCTTCACCGCCTCTTCGGCCTTGTTGGACTGGAGCCGGCCGATCATGTGCAGCCGGATGTCCGGATGGGCTTCGCGCAAGGGGGGCCATTTCGCGGCAGCTTCCTGGACCCGGTTCTCGCCAAAGTCCCTGGACCCGGCAGCAATCAGCGCCTCGATCTCTGCCACGTCGCGCTGCTTTGTCACTGCGACGAGGCAAATGTCCCCCGGCTCGCGCCTCGCCGAGAGGGCCGCACGGGCGATCGTTTCACCTACCCTGGCCAGTCGGGTTGCTGCATTGGTCATCGGCGGAGCTATAGAAAGGGGGATGGCGCCAAACCAGCCCCGATGGCCTCGCCAATGGCTGATGACCGACGAGCGAATCGGGAACGAGCTCCTGGATGCGCTCGCCAGCCTGCCTCGCGGCGATGGAGGAGTCGTGTTCCGCCATCACGGCTATTCCCCCGGGGAGCGGATGGCACATGGAGAGGTGGTTGCCGCGCGCTGCCGCGCGCTCGGCCTCACCCTCGCGGTCTCCAGGGACCTGTTACTTGCGAAGCGCCTCGGCGCCGCGCTTGTCCATAATCCCGCCGAGGCGCCCGGGACCCTTCCATTTTCACGATCGGCTCATTCGCTGGCGCAGGCCCGGGAAGCCATGGCTGCCGGGGCGGCGCTCATTTTCCTGTCGCCGCTGTTCGCGACCCGCTCACACCCCGGCCAGGAGCCGCTCTCCCGCGCCGCCGCGCGCCAGATCATCGCAGAATGCAATGTCCCGGTCATCGGGCTTGGAGGAATGGATTCGAAGAGATTCGAGGACCGCGAAGGTGACGGCCTTTATGGCTGGGCTGGCATAGCCGCCTGGCTGGGGCGGGATCAGAACTTGAAGGCGGTTCCGACGTAGACGGCCTTGCTGTCGCGATGGTCCTCGGCGAGCGCCGGGATCTGGTCGCGTTCGACCTTGTAGCGGACGCCGCCGTTCACGGCGATGTTGCGGCTGATGTTGTAAGAGCCGCCAAGGTCGACCGACAGGCTGTCCGGGCGAGCAAGCTCGGCAATGCGGCTGTAGTTTCGCTCTCCGCCTACCGCTACCCGGCCGGTAAACCTCTTGAGGTTGTAGCTGACGCCAACGACGGCCGTCTCGCGGGTTCCGATCACCGGGTCGGGACTGCTGGTCCGGCCGACGTCACCAGCAACGGCGAGTCGCTTCCAGCCAACCGCGACGCCGAGATCATATTGCGCTGGCGTGAGGTTCGTGATCGGTGCGGCCACCGCGACCGAGCGAGTCGTGCCGGCAGGCACACCGCGCGCACGGACCGCGACCCGGACCTGGGAAGGCCGCGACTTGGAAGCCGCGGGGGTGAACTTGAAGTCGGTCAGCGACGGCGCCTTGCCGGCGAAGATCGCCGCAAGGCGAGGATCGGCGCCCGCAGGAGTGAACCCGGGCGACTTGTCGAAAGTGACGGATACGGCGGGAGCGCGCTGCTTCGCACCGGCGGCCAGCCCGATCGCGGGAGTCATGACGAGCGCGGCCGCGGCAAGTATTGCCGCCGCCTTCTCCGATGCCATGACCACCCTGTTGAACACGACGAAGAGACTCCTGTTGAATGCCAGATATAGTCCGATCAATCTGACTCTTCCATGACTCGAATCGATTTCGGGACCCTTCTGTTGCGAGGAGTCCACAGACTCTGTTCCAGGCCGGGAAATCTCGTGCTTGCCGATAAGCAACCAGCATCTATAACGCCTGCTCAAAGACCATTCCCGCAAGAGAGTGCCATGTCCCGCTTGACCCTCCCCCTCGTTGCCCTGGCGGCTGCCGCCACCCTCGTTTCCGGCTGTTCGAGGAGCCGCGAGGTCCCGACCGAGCTGGCTCCCTCGCGCATGACCCAGATCGGGGTGAACAGCTATCTCTGGCGAGCCGCCGTGGACACGCTCTCATTCGCCCCGCTCGTGACCGCGGATTCGAACGGCGGCGTGATCGTCACCGACTGGTATGTCAGCCCGAACAACCCCGGCGAGCGGGTCAAGCTCACCGTCTCGATCATCGACCAGGACCTTCGCGCGGACGCGCTTCGTGTCGCTGCAAGCCGCCAGGTCAACCAGAATGGCGTCTGGGTCGATGCTCCCGTCGCCGCTGCGACCGTCCAGAAGCTGGAAGACATCATCCTGACCCGGGCCCGGGACCTGCGCCGCACCACGGTCAGCGGCTAGTATATCGAATAGGGACTGTCCTACCGGCGGGCATTTGTGCTTAAGCGCCGGGCCATGGTCATTCCTTCAGCCCTTCCCCGCCATGTCGGGCCGCTGGCGCACGGGTCAGCGGATCATTCTTCCTGCGATTTTCGCGGTGCAGCCAATCGGGGCGCTCGCAAATGACGGAACGGTTTGATCCCTCGGTCTGCGACCGGCGCTGGCAGCAGCGCTGGGCGGAAGCGCAATCCTTTCGGGCCGATTCCGACAGCCCCAAGCCCAAGGCCTATGTGCTGGAGATGTTCCCCTACCCGTCGGGGCGCATCCACATGGGTCACGTGCGCAACTACACGATGGGCGACGTGCTCGCCCGGTTCCGCCGGATGCAGGGCTTTGAAGTGCTTCATCCCATGGGTTGGGACGCCTTTGGCATGCCTGCCGAGAATGCGGCGATGGAAAAGAAGGTCCACCCGGGGGAGTGGACGCGTGACAACATCGATTCGATGCGCCGGCAGCTCAAGAGAATCGGCTTCGCGCTCGACTGGAGCCGGGAACTCGCGACCTGCGAGCCGGAATATTATGGTCAGGAACAGGCGCTGTTCCTCGACCTGATGGAAGCCGGCCTCGTCACCCGCAAGGAAAGCGAGGTGAACTGGGATCCCGTCGACATGACGGTCCTTGCCAACGAGCAGGTGATCGACGGAAAAGGCTGGCGTTCCGGCGCCCCGGTCGTACGCAAGAAACTCAACCAGTGGTTCCTCAGGATCACGGATTTTGCCGACGAGTTGCTCGAGGGACTTGGGACGCTTGATCAGTGGCCCGAGAAGGTGCGGCTGATGCAGGAGAACTGGATCGGACGGAGCCGCGGGCTGCAGTTCTGCTTCCGCCTCTCGACCAACCCTCCCGGCGGCATCTGCGACATCGAGGTGTTCACGACCCGGCCTGACACGATTTTCGGTGCAAGCTTTGTCGCAATCGCGCCGGGCCATCCCCTCGCGGAGGCGCTTGCCGAACAGCGCCCCGAGGTCGCCGAGTTCATTGCCCGGGCACGCGCGGGCGGAACCAGCGCAGCCGAGATCGAGACTGCCGAAAAGCTCGGCTTCGACACGGGCCTCGAGGCGGTACACCCGTTTGACAGCAGCTGGCGCCTTCCCGTCTGGATCGCCAATTTCGTGCTCATGGATTATGGCACCGGCGCGCTTTACGGCGTTCCCGGCCACGACGAGCGCGATTTCGAGTTCGCCAGCAAATATGACCTGCCGGTTCTTAGGGTGGTCGCACCGACCGCGGCGCAAGCATCGGAACCGGTCACCGAGGCGGAGACCGAACCAGGCGTTGCCGTCAATTCCCGGTTCCTCGACGGCCTCACCAGCGAAGAGGCAAAGGCCGAGGTGATCCGCCGCGCCGAGGCGGCGGGTTGGGGGAAGGGAAAAACCCAGTACCGGCTTCGTGACTGGGGCGTTTCGCGCCAGCGCTACTGGGGAACTCCGATACCGGTGATCCACTGCGACAGCTGCGGCGCCGTAGGTGTCCCTCGCGAGCAGCTGCCGGTCGTCCTCCCGGACGACGTCAGTTTCGACATCCCTGGAAATCCGCTCGACCGGCATCCCAGCTGGGGCAAGGTAGACTGTCCGAGCTGTGGCAATCCCGCCCGGCGCGAGACGGACACGCTCGATACTTTCGTCGATTCGAGCTGGTATTTCATTCGCTTTGCAAGCCAGCCGGACGACCGGCCCTTCGACCCCGCGGAAGCCGAGAAATGGCTGCCGGTCGGCCAGTATATCGGCGGCGTCGAGCATGCGATCCTGCACCTTCTTTATGCGCGCTTCTGGACCCGTGCCCTCGAGCGCATGGGCAAGATCTCGATAAAGGAGCCCTTCCAGGGGCTGTTTACCCAGGGAATGGTCACCCACGAGACCTATCTCAGCCTGGACGGCCGCTGGCTGAACCCGGCTGAAATCGAGGTTGGCGCCAATGGCGACCTCATCGAGCGTGCAAGCGGCACGCCGGTAAGGCGTGGCCGCGTCGAGAAAATGTCCAAGTCGAAGAAGAACACGGTCGATCCCGAGCCAATCCTCGACAAGCATGGCGCGGATGCCGTTCGCTGGTTCATGCTGTCGGACAGCCCGCCCGAGCGAGACCTCGAGTGGTCCGAGAGCGGCATCGAGGGTGCCGCCCGCTTTGTTCAGCGCGTATGGCGGCTCGCCCAGTCTCCCGCCGGCAACGAGGGCGAGGACAAGCCGCTCCTCAAGAAGGTTCACCGGACGATTGCTGCAGTTGGCGAGGCGATCGAGGCGCTGCAGTTCAACAAGTCGGTGGCAGCACTTTACGAGCTTACCCACGCCATCGAGCGTGCCCAGCCATCGGCAACCCGGGACGAGGCAATCAAGACTCTCCTGCTGCTTATTGCCCCCGGTGCGCCGCATCTCGCGGAAGAGGCATGGGCTGTTCGCGGTGGCTCCGGACTGATCGCCGACGCGGCCTGGCCCGGCTTCGATCCAGCGATGCTCGTCGACGACGAGGTGACCATCGCGGTCCAGATCAACGGCAAGCTGCGCGAGACGATGATGCTTCCGCGCGGGGCGGCCAGGGACGATGCCGAACAGGCAGCGCTCTCACTCCCCAAGGTGAAGGCCCAGCTCGGCGACACTGCCCCACGCAAGGTGATTGTGGTTCCCGACAGGCTGGTCAATATCGTCGCATGATGCGCGCGATCGCCCTTGGCATTCTCCTGGCGCTGTCCGGCTGCGGCCTGCAGCCGATGTATGCCGGTGGCGGGTCCGGGGCCGTCGCAACCAGCCTATCCTCGGTGATGGTCGCGCCGATACCCGAGCGGGCCGGCTGGCTGGTGCGGAACGCCCTTGTCGATCGCCTTGGAGGGGAAGCAGAAAGCCCCGCCTATCGTCTCGAGGTTGAGCTCGACGATGACCTGACCGCCTTCGGCATCCGCGGCGACGCCGCGGTTACCCGCGAGCGCAGAACGCTTCGCGCGCGATACCGGCTTGTCGAGCTGGGCACCGGGCGCGTGGTACTCGATGCTACTGCCGGTTCCGATGCTGGCATCGATGTCGTGAGCTCGGAATATGCGACGATCGCGGCCGAGCAGACGGCCCAGGAGCGGCTCGCGCTGGTGGTGGCAGACCAGATGGTCGCCCGGCTTGCCCTGTTCATGCGCAACCAGAAGAAGCCATGAAAATTGCGAAGGCGAGCCTTGGCCGGGCGCTTGACCAGCCCGACCCCGCGGTTCGGTTCTACCTCTTCCACGGAGCGGACGAAGCAGGTTCGAGGGCGCATGCGGAGCGGCTACTGAAAGGGCTGGACGCGGAAAAGTCCGTCCTGGCCGGCACGTTGCTGAAGGCTGACCCGGCTGGCCTCGCGGCAGAGGCAGGCGCGATCTCGATGTTTGGGGGCCGGCGAGCGATCTGGATCGAACCGGCGGGCGACGAGATTGCCGAGGCCGTCGCAGCCCTGCTCGAGGCACCCGCCTGTGAAAGCCCGGTAATCGCGGTTGCGAGCTCGCTGCGCAAGACGTCGGCACTGCTGAAGCTCGCCGACAATGATCCCGCCTCTCTGTCGCTGGTGAGCTATCTCCCCGACGCGCGCGACCTTGCGCGGCTCGTCGTCGGGCTCGGTGCGCAGCAGGGGCTCAAGCTTTCCCCTGACGTTGCCCAGCGCATCGCAGTCGCTTCGGCAGGAAACCAGGCCGTTGCAGCCCGCGAACTCGAGAAATTTGCACTCTACCTCGGCGCTAGCCCCGAGACACCGCGGGAACTTGGTCCAGATGCGCTTGACGAGCTCGGTGCGGATTCTGCCGAAGCAGACCTGATGCGCCTTGGCGACCTGGCCCTGTCCGGAAACATGGGGCAGCTGCTCGATGAGCTGGCGAGGTTACCTCATGGAGGCTCGGAAGCCATTCCGATCCTTAGAGCCCTCCAGCGCAGACTGTTGATGATCGCTCCCTTGAGGGCAAGGGTAGAGCGCGGCGAACGCGTCGACGCAGTCATGACGTCACTTGGCAAGTCCTTGTTCTGGAAGGATAAACCACTGGTCCAGCGACTGATCGCCGGCTGGTCGGCGAGCCGCCTCGCGGAGGCTGCTTCGCGCGTTTCCGCGGTCGAACGACAGATCATGCTTCGGCCGGTCGCCGACGAGGCCGCGCTCGGTGAAACGCTGGTGACACTGGCCCGGGCCGCGGCCCGGGGGCGACAGGGCTAGATTGGTTCGCCGCTCAGCCGCTGGCAGATGAGGTCCAGCTGGTCGAGCGTGCTGTAGTGCAAGGCGACCTGCCCCCCGCTCCTGCCGTGAGATACCCTGACCCTCAGGCCCAAGAGGTCGCCCAACTGCCGCTCGAGTGCTTCGAGGTCGGCATCGACCGTGCGGCGCGATCCCCCTGCCCCGTTCGACTTGCCCTCGGGGGCGGGGCGCGCGGCGCGGGCGAGGTGCTCGGCCTGGCGAACCGACAGGTCGCCGGCAATGATCTGCTTGGCGAGAGCCTCGGGATCGGGCGCCGATGCAATCGCCCTCGCATGGCCCATACTGATATCGCCACGCAAAAGCATTTGCCGAACCGATTCAGGAAGATCGAGCAATCTCAACAGGTTGGCCACGTGGCTTCGCGACTTCCCAACCAGTTTTCCAACCACGTCCTGGCTATGGCCATAGGTCTCAATAAGCCGGTGATAGGCCTCGGCTTCCTCGATCGCGTTGAGATTTTCGCGCTGGATGTTCTCGATCAATGCGACTTCGGCGCGCGACTCTTCGTCGAACTCCCGGATGATTGCCGGAATCTCGTGCAGCCGGGCCTTTTGCGCCGCTCGCCAGCGCCGTTCTCCGGCGACCAGCTCAAAGCCGTCGGCGACCTGCCGCAACAAGATGGGCTGCAGGACGCCGCGCTCCGCGATCGAGGCGGCGAGGTCCGCCAGCGCCTGGTCGTCGAACAGTTTTCTTGGCTGCGCGGGATTCGGCCGAATTCTCGCGACTTCGACCATCCTGACACTGCTTCCGGCGGCCTCGGCGCGCGCCACTGCTGGAGCTTCGCCGATCAGTGCGCTCAGGCCTCTCCCAAGCCCGGTGGCCTTCTTCATGCTGCCGCCGCCGTCGGCTGCGGAAGGCGACCGATGATCTCGCGGGCCAGCCGGATATAGGCCTCCGACCCGGGGCACTTCAGATCGTAGATCAACGCGGGGAGCCCATGGCTCGGGGCCTCGGAGAGCCGAACGTTTCGGGGCACGACCGTATCGAACACCGAAGTTCCAAGACAGGCCCGCACGTCCTCGGCAACCTGCTGGGAAAGATTGTTGCGCCGGTCGAACATGGTGAGCGCGACCCCGAGGATCGACAGGCTGGGATTATAGGCCAAGCGGATCCTCTCCACGGTCTGCAGAAGCTGGCTGAGCCCCTCCAGCGCGAAGAACTCGCATTGGAGCGGGACAAGCAATTGTCGCGATGCCACGAGCGCATTCACGGTCAGCAGGCCAAGCGACGGCGGGCAATCGAGGAGGCAGATGTCCCACCGCCCCGTCGGTGCCTCGTCAAACGCCTGCGAAAGCCGGTGCGTCCGGTCATCCATCGCCACCATTTCGACCTCGGCGCCGGAAAGGTCGACCGTGGCCGGAAGGAGATCCAGCCTGGGCACTTTCGTTTCGACTGCAGCCTCGCCCAGCGAAGCTTCGCCGAGGAGAACGTCATAAGTGGATTTTTCTCGCGATGAACGGCTGACGCCTAGACCTGTCGAGGCATTTCCCTGCGGGTCGAGGTCGACCAGCAGGACCCGCCATCCGGTCGCAGCAAGTGCCGTCGCCAGGTTAATGGCCGTGGTGGTCTTGCCGACCCCGCCCTTCTGATTGGCGACTGCGACACGAATCATCGCTTCCCCCTCCGCTTGACATGTTCGGCGATGACCACAGCCGACGCCGGATGCGTTCGACTAGGCACCAGATGAAAGCTACCCTGCCATGTCCGGCGAGCTTCATCCAGTTCCGATTCAGCCCTTTCGCCCTTGGGGAGCACCCATTTCGTCTCTTTGTGAGTCAAATGGCTCGCCATGGCGAACAGCCGGTCGAGTCGGGCAACCGCGCGAGCCGTGATCCTGTCGAACCTGCCGGCCAAGCGCTCGACCTTGCACTCGGCGACCTCAACCCTTGCGAGTTCCAGGTCGGCGACCACCCGTCGCAGGAATTCAGCCCGGAGCCGCCGCGGCTCATTCAGAGTCGTTGGCTGGCCACCAAGGATGGCAATGACAAGGCCCGGGAGACCAGCGCCGGAGCCGATATCCAGCCAAGTTCCGGTTTCCCCTCCAAGGGAAAGGAGTTGGGCACCGTCGAGGATATGCCTGTTCCAGAGTGATGCCTCGCTGGCCGAAGCAATCAGGTTCTGACGCCGGTTTTCCTCGAGAAGAAGCGCGATGTAGCGCTCGAGCCTGGCGAGTGTTTCACGTGGAACATCCCTCCCGAGCAATTCCTCCAGAGACTGGATCTCGCCCGACCCGGTCATGCCGCGGCGCGGGAAAGTGCGAAGTGAAGCGCTGAAAGAGCTGCGGGAGTCACCCCCGATATCCGGGAGGCCTGGTCAAGGTCCGAGGGCCCGGCTTCTGCAAGGCGTTCGCGCATCTCGTTTGAAAGACCCGGCACATCCGAGAAGTCGAAGCTGACCGGGATTGCCATGCGCCGATCCCGCTCGCGTGCAGCCAGCTCGCCCTGGAGACGCTCGAGATAGGGAGCATAAATGGCATCGTCGATTGCTTCTTCAGCCGCGGCACCAGCGGGCATTCGCTGCCTTACCAGCGGCGCAACGTCGGCACGCCGAACCCACTCGGCAAGGCTGCGACGTGCCGGATCGGCGATCCCGAGGTCCGGCCCCGCGGCGCTTGCCGCAAGCTCGCGCTCGGCAAACGCCTTCAATTCCAGGTGATCGCGAACGCGCATCGCCTGCGAAGGACCGAGTATGCCGAGGTGAAGAGCCAGGGGGCCGAGGCGTGAAACGGCGTTATCGGCGCGAAGATAGAGCCGATACTCCGAACGCGCCGTCATCATGCGATAGGGCTCGCTAACTCCCTGGAGCGTCAGGTCGTCGATCATGACGCCGATATAGCAGGTACCGCGATCAAGTCGGACCGGGTCCAGGCCGAGGGCAAGTGCCGCTGCATTAAGGCCGGCTACCAGCCCCTGCCCCGCTGCTTCCTCGTAACCGGTCGTCCCGTTGATCTGGCCGGCGAAGAATAGCCCCGAGACTTCCCGGTGCTGCAAGGTCGGATCGAGGCGGCGGGGATCGGCGAACTCATACTCCACGGCATAGCCGTGCTGAACGATCTCGGAGCGCTCGAGCCCGGCTATGCTCCGGACCAGCTCCTCCTGGACATCAGCCGGAAGCGAAGTGGAAATGCCGTTCGGATAGACCAGCCGGGTATCGAGCCCCTCTGGCTCAAGGAAAATCTGGTGACCGTCCCGATCTCCGAAGCGCTGGACCTTGTCCTCGATGGACGGGCAATAGCGCGGCCCCCGGCCCTCGATCGCGCCGGAAAATAAAGGCGAGCGACCAAGGCCCGAGCGAATGACGTCATGGCTTCGCTCGTTGGTCCGCGTAATTGCGCATGAAAGCTGGGGCCTCGGATCCGGATTCTCTGCCATCCCCATCGTCCAGGGCTCCGGATCGCTTGGCTGGGCCATTGTCCGTGACCAGTCGATGGACACACCGTCGAGGCGAGGCGGAGTGCCCGTCTTCAACCTGCCCTCGGCGAGGCCCAGTTCGCGAACCTGCGCGCCAAGAGCGACCGCTGCATTGCCTCCAAGCCGGCCCCCGACCCAGCGTTCCTCGCCGCGAAACATGGTGGCTCCAAGAAAGGTGCCGGTCGTGATGACCACGGCGCGGGTGGCGATTCCGGTGCCATCCCTGAGGACGACCCCGGTGACTGCGCCACCATTCATCCGGAGGGCGACAGCTTCCCCTTCGATCACCTCGACGCCAGCGGCCGAAACGAGGCCCGCAACTGCAGCCTGGTAGAGCTTGCGATCTGCCTGAACCCTTGGTCCGCGGACCGCGCTTCCCTTGCTTGCATTGAGCATGCGCCTGTGAATCGCGGCGCGATCGGCAGCTGCGGCCATGATCCCGCCCATGGCGTCGATTTCCCGGACCAGGTGCCCCTTCCCGACCCCGCCGATCGAAGGATTGCAACTCATCTGGCCGAGGTCGTCAGACCGGAAACTGAGAAGCGCAACGCGCGCACCGCGCCGCGCCGCGGCACAGGCCGCCTCGCATCCGGCGTGACCGCCACCGATGACCAGCACATCAAGCATCGGGCTGCCCATACAGGCGCGCCGAGCGAGGCTCAATGTTCCACGTGGAACATCTCGCTATTTCCCGAGGCAGAACCGACCGAACAGGGCGTCCAGCAGTTCCTCCACCCCGGCACGCCCGCTTATCCGGTCTACCGCCGACCGGGCGTTGCGAAGTTCCTCCGCGACCAGCACCGGGTCATTCAGCGCTGCCGCCCTGTCGAGTGCGGCCTTGGCCGAGGCGACCAGTTCATGCTGTCTTCGATCGAGCGCAAGTTCGTCGCCCTTGGGGAGGAGCTGCCTTGCTTCCTCCACCAGGAGCCGCGCCGCTTCCGGGCCGTAGTCGGCGCGATCGACCACGGACCGGAGGTGCGCCGCTTCGGCGAGCCCGGCTTCGACGCCCTGCTGGCAGGGGGCAACGCGGTGGTGCGGCGAAGCCTGTTTGACGCTTGTTCCAGGTCGGCTTTCGGGTGAATCTGAACCAGATGCTCGTGAGGCGGAGCATCCTCCGGCCGCCCCAGCCAGAGGAGCAGGTCGGCCCGCTCGGCCTCGTCCCGCGCGCGGCCGATCCCCATCGCTTCCACGACATCGTCCGATTCCCTGAGCCCTGCCGTGTCGACCAGTATGAAGGGAATGCCGTCTATCGCCAGCGGGACTTCAATGACGTCACGGGTGGTCCCGGCAATATGGGTGACAATGACCCGGTCGCTCTGGGCAAGAGCATTGACGAGACTCGACTTGCCGGCGTTGGGCGGACCGGCAACGACGACGCGAACCCCGTCCCGGATCGGCTCGACGCGGGGAGAATCGAGCAGCTCTCCCATCTCGCCAGCGAGATGGCCCACCTCTGCCAGCAGCTCGTCCAGGGCGAGGACGCCGTCGTCCTCGTCCGCATAGTCGATTGCGACCTCCGCCCGGGCTGCAAGCCCCAGAAGCCGTTCACGCCAGGGATCGAGCCGTTCCCTCAGCGCCCCACCGGCCCTCGCCAGTGCCGAGCGTCGCTGGAGCTCGGTCTCGGCAAGGAGGAGGTCGGCAAGGCCTTCCGCCTCGGTGAGGTCGATGCGGCCATTGGAAAGTGCGCGCCTTGTAAACTCGCCCGGCTCGGCCATCCGGGTTCCAGGCAGGGCCAGCAGCGCACCGACCAGTGCGTCGACTGTTGCTCGGCCGCCATGACATTGAAATTCAATGACATTTTCGCCAGTAGAGCTGTTGGGCGCATCAAAGCGAAGGACCAGCGCCTCGTCGATCAATGTCTGGTCGCGGGGGTCCACCAGCCTGCGCAGCAAAGCGTGACGTGGTCCCGGCAGGCCGCCGGCAATGATTGTTGCTGCATCAAAGGCCCCCGGCCCGCTTGCACGAACGACGGCGATTGCCGCTGGCGGCCGACCGCTCGACAAGGCAACGATCGTGTCGGGCAGGCCGGCTTCAGCCATCAGCCAAAGAGGCGGCCGAGCCCCACGTTGGGATCAACCCAGCCGTCGTAGATCATCTTGACTGCGACCCACAAAATGACCGCGAGGCCGATGTAGGCGATCCAGCGGTAGCGCTCGATATACTTGGCGATGATGTTGGCCGCCAGGCCCATCAGGGCGACCGCGAAAACGAGGCCGACGATCAGGATGCCAGGATGGTCGCGCGCGGCGCCAGCAACGGCGAGCACATTGTCGAGGCTCATGCTGACGTCGGCAACCGCTACCGCCCAGGCCGCTCCTGCGAAGCTCTTGGCCGGCCTGAGGCCGCTGTGCTCGTCGCCGAACACTTCCGGCGAGCCGTGGCTTTCGCCGCTGTGACGAAGCTCGCGCCACATCTTCCAGGCCACCCAGAGGAGCAGCAGGCCACCGACCAGGATCAGGCCGATTATCTGGAGCAGCTGGGTAACGATGAGCGCGAAGACTATTCGAAGTACGAGCGCCGCGAGGACGCCGATGACAATCACCTTTCGGCGCTGCTCGGCCGGAAGCCCCGCCGCGAGGGCGCCGACGACGATCGCATTGTCCCCGGCGAGGACGAGGTCGATCATCAGCACCTGGAGAAATGCCGAGAAGGCGGCCGGTTCGGTGATGTTGGAGAAGTCCTCGACGATCGCGGCCCATATGTCGAGCGGTCCGCCGAACCCCGTTGCGGTCGTTCCGGCCGCAGCGGCCAGCAGCATCTCCAGCATTTCAATCCCTTCGCAATTCTGTGCCGCTCTCCAAGTCGCGACAGGAAAATTTTGTTCCTATTGATTCATCGAGGCGAAGAAATCCTCGTTCGACTTGGCGTCCTTCATCTTGTCGAGAAGGAACTGCATCGCGTCGACGGTTCCCATCTGCATGAGGATCCGGCGAAGCACCCACATCTTGGAAAGTATGCCCTGCTCGACCAGCAATTCTTCCTTGCGCGTGCCGGACTTGCCGACGTCAAGCGAGGGGAAGATGCGCTTGTCGGCGACCTTCCGGTCGAGCACGATCTCGCTGTTGCCCGTGCCCTTGAACTCCTCGAAGATCACTTCGTCCATCTTCGAACCGGTATCGATG
>JAJJPO010000122.1:0-3606 GCA_032907585.1 Sphingomonas sp. | reverse complement strand
GGCGGGGTCGGCCTGACTGCCGACGGCGGTTTGAGCTGGGTGCTTCCGCGTCTGGTGGGCCTACGCAAGTCCCAGGAAATCATTCTCACCAACCGCCGGATCAATAGCGACGAGGCCGAGGCGATTGGCCTCGTTACGCGCACCGTCGACGACGAGGCGCTCGAGGCCGAAGGTGCCACGCTGGCAGAGCGCCTTGCGAATGGGCCGGTTGGAGCGATCGGCGCAACGCGTGTCCTGCTCCGTGAAAGTTTCGAAACCACGCTCAATTCGCAGCTCGATCACGAGCTGCGCTCAATGGCCAGCGCCGCCGGTTCGGCGGAGGCTCGGGAGGGTATTGCTGCCTTCCTCGCCAAACGGCCAGCCAACTTTAGAGGTAATTAGTCAAATGGCCGAAGCCTATATTGTCGAAGCATTGCGTACTGCTGGCGGGCGTGCACGCAAAGGAGGCCTAGTGGGCGTTCACCCGGCAGACCTGGGCGCCACGGTGCTGAATGCGTTGGTTGACCGCACCGGGATCGATCCAGCCGCGATCGACGATGTAATCGTTGGCTGCGTCAGCAAGGGAGGCCAGCAGGCGTTCGCACTCGGACGCAACATCGTCCTTGCGTCAAAATTGCCCGCAAGCGTGCGGGCGGTAACGATCGATCGGCAATGCGGTTCGTCTCAACAGGCCGTCCACTTCGCCGCCCAGGCGGTGATGTCTGGTACACAGGACATTGTGATCGCGGCGGGCGCTGAAAGCATGACCCGAGTCCCAATGGGATCGGACTTCCAGCTGCA
Organism: Sphingomonas sp.; assembly: GCA_032907585.1. Taxonomy (GTDB): domain Bacteria; phylum Pseudomonadota; class Alphaproteobacteria; order Sphingomonadales; family Sphingomonadaceae; genus Sphingomicrobium. Next base: position 2,826 of record JAJJPO010000122.1, on the reverse strand, counting down.
TGCGGCCGCCGGACTCGGCATCGGCCCGTGGCCAGCGAGCATCCAGAACCGGTTTGGGGTCGCGGAATTCAGTCAGTTCCATGGCGCTCAGGCAATTGCCGACAAGTACGGCTTCACGCGCGAGGACCTGGACAGGTTCGCGCTTGAAAGCCACGCCAAGGCCGCCGCCGCGATTGATAGCGGCGCCTTCAAGAGCGAGATCGTGCCGGTAGTGACTCCGGAGGGCCTTTTCGAAATTGATGATGGCGTTCGCCGAGGTGGCACGCTGGAAACGATGGCGACCGTCAAGCCGCTCGAGGAAGGCGGCACGATTACCGCGGCGAATGCGAGCCAGATGACCGATGGTGCGAGTGGGGCGCTGATTGTCAGCGAGCAGGCGCTCAAGCGCTTCAATCTGACCCCCAAAGCGCGGATTGTGAACCTGACGGTGACCGCCGGCGACCCGGTGATCATGCTTGAAGAGCCGATTCCGGCTACCCGCAAGGCGCTCGCCAAGGCTGGCCTGAAGCTCGACGACATAGACCTTTTCGAGGTGAACGAAGCGTTCGCGTCAATTCCCATGGCCTGGCAGAAGGCGATGGGTGCAGATCGGGCCAAGCTCAACGTCAATGGTGGCGCAATTGCTCTCGGCCACCCGCTAGGCGCCAGCGGCACCAAGCTGATGGCCACTCTGCTCCATGCACTTGAAGCGCGTGGCGGTCGCTATGGCCTTCAGACGATGTGCGAGGGTGGCGGCGTCGCCAACGTGACGATCATCGAAAAGCTCTGAGCGTTGCCGCATTTCAACGGCGCGCCTCGATGATGCGCCTAGAACGCGACGTTTGATCCGCCCTTCAGTGCCAGGATTTCGCGTGCTTCATCCGGCGTCGCGATCTCCATCGAAAGGTTTCCGAGGATCGTGCGGATCAGCTGAACCTGCTCGGCGTTCGAATCCGCTAGCTTGCCTCGCCCTGCGGTGATGAACGGTATCTGATGCTTGCCAGCGGCCCTCACTGACCAGTGGGAGTCATTGCCGAACAGCTTATCCGCGATGCGCTTCGCGTGCAGGAGGTTCTCTGTGTCAGCTCCGGTCCCACCAAGGATACCGAACACCGATTGCACGAACAGCGGTGGCGTAACCAGCTTGCGATCGAGGAAGTGAGCCAGCGTGTAGAGATGCGCCGTATCATAGCATTCGAACTCGAATTTCGTGCCGTGACCTTTGCCGAGCTTTTCTAGAATGGTTTCGATATCGAGAAACGTGTTCTTGAAGATTCCGTCCCGCGACGATTCCAGGAATGGCTTCTCCCAGTCGAACTTCCATTCCTTGTAGCGGGCGGTCAGCGGATACATGCCGAAGTTCATCGAGCCCATGTTGAGCGAGCAGAGCTCCGGTGATGCGCGTAGGGGCGCGGCCAGCCGGTCATCGAGCGTCATGCCCATGCCGCCGCCCGTTGTGATGTTAACGACGGCATTGGTCGCCTGCTTGATGCGTGGCAGGAACTGCATGAATACGTTTGGATCTGGCGTCGGCTTGCCGGTTTCGGGATCACGTGCATGGAGATGGAGAATGGCAGCTCCCGCCTCGGCCGCCTCCACGGCCTGACGCGCGATTTCGTCAGGCGTACAGGGCAGGGCCGGTGACATGGTCGGGGTGTGAACGGCGCCTGTGACCGCGCAGCTGATGATAACTTTGCTCACGACATCTCTCCAATTTTCTCAAACCCGCGCCGCCTTCCCGGCGGCACCGACTTCACGTTACAAACTGCCTGAAGCGCCCTCGCATCGCGTCATCGCCTGGCGTGCCAGCGCGGCAAGTATCGGGAAATTCGCTGCCCGTTCCCGTGCTTCGGCAGACGCTGCGTTGCCCCTCAGGACTCTTCCCTGGATTCCATGGAAAATCGCGGCCAACCGGAAGAAATTGAAGGCGATGTAATAATCCCAGGATTCAATCGCCGACCGGCCCGTGCGGGCGCAGTAGGCCGCGACAAATTCTTCGAGGGGTGGGATGTTGAGCGCCCGAAGGTCTGCATCTGCGAGGCCGGCAACTATCCGCGGCGGCATGTAGTACATCAAGCAATGGTAGGCGAAGTCCGTGACGGGATCGCCCAGCGTAGAGAGTTCCCAGTCAAGGACCGCGATGATCCGGGGCTCGGTTGGGTGAAATATGACATTGTCGCAGCGAAAGTCGCCGTGAACGACTCCGGTCTCGTCGCGGGCCGGCAGATTCTGCGGCAGCCACTCGATCAGGCGGTCCATATCTTCGTTTCGCCCGGCTTGGACGTCATCGCGGTATTGCCGCGACCAGAGGTCGATTTGCCGTGCTAGATAGTTGCCCGGCCGACCGAAATCCTCGAGGCCAAGTGCGCGATTATCCATTATGTGGAGTCGCGCCAACGTGTCATTCATCGCGTCGAAATATGCGGGGCGATCATCGTGCGAGACGTTTGGAAAGGTCGCATCCCAGAAGATGCGCCCTTCGACCAGTTCCATGACGTAGAACCAGCTGCCCAGCACGCGCTCATCCGTGCACAGGCCAAAGACCTGCGGCACGGGGAAGTTCGCCGGCTTCAGTGCCTCCATGACACGGGCTTCGCGTTCCACCGCATGGGCGCCCTTCAGGATCTTGCCCGGCGGCTTACTCCGCAACACGAAGCTGCGTGCTGGTGTCTGCAACTTGAAGGTCGGGTTCGATTGGCCGCCCGGAAATTTTTCAATCTCGATTGGGCCCTCGAACCCATCGACGTGGGAACGCATCCACTGCTCCAGTGCAACCCTGTCGATGCGGGCGACAGCACTGGATGCTGGCCGTTCAAGCGTGTCGTCGTCGGGGCTCATGCGAACTTC